>JANQGU010000347.1 GCA_028282935.1 Kiloniellales bacterium
GCCATGGAGCTCTACGACCACATGGCCGGGATGTGGCTGGTCGGCGAGGACATGCCGCAGGAAAGCAACGCCATCACCCTGCACGAGAGCGAGAAGGACCAGTACGGCCTGCCCGTGCCCAACGTCCACTTCGACGACCACGCCAACGACCTCGCCATGCGCAACCACGCCTACAAGCAGGGCGGCGCGGTCTACGAGGCCGTGGGCGCGAACCGGGTTCACGAGGTGCCGCCCTATCCCTCGACCCACAACCTGGGCACCTGCCGGATGAGCGAGAAGCCGGGCGACGGCGTCTGCGACCGCTTCGGCCGGAGCCACGACGTCGGGAACCTCTTTATCTCGGACGGCAGCCAGTTCACCACCGGCGGCGCGGAAAACCCCACCCTGACCATCGTCACCCTAGCGATCCGCCAGGCGGAGCATATCGCCGGGCTCATGTCCAAAGGCGAGATCTGACGATTTACTTTCCCGAGCCGTGACTCGGCCCCGAGCTAAGGCGCTCGGGGCCACCTTTCTTTCCGGCGGATCCAGGGCCGCTTTGTCCGGGATCTCGAGCACGACCGCATTGGCCCGCCTCACCCAAAAGGCACAAGGCTGCACGCAAGCGGCGCTGCCGGCCAGGTTTACGCCAGCGACCAAAGACCGAGTGCTCGCCCAAGTTATATCCCGCCGAGGCGTAGACCACCTAAAGATGCCCAGGGTTTCGGCGCCTTTCGGCCTCCGGACCGAACGACGGCTGCCCCGTCGAGGCCGCAACAGAATGCCCCTAAAGGGTTACTTCTTTTAGATCATGCACGAGCCGAGACAGCAGAGGTATATATATCTTTATGTCTAATCCCAAGGCTTCCGGCTGGACAAAAATGCGCGTTTTTTCAAAGCGTTCCGACACCCTGGCAAGGAGTTGAAGTTAAACGAATCTTTACTCAAACCTCCCACGATCTCAAGCACGCTCCAGTCTGCGGCGACGCCACGCCGGGCAGCAAACGACGAGGATCACGATGCCGACCTCTTCTCCCGGCCGTCTCCGCCAGCGCGCCAGCGGACTGTCGCCACGCAGAAAATATTCCCATGACCTCGGGCATGACAAGGCCGGCAGGATGCTGGCCGGAACCGGCCCATCGCGGGAGAGACAGCTACGCTGAGCGCCGTCACACGCCTCAGCGAGATCCAGGATGGACCGCCAGAGCCTTGCTTAGCCCGACCGACACTCCCTGCCAGAACCTTGCCTGTCGCAGCCGCCCGCGGCGGTGGTCGCCTCCGCTGGACGCCTTGGGCTAGCCGATGGGCCTCGCGATCCTCAGCTCGGTCCTGGCCCTGGCCTGCGTCGTCCTGTCGTGGCGGCTGTGGCGGCTGGAGACCCGCTCTGCGGCGCCGGACGCGGACGACCTGAGGCTGGGACGGCTGCTGCGGGCCTCCATCGAATGCCTGCCCGAGGGCTTCGTCCTCTTCGATCCGGACGATCGGCTGGTGCTCTGCAACGGACAGCTCCGGGAGATGCACCCGGCGAGCGAGAGCGGTTTCCAAGAGGGCGCGCGCTTCGAGGACCTGCTGCGCGACGGGCTGGCAAAGCAGGAATACCCGCAGGCCGTCGATCGCGAAGAGGCCTGGCTTGCCGAGCGCCTTGCTCAGCACGCGCAGAGCACCGAGGCGGTCGAGCAGCAGCTTGCCGACGGCCGTTGGCTTCGGATCTGCGAACGCCAGACCGAGAACGGGCACCGGGTCGGCATCTACAGCGACATCACGGGCCTCAAGGAGCGGCAGAACGAGCTGATCCTCGCCGAGCGCGGCCTCTCCGAGGTCCTGGAAGCGATGGAGGAGGGCTTCGCCCTGCTCGACGAGCGGGACCGGCTGATCCTGTGGAACAAGAAGTACGAGGAGATGTTCCCGCTGATCGCCGACTTGATCACCTACGGCGCGACGGTCGAGGACCTGATGCGCGCCGCCGCCGAACGGGGGCAGATCGAGGAGGCCAAGGCAGACAAGGAAGCCTGGGTACAGGCCCGCATGAAGGCCTATCGCGAGCTCGACTCCGGCTCGGAACTCCAGTTCAAGAGCAACCGCTGGGTCCTGACCCGGAAGTACCGCGGCGCCCGCGGCCGCACCCTGGCGCTCTTCCTCGACATCACCGAGCTGAAGCGGCGCGAGGCCGAGCTGCGCGAGGCCAAGCTCCAGGCCGAGACCGCGAACCGGATCAAGAGCGAGTTCCTGGCCAACATGTCCCACGAGCTGCGCACGCCGCTGAACGCGATCATCGGCTTCTCGGACATCCTGATCAAGGAGCAGGCCGGCCCGCTCGGCACGCCGGTCTACCGGGAATACGCCAAGGACGTGAACAACAGCGGACACCAGCTCCTCGGGATCATCGAGGACCTGATCGACCTCTCCCGCCTGGAGACCGGACAGGTCGACCTGCGGGAGACCGAGATGAACCTGGGCGCCCTGCTGGATCTCTGCCGGCGCGCCTTCGAGGACAAGGCGGCGAGCGCGGGCGTCAGCCTGGCCATCGAGCCCGGGGCGGAGGAGATCGAGATCTGGGCGGACCAGGTGCGCCTGCGCCAGGTCCTGCACAATCTGATCTCCAACGCGATCAAGTTCACCCCGAGCGGCGGCAGCGTCCGCCTCGACGGCCGCGTCGACGAGAGGGGCGAGATCGTCATCGACATCTCCGACACCGGCATCGGCATGACCCCGCACGAGCTCGACATCGCGATGGAGCCCTTCCGGCAGGCCCAGTCCAGCCTGACCCGGAGCCAGGGCGGCAGCGGCATCGGCCTGACCCTCTGCAACTCCATGATCAAGCTGCACGGCGGCAGCCTCGGAATCGAGAGCCGCAAGGGCGACGGCACCACGGTGAGCCTGCGCCTGCCGGCCTGCCGCCGCCTGATCCGCCAGCAGGCCTCGCCTCGCGCCGCGGGCTAATACCAAGGAGCGTTGATAGTGACTTGGTATAAGCCCGCCCTCTCCTGACAATTCCTGTCACCTGGGCCCTGGTCCCGTCACCTAGGCCCTGGCGCGGCGGGCGATCCGGGGGCATATAGGAGGGCATGGAAAGTCCCTCCCTCGCCCCCTTTCCGACCAAGGCCGTGGTCGCCGACGCCCAGGCCGGGCGCTTCCTGCTGCAGTCCGAGTTCAAGCCCTCGGGCGACCAGCCCCAGGCCATCGCCGAGCTGCTGGACGGCCTGGCGCGGGACGAGCGCGAGCAGGTCCTTCTGGGGGTGACCGGCAGCGGCAAGACCTTCACCATGGCCCACGTCATCGCGACGCTGAACCGGCCGAGCCTGATCCTGGCGCCGAACAAGACCCTGGCCGCCCAGCTCTACGGCGAGATGAAGACCTTCTTCCCGGACAACGCGGTGGAGTACTTCGTCTCCTACTACGACTACTACCAGCCCGAGGCCTACGTCCCGCGCAGCGACACCTACATCGAGAAGGAAAGCTCGATCAACGA
>JANQGU010000369.1 GCA_028282935.1 Kiloniellales bacterium
CGCCGGCGGCACCCTGGGGATCCTGATCCCGCCCTCGGTGGCGCTGGTGGTCTACGCCATCATCGTCGAGGCCTCGATCATCGAGATGTTCCAGGCCGCGCTGCTGCCGGGCCTGATCGCGGTCGGCTTCTTCCTGGTGGTGATCGCGGTCCTGGTGCGGCTGCGCCCCGAGACCGCGCCGCCGGCGCCGGCCCTGGAACCGGCGGCGCGGCGCCGGGCGATCCTGCGGCTGATTCCGGTGGTGGCGATCTTCGGCGCGATCATCCTGGGCCTGGGCGCCGGGCTCTTCACCCCGACGCCGGCGGCCGGGGTCGGGGTCTTCGCGGTGCTGGCCTACGGCCTGCTGCTGCGCCTGCGCGGGGAAGGGCTAGGCGTTCGGGGGATCAGGCAGTCGCTGCTCGACACCGCGGTCACCGCCGGGATGATCTACTTCATCCTCTTCGGCGCCGAGATCCTGAAGGGCTTCTTCGCCCGCGCCGGCCTGCCCAGCGCCCTGGCGAGCTGGGCCGCGAGTAGCGGCCTCGACCCCTGGCTGGTGCTGATCGCCATGCTGGCGCTGCTGATCGTCCTCGGCTGCTTCATGGAGTCGCTGGCGATGATCCTGGTCGTGGTGCCCTTCTTCTGGCCGGTGCTGGTCGACCTCAACGGCGGCGACGCCGTCACCGCCGCGACCGCCGCCTACGGCATGAGCAGCGAGGAGCTGAAGATCTGGTTCGGCATCCTGGCGCTGATCGTGGTCGAGCTGGGGCTGATCACGCCCCCGGTGGGACTCAACGTCTTCATCATCTCGACCCTGGCCGACAACGCCTCCATGCGCCAGGTCTTCCGGGGCGTGATGCCCTTCTTCGCGGTCGAGATCCTGCGGGTCGCGCTGCTGCTGGCGCTGCCGGTGCTGGCGCTCGCGGTGCCGCGGTTGTTGTCGGGGTAGGGGGGTGAGTCAGATGCCGGTGTTTTCCCGCTGCTCGTCTTGGGGTCACTCGTCGGTCGAGGCCGCTCTGCCGGTCGTGGCCGTCCCGCGCGTTGAAAGCGGGCGAAGTCTCGTCCCATTCGACGATGCGAAAAGACCCTCCCCCCTTGAGGGGGAGGGAAGGGTGGGGGGTGAAGCCGGCCCAGGGCGGGAACGCCCGAACCATTCGTGCGGCCTTACGGCCGCCACCCCCACCTCAGTCCTCCCCCCTCAAGGGGGAGGAAGAAGAATGGCGCCAAGCCGCTAGGACAAGACACCCTAACAGGGGAGCACACCACCATGCGCACACAGGTCGGAATCGTCGGGGCCGGGCCCTCGGGGCTGCTGCTGTCGCAGCTGCTGCACCTCGCGGGAATCGAGAGCGTGGTCCTGGAGCGGCGCAGCCGGGCCTACGTCGAGGGCCGGATCCGCGCCGGCGTCCTGGAGCAGGGCACGGTCGACCTGCTGGACGCGGCCGGGGTCGGCGACAGGCTGCACAGCGAGGGCTTGGTCCACGGCGGCATCGAGCTGGCCTTCGGCGGCCGGCGCCACCGCATCGACTTCGAGGATCTGACAGGCGGCAAGGCGGTCATGGTCTACGGCCAGACCGAGGTCACCAAGGACCTGAACCGGGCCCGCGAGGCGGCCGGCGGTGCGGTGGTCTTCGAGGCCGAGGGGGTCCGCCTGCACGACTTCGACGGCGCGCAGCCGCGCCTGACCTACCGCGCGGACGGGGCCGAGCGGGAGCTGCGCTGCGACTTCATCGCCGGCTGCGACGGCTTCCATGGGATCTCCCGGCGCAGCGTCCCCGCCGCCTCGATCGCCACCTTCGAGCGGGTCTATCCCTTCGCCTGGTTGGGCATCCTGGCGGACACCAAGCCGGTCTCGGCGGAGCTGATCTACGCCCGGCACGAGCGCGGCTTCGCGCTCTTCTCGATGCGCTCGCCGAGCCGCAGCCGGCTCTACATCCAGTGCAGCCCGGACGAGCAGCTCGACGACTGGCCGGACGAGCGGATCTGGGACGAGCTGCGCCTGCGCCTGGACGCCGAGGCGGCGGCGCGGCTGGAGACCGGTCCCTCGATCGAGAAGAGCGTGACCCCGATGCGCAGCTTCGTCGCCGAGCCCATGCGCTTCGGCCGCCTGTTCCTGGCCGGCGACGCCGCGCACATCGTGCCGCCGACCGGCGCCAAGGGCCTGAACCTGGCCGCCGCCGACGTGCGCTACCTGTCACGCGCCCTGATCGCGCACTACAAGGAAGGCCGCGACGACCTGCTCGACGCCTATTCCGAGACCTGCCTCAGGCGGATCTGGAAGGCGCAGCGCTTCTCCTGGTGGATGACCTCGCTGCTGCACCGCTTCCCGGAGGAGAGCGGCTTCGGCGGCCGGGTCCAGCTCGCCGAACTGGACTACGTCACCTCCTCGCGCGCCGCGGCCAGGACCCTGGCCGAGAACTACGTCGGCCTGCCCTTCGAGTGAGGCCCCACCGCGTCCTAACCTGCCCGTCCTAACCTGCCCGTCCTAATGGGTCATCAGCACCGGCAGCCCGGCGTGGCCGAGGACGTAGTTGGTGACGCCGCCGGTCAGGGACTCGCGGAAGGGGCTCTGGGCGTAGGCGCCCATGACCAGGAGGTCGGCCCCGAAGCGCGCCGCCTCGCGCAGGAAGACGTCGCCCAGGCGGTGACTGCCCAGGTCCACCTCGATCACGCTGGCCGCCATGTCGTGCCAGGCGAGGTAGTCGGCCAGGTCCCAGGCCGAGGGGGCCGAGGGGGCCGAGGCGCCCGAGCCGTTCCTGGTCCGCACCGAGAGGATGCCGATCTCCCTGGCGCCATCGAAGAAGTTGCGCGCGATGGCGGCGGCCCGGGCCGAGCGCGCGCTGCCGTTCCAGGCGATCAGCGGGCGCCGGCCCAGACTGGCCGGCTGCTCGGCGGAGGCGGAGGGCGGCACGACCAGGACCGGCCGGCCGGCCTGGAAGAGCACCGCGCGCAGCAGCTTGCGGACCCGATGCTCGGGCTCCTCCCGGGGCTGCTGCAGGGCGACCAGGTCGAAGACCCGGCCCAGCGCCGCCACCGCCTCGGGCCCGCCCTCGGGCAGGGGCTTGAAGAAGGCGGTCAGGCGGCCCGGGTTCGGCGGCCGCTCTTGCAGCGTGGCGCCGAGGCCGGTGGCGACCTCCTCGAAGGCGTGGCGCGCGGCCTCGACCCCGGCGCCGCCGTCGCGCTCGGCCCGGTCCAGCATGGCGAGACCGTCCTCGCCCGGAACCTCGAGCGAGGCGCGCGAGAAGTACATCGCCTGCGGGGTCAGCCGCTCCGAAGGCGGCACCGGGTAGAGGCCGACCACGTGGCCGCCGTCGCGGGGCGCGGCCAGGAAGGCCGCCCGCATCGCGCAGCGCCCCGGATCGGAGCTCTCGACCAGCACCATGACCGTCGTCATCGCCATGCGGACCTCCCGGACGCCATCGTCCCTGGGGCACCATGCGGGCCTTGCGTCGCTATGGGCTTCGCTGGGCAGCCCGGCGCTCGACCGGAGGCGCCTGCCCGCCCCGGGCGCTGGCTGCCGGGCGTGTGTTTCGGGACGGCCCGGGCCGTCCCGCGGGGCTCCGCCATGGCGCGTGCTCCATGATGGAGGGTCGTCCCCTGCGGAGTCCAGGGTCGCGCCCGGGCCCTCACGGCGCTGTGATCTTTGTCACAGGCGGGTGCGAGAGTTAGACCGCGTACAGGCTTGCACCATCGGAGTTTCACCCCCACCCCGGCCCTCCCCCATCAAGGGGGAGGGAGAAGAAGACGGCCGCCCAACTAAGCCCTCCCCCTTGATGGGGCGCGTACGCGCGGCGCTGCGCGCGGGTGGGGTGGGGGTGAAACTCCGAACTCTGCAGCCGAGTCCTAAGCCGGCGCCTCCCGCACCGCGCGGCGCAGGGCCGCACGCGCGAGCAGGCGGGTGGAGTCGAGGGTCGGCAGCGGGGCGTTCGAGTCGTCGAGGATGAGCGGGATCTCGGTGCAGCCGAGGACGACGGCGTCGCAGCCCTGGTCCTTCAGGCGGCCGATCACCTGCTGGAAGTAGGCGACCGCCTCGGGCTTGAAGACGCCGTAGACCAGCTCCTCCATGATGATGCGGTTGATCTCCTCGCGCTCGGCAGCCTCCGGACGCAGGACCTCCAGGCCGCGCGCCGCGAGCCGCTCCGGATAGAGCCCGCTCTCGACCAGCCAGCGGGTGCCGGTCAGGGCCAGGCGCCGGAAGCCGCGCGCCACGGCGTCGTCGGCGACGACCTCGACGATGTGCAGCCAGGGCAGCGGCGCGCGCCCTTCGAGATGGGGCAGCGCGTTGTGGATGGTGTTGTCCGGGCAGATCAGGAAGTCGGCACCGGCCGCGACGAGCTTGCGCGCCGAGTCGAGCATCAGCTCGGCCACCCCCGGCCAGTCGCCGCGCTCCAGGCAGTCGGTGTAATCGGCCAGCGATTGGGTGTGCAGCGAGACCTCGGGATGCGCGTGCGGCCCCAGCAGCTCGGCCCCTTCGATGCAGATGGTCCGATAGCAGAGCGCCGCGCCCTCGGCGGAGCAGCCGACGATACCGATGTGTTGGGGCATGGTCGTCCTGTTTCCGTGATTTGGTGATAGCCGAACCAAGCGACTTCGCGCGCTCCTTGGTATTACTCCGCCGGCCCCTCCGTTCCGACCGCCTTGCCCCGCCCCAGCCAGCGGGTCAGGGCGACCACGGCCAGGACGACGGCGACCACCATCATGCCCATGCCCTCGCGGGCGGCCTCGCTCTCCCACCAGACCTCCTGGCGCCACCAGCCGGCGTCCCGAGGCCACCAGTAGGCGACGCCGCCGAGGGTGGCGAGGAGGCAGAGGCCCAGGCCCAGGGTTGCAGGGCGGGCCTGCAGCCGTGCCGGCTGCCAGGCGGCCAGGCCGGCCCAGGCGGCCGGCAGGGCGTAGATCAGCATCCAGAGCCCGGCGTCGGGATCGTTGACCTGCACCGCCACGAAGGCGAGCATCAGCAGGCAGAGAACCGCGTTCACGATGCGCATGGACCAAGCTCCCCGGCCGTCCGCTCCCGGATATGCCCCCAGACCCGCTCCCGTCTGGGCCGTTGATTCCCTCTCGGCCCCTAGCATAGAGTCGAAGCGGCGGCGAAGAAAACAACAAGGCCCGGCCGCCGGCCAGCTGTGGGAGGGGACCCGGGGACGGCCCGCCGAGGCGCCGCCCCAAAAAGGGGTCCACAGGAAGCGCATGACCAAGACCATCGAGGGGACGGCCACGTCCCCGGCGCAAGACCCGAGGCAGGACGGGGTCCTTTGGCAGCGCTTCGCGGTTTCCTTCGACTATCCGGTCCACTTCACCCGCGGGCTCTTCGACCCGGCCAACCCGGTCCTGGCCGAGACCCTGGCGCGCCTGGAGCCGGCGCGGCGCCACCGCTGCGTGGTCTTCCTGGACGACGGCCTGCTGGCGGTGCGGCCGAAGCTGGCCGAGGAGATCGCCGCCTACGCCGAGGCCTGGGCCGCGCGCCTGGAGCTGGTCGCGGCGCCCTTCGTCATGCCGGGTGGCGAGCGCCTGAAGTCCGAGCTCTACTTCGTCGAGCAGATGCAGCAGGCCCTCTTCGAGCACCACATCGACCGCCATTCCTACGTCATCGGCGTCGGCGGCGGCGCCCTGCTGGACGCGGTCGGCCTGGTCGCGGCGACAACCCACCGCGGCGTGCGCCACGTCCGGGTGCCGACCACGGTGCTGGCCCAGAACGATTCCGGCGTCGGGGTGAAGAACGGCGTCAACCTCTACGGCCAGAAGAACTTCGTCGGCACCTTCGCGCCGCCCTTCGCGGTGCTGAACGACGGCGAGATGATCGACGCCCTGCCGGTCCGCGACAAGATCGCCGGCATGGCCGAGGCGGTGAAGGTCGCGCTGATCCGCGACGGCGCCTTCTTCGCCTGGCTGGAGCGCCACGCCGACGACCTCCTGCTCTTCGAGGGCGCGGCCATGGCCCACATGATCCGGCGCTGCGCCGAGCTGCACCTGCGCCAGATCGCCCAGGGCGGCGATCCCTTCGAGACCGGCAGCGCCCGGCCCCTGGACTACGGCCACTGGGCGGCGCACAAGCTGGAGGGCATGACCCGCCACCACCTGCGCCACGGCGAGGCGGTGGCCATCGGCCTGGCGCTGGACGCCCGCTACTCGGTCCTCCGCGGCCTGCTGAAGCCGGGCGAGGAGGAGCGGATCTGCTGCCTGCTGGAGCACCTGGGCTTCAAGCTCTGGCACGCCGCCCTGGACAAGCGCGAGGCCGAGGGCCGCCACGCCGTGCTGCAGGGGCTGCGGGACTTCCGCGAGCACCTGGGCGGCGAGCTGACCATCACCCTGCTGGCCGGGATCGGGACCGGGGTCGAGGTCCACGAGATGGACGAGGCCCTGATCGCCGAGGCCATCGCCTGGCTCAAGCAGCGGACCGCCGGTTGATGCGCCTGGACGGCGGGCTGGGGCAGCTCACCTACTGCAGCAACATCCACCCCGGCGAGACCTGGCCCGAGGTCCTGGACGGCCTGCGCCGGCACCTGCCGACGGTCAAGGCGGCGGTGGCGCCGGAGGTTCCCTTCGGCCTGGGGCTGCGGCTCTCGGCGGCGGCGGCCGAGGCGCTGGCGGAGCCGGCGGCCTTGGAGGAGCTGCAGGCGCTGCTGGACGAGGGGCCCTACTACGTCTTCACGATCAACGGCTTTCCCTACGGCACCTTCCACGGCGCCAGCGTCAAGGAAGGCGCCTACCGCCCGGACTGGAGCGAGGAGGAACGGCTGCTCTACAGCAACCGCCTGGCCGAGATCCTGGCGATCTTCCTGCCGGAGGGCATGGAAGGCAGCGTCTCCACCGTGCCCGGGACCTTCAAGCCCTGGGCGGAGGGACGCCTGGAGGCGATCACCGACAACCTGATCCGCCACGCGGCCGAGCTGGTCGCCATCGAGCGGCGGCGCGGCCGGCGCATCGTCCTGGCCCTGGAGCCGGAGCCCTGCTGCTTCCTGGAGACCGTGGCCGAGACGGTCGACTACTTCGAGGCCCGGCTCTTCGGCGCCGCCGCGGCCGCGCGGCTCGCCGAGCTGTCCGGCCTGTCGACAGCCGAGGCCGAGGCCGCGCTGCGCCGCCACCTGGGGGTCTGCTACGACGTCTGCCACGCCGCGGTGGAGTTCGAGGACCCGCACGACAGCCTGGCCCGGCTGCGCGCCGCCGGGATCCGGATCGCCAAGCTGCAGCTCAGCGCGGCGCTGCGCATCCCCGCGGTCGGCCCCGAGACCCGACGCCAGCTGGCGCCCTTCGCCGAGCCGGTCTACCTGCACCAGACCGTCGAGCGCGGGCCGGACGGCCTGACCCGCTACCTCGACCTGCCCGAGGCCCTGGCCCGGGCCGAGGCGGCCCAGGGGCGCGAATGGCGGATCCATTTCCACGTGCCGATCTTCCTGGAGGCGATGCAGGACTTCGGCACCACCCAGGGCTTCCTGCGCGAGATCCTGGCCCTGCACCGCGCCGAGCCGGTCACCGGGCAGCTCGAGGTCGAGACCTACACCTGGGACGTGCTGCCGGAGCGCTACCGCCAGGCCGAGGTCGGCACCGCCATCGCCCGCGAGCTGAACTGGGTGCGGGGGGAGTTGGGGTGATGCACTTGCGAGTCCGCATGGCCTGCGCACTTGGACTCCGGAGGCCGCAACAGATCTCTTCCTCCCCCTTGAGGGGGGAGGACCGAGGTGGGGGTGGCGGCCGTAAGGCCGCACAAGGCGCATCGATGTCGACGGGTCGCTTCGCGATACCCCCCACCCTAACCCTCCCCCTCAAGGGGGGAGGGGATGAAGCATCTCGCTCTCCGGACAGACCTCCCACGGCCAGCACCCCATGAACCTCCGAGACGCCTTGAGCCTGGGGCGGGTGTCGAACCTGCCGACGGTCTGGAGCAACATGCTGGCGGCGCTGGTGCTGGCCGGCGGGACGCTCGGCGACGGGCGGGTCGCGGCGCTGCTGGCCGGCCTCACGCTGTTCTACGTCGGCGGCATGTACCTCAACGACGCCTTCGACGCCGAGACCGACGCCCGGGAGCGGCCGGAGCGGCCGATCCCCGCCGGCCGGGTCGGGCGCGGCACGGTCTACGCCCTGGGCTTCGGCATGCTGGCGCTGGGGGTCGCCTGCCTGGCCTGGACCGGCCTGGGCGTGGCGGGCGGCACCGGGGTCTGGCCGCTGCTCGGCGGCCTGGCGCTGGCCGCGGCCATCGTCTTCTACGACTGGTACCACAAGGCCAATCCCCTGAGCCCTGTGGTCATGGGCGCCTGCCGGTTTCTGGTCTATGTCGCGACCGGCCTGGCCATCGTGGTACCGTTGCCGCCGGCGCTGCTGCTCGGCGGCGGCCTGCTGCTCTGCTACGTGATCGGCCTGACCTACGTCGCCAAGCAGGAGACCCTGGGCCGGGTCCGGAACCTCTGGCCATTGCTCTTCCTGGCCGCGCCCCTGGCCTACGGCCTGGTCCTGGCCGGCGACTATCCGCTGGTGCTGGTCTACCTGGCGCCGCTGGCCGCCTGGATGGCGCTGGCGCTCTGGCTGATCCGCCGCCGCGGTCCCGGCGACATCCCACGCGCCGTGGTCAGCCTGATCGCCGGCATCTCGCTCTACGACGCCATGCTGATCGCCAGCACGGGCAACCTCGGCCTGGCCGGCCTGGCCCTGCTCGGCTTCTTCCTGACGCTGGGTCTGCAGCGTTACGTGGCGGGGACGTAACGGCGCGGCTTCAGCCGCCTCACCGCTCCGCCAGGGCCAGCTTTAGGCCGAGGCCGGCGAAGGCGCCGGCGAAGGCGCGACGCAGCCAGGCCATGACCGCCGGGCGGGTGATCACGTGCCGCCGCAGGGCCGCGGCGAAGACGCCGTAGCCGACGAAGACCACGAAGGTCATGGCCATGAAGACGGCGCTGAGTCCGCTCATCCGGAGCAGCGGCAGGGCGGCGTCGGCCGGCACGAACTGGGGCAGGAAGGCCAGGAAGAAGATCGAGAGCTTGGGGTTGAGGATGTTGATCAGGAAGCCCCGGACCGCGATCTTCCCCGCGCCTCGGCGGTCCTCGCGCGGCTCGACGCTCAGCGCCTCCTTGTCCCTCAGCGTGGTCCAGGCCAGGTAGAGCAGGTAGGCCAGCCCCAGGTACTTGAAGACCTGGAAGGCGAGGGCGCTGGTGTGCAGCAGCGCCGCCAGCCCGAGGATCGCCGCCGTAACATGCGGCAGGATGCCGACCGTGCAGCCGAGCGCCGCGGCGACGCTGGCCCGGGCGCCGCGCGACAGGCCGCAGGACAGCGTGTAGATCACGCCGGTCCCCGGCGCGACGACGACGATCAGGGAGGTGATCAGGAACTCGATGGACATGCGGCGACTCCTCGGCTGGGACCAGACTACACCGCTGTCGCAAGGTGCGTCTGCCCGGATCTTGCGGCTGCAGTCTCTTGCTGACGCTCAAGCGATGCTGCGGCGCGGCGACCGGCCAACCCTTAGCGCTCCGCGAAGTATCGCTCGCCGAGATAGGTCAGGTAGTCCCGGTGCTCAGCCGATGCGCCCTCTTCCAGCTTCCGGTACAGGCGCTGGTAGCTGAGTGCCCGGACGTCGATGCCGTCGGCCTGCGCAACCGCAGCGAAGGACGCGGCCTCCGCGGCATGCTTCTCGCCCGCTGTGCCGGGCACCTGGTACCAGAGATAGAGCAGCGAACTGCCCGGCGGCGCGCTCCTGTGCAGACCGAGGATGTGCTTGAGCAGCTGCGGCGCATCCAGCCAGCGATAGGGCTGCGCGCCGGCGTGGAGCCGCTCGGCCAGCGCCTGGCAGCGCGGGAAACCGGCCGCCTCCCAGAGCCCGGGCCGCCTCTCGAAGTACCTGGCCGAGAAGGACGCCGCGTGAGATCCGTAGGGCTCGAGAAACTTGCACTCGATCGCGGTCACCCGGCCCGAGGGCGAAAGCAGCACCACGTCGAGGTTCGGCGCCTTGCCGCGCAGCCCGGTCGGAAGCTTGCGCTCGAAGCCGAGGGACTCGATGCCGTCGCCGAGACCGAGCGCGCTGGCCAGCTCGGCGCCATCGCGCCCGCGCCAATAGTCGAAGACATTGCAGGCCAAGGCTGAGGAGGAATGCAGGGCCTGCATCTTGCCGCGACGACCCGGCTCGCCCAGCTCACCGCCGTCGCCGGCCTCGAAATCGACGATGGTCTCGGGACGGATCGGTCGGAAGAGGTTGTCGTCGAGCGTCGCGGTGTAGCCGGCCGCGTCGACGACAAGGCCGCGGCCCCGCGCCCAATCGCGCTGGTCGTTGCGAACCGGTATTGCCGGTGACGCCATGGGACTTCCTCGGACGCACGCTTCCACCGGCCGGGATCCGATGGGGCGGAAGTGTTCGACCAGGATGCGGAAAAGCCCTTTGCAGATCCTTAAGCCTGCCGGCCGAACACGAGCGGCCCGATGGGGGCGTCGGGTACACCGGAGCAAGACGAGGCCTTCACCCCCGGTCCCGGGAGCGCGCGTCCTAGCCCGGCGGCGCCAGGAAGCCGACGTAGCCGAGATAGCCGCCGAGCGCGAGGAAGACCGCCCCGGAGACCCTCAGGGCGGCCGGCGAGGTCATGGGCGACCTCAGCGTCATCTCCGGGACCGCGATCAGGGCCGTGCCCTTCAGGGCCGCGGCGGCGCCGACCAGCGTGACGGCGATCTCCGCCGGGCCGTCCCAGCGGAAATGCTGCACCAGGACCAGAAGGCCGACCAGGAAGTGGACCGCGCCCGAGAGATTGACCGTGACGCGATCCGTCTCCCGGCTGCCCGCGACCATCTTCACGTAGAACCCGGTCGAGAGCAGGAAGCCGAGGCCGGTCACGGCGAGATAGGGGCCGGCCATCATGGCGATCAGCTGCGTCATGCCTTGCGCGCTCCGAAGCTCGGGTTGGCCGTAAGCTACAGCGGCTAAGGGCGATTCGTCTGCCCGGATCTGACCACGGGCATTCAGGTGAAGACGTGGTCCAGCACGAGTTGCTTGAAGGCGGTGGCGGCGACCGGGCCCTCGGGCAGGAGGTCGGGCTGGGAGGTCATGACCAGGGGGCCGTCGGCGGGGTCGTCGGTCAGGCGGCCGTGGGAGCCCTTGACCAGCCGGGTGTCCTTGAGGGAGATCACGTCGAGCAGGCTGCGGAAGCCGAGCTTGCGCTTGCCCAGGCGCCAGGCGACCGAGAGCATCGGAAGCGAGAGCGCCGGGTCGAGGAAGAGCTCGACCGGGTCGTAGCCGGGCTTGCGGTGGATGTCGACGGTGCGCGCGAAGTCCGGCGCCCGCTCGTCGTCGAGCCAGTAGTAGTAGCTGAACCAGCGCTCGGCCCGGGAGACCGCGACCAGCTCGCCCGAGCGCGGATGGTCGAGGCCATGGGCGCGCTTGCCCTCTTCATCCAGGACGAGTTCGACCCCGTCCAGGGCCTCGACCAGGGTCTTGACCTCGGCGATGCGCTCGGGCGCCTGGACGTAGATATGGGCGAGCTGATGATCGGCTAGGGCGAAGGCGGCCGAGGCCCCGGCGTCGAGCAGCTCGCGGCCCATCTCGACCCGGACCTGGATCAGGCCGGCCTCGCGCAGGGCGCGGTTGATGTGCACGGCGTCGGTGACCGGGGTGATGCCGTACTCGGAGACCACGACGACGCGCCGGCCCTCGCCTTGGGCGGCCTCGATCAGCTCGCCGCAGAGCGCGTCAATCTCCCGAAGGTCCTTTATCAGGCGCGGATGCGAGAGGTCCGGGCCCAGGCGCTGCAGGTTGTAGTCCAGGTGCGGCAGGTAGCAGAGCGTCAGGGTCGGCTTGCGGGTCGCCATGACGTGGCGGGTGGCGTCGGCGATCCACCGGCTGGAGGCGATGTCGGCCATCGGGCCCCAGAACTTGAACAGCGGGAACATGCCGAGCCGGGCGTTGAGCTCGTCGCGCAGCTCCGAGGGGTGCGCGTAGTGATCCGGGATCTTGCGGCCGTCGGCGGGGTACATGGGACGCGGCGTCGCGCTCCAGTCCGCCGTCGAATACATGTTGTACCACCAGAACATCTTGGCGCAGGTGAAGTCCGGATCGCGGGCCTTGCCCGCCTCCCAGATCTTCTCGCCCCCGACCAGGCGGTTGGACTGGCGCCAGAGCCAGACCTCGGAGAGATCGCGGAAGTACCAGCCGTTGGCGACGGCGCCGTGGCCCGAGGGCGGCAGGCCGGTGACCAGGCTGGACTGCGCGCTGCAGGTCACCGCCGGCAGCACCGTGGTCAGGGGCCGCTGCCCGCCCTGATCGGCCAGACGCTTCAGATGGGGCGTGTGTTCCCCGACCAGGGAGGGCGAAAGCCCGACGACCAGGATGACCAGGGTGTCCCGCATGGCAATGACGTTAGAGGCTGGCCGGGGCGGGAGGCAAGGACGCCGAGGCGCTTCCCTATCGAAACCGGGGCTTATAGACTGAGGAAAACCCGCCGCCGGGGACGGTTCGGATCTTCGGGCGGCCCCTCACCCTCCCACCGCCTGACGGCGGCGGGCCCCTCCCTCTCCCCGAGGGAGAGGGATGTGGAGGCTTGGCGAGGCGCATGCCGAGCCTTAGCCGGAGCTGGGTGAGGGGTCTCATTCCTCGGCGGCCAAGAAGACTGCAAGGGGAGGACATGGCGGAACGGCCAAGCAGGCTGCTGCATGACTGGCTGCAGCGACAACTGCCCGAGGCGGGCTTCGACTGGCTCGCCGGGCAGCTCGAAGCCCTTCAACAGGACCCCAGCGACCGCAAGCTGCACATCGCCCTGGGCATGATCCCGCGGCGTCTGGGCAAGGACGACCTGGCGCTGTCCGAGGCCGACCTTCGGGCCGCCGAGGCGGCGCGGCCGGGCTGGGACCCGCGCGGCTGGAGCGTCGACGAGGCGGCGCGGATCCTGGCGCTGCTGGCGGCCGCCGGCGCCAACACCGGCTTCGCCGAGCGCTTCACGGAGCTCTGCAGCAGCGCCGAGGTCGGCGAGGCCATCGCCCTCTACCGCGGCCTGCCGCTCTACCCCGACCCCGGGGCGCTGGAGGCGCAGGCGGCCGAGGGGCTGCGGACCAACATGCGCGCGGTCTTCGAGGCGGTCGCCCACGGCAACCCCTTCCCGCGCGAGCGCTTCGACGAGGACCGCTGGAACCAGATGGTGCTCAAGGCGCTCTTCATCGGCAGCGCGCTGCATCCGATCCAGGGCCTGGACCAACGCGCCAACCCGGCCCTGGCGGCGATCCTGATCGACTACGCCCACGAGCGCTGGGCGGCCGGCCGGCCGGTCTCGCCGGAGCTCTGGCGCTGCGTCGGGCCCTTCGCCGTGGCCTCGCTGCTGCCCGATCTCGAGCGGGCACTGGGAAGCGAGGACGAGACCGAACGCCGGGCTGCCGCCCTGGCGCTGGCCGCGAGCCCGGCGTCCGAGGCCCGGACGCTGCTGGCCGGCGCCGGCGCGCTGTCGGCGGAGATCGAAAGCGGCGCGCTGACCTGGGAGCGTCTCGCGACGCAAGCATGACGAACAAAGCTGGAGGACGTGCGACCATGATGTTCATCGATCCGCACACCCACATGATCTCGCGGACCACGGACGACTACGAGGCCATGGCCGCGGCCGGCGTGGTCGCCGTGATCGAGCCGGCCTTCTGGATCGGCCAGCCGCGGACCAACGTCGGCAGCTACATCGACTACCTGTCCCACATCGTCGGGTTCGAGCGCTTCCGCGCCGGGCAGTTCGGCATCCGCCACTACTGCACCATCGGCCTGAACTCCAAGGAGGCCAACAACGAGGCCCTGGCCGAGGAGGTCATGGAGATCCTGCCGCGCTTCGCCCTGAAGGAGGGCGTCGTGGCGATCGGCGAGATCGGCTACGACGAGCAGAGCGAGCTTGAGGACAAGTACTTCCGCCTGCAGCTCGAGCTGGCCAAGGAGCTCGACCTGCCGGTCATGATCCACACCCCGCATCGGGACAAGAAGCGCGGCACCTCGCGCTCCATGGACGTCTGCGAGGAGCACGGCCTGCCGCCCTCCAAGGTGGTGATCGACCACAACAACGAGGAGACGGTGCGGGAAACCCTGGACCGCGGCTTCTGGGCCGCCTTCTCGATCTATCCCAGCACCAAGATGGGCAACGCCCGCATGGTCGAGATCCTGCGCCAGTACGGCGCCGAGCGGATCATCGTCGATTCCGCCTGCGACTGGGGCATCTCCGAGCCGCTCGGCGTCGCCAAGACCGCCAAGCTGGCCCTGGAGCGCGGCATCCCCGAGGCGCAGGTGCGCCTGGCCTGCTACCAGAACGCGCTCGACGCCTACGGCCAGAGCGGCCAGATCAAGGAGGACGACTGGCTGAACCCGCCGGCGATCGACCAGCGCACCCTCTACGAGGGCAACTCGATCCTGCGCGGCGGCCGCGAGCCCAAGATCGAGGAGACCAAGATCCGGCGCTCCATGGACGAGCTGATCATCGAGTGATCCGCGGGATGGATGCCGCCGACCTGAGGATCTTCGAGGCCGTCGCCCGCGTCGGCTCCATGAACAAGGCGGCGCGGGAGCTCAACACGGTCCAGTCCAACGTCACCGCGCGCATCCGGGCGCTGGAGGAGGAACTGGGCAGGGCGCTCTTCGAGCGCAGCAGCCGGGGCGTGACCCTGACCGCGGCCGGGCGGCGGCTGCTGCCCTATGCCGGCCGGGTCGGCGGCCTGCTCGAGGATGCGCGGCGCGCGGCCCTGGACGAGGGCGCGCCGTCGGGGCCGCTGGCGATCGCCTCGCTGGAGTCCACGGCGGCCCTGCGCCTCTCCTCGCTGCTGGCCGCCTACGCGGCGGCCCATCCCGAGGTCGAGCTCTCCCTGCGCACCGGCACCTCCCGGGAGCTGGTCGAGGCGGTGCTCGACCGCGGCGTCGACGGCGCCTTCGTCTGCGGCCCGGTCGCGCATCCCGACCTCCTGGTCGAGCCCTTCTTCCGGGAGGAGCTGGTCCTCCTGACCCCGCCGTCCTTCACCGGCCTCGCCGGGCTCGCCGGCCGGCGCGACCTCAGGATCGTCGTGCTGCGGGCCGGCTGCTCCTACCGCCTGCACCTGGAGGCCTGGCTCGCACGCCGGGGCATCGTCGGCCTGCGGCTGCTCGAGCTCGGCACCATCGAGGCCATCCTCGGCTGCGTCGCCGCCGGACTCGGCGTCACCCTGCTGCCCAGGGCCCTGGTCGGCACCTCGCGGCAGCCGGACCGGGTGGCGGTCCACCCCCTGCCGCCGGGCGAAGGCAGGGTCGAGACCGTCTTCGTCCGGCATCGCGCGGCCTATGCCTCCAGCGCGCTCCGCGCCTTCCTGGACCTCGCCCGGCCGACCCTGGCCCGGGCCGCGGAATAGCCCCGCCCGCTATCGCCGCCGGCGATCACGGCTATCAGATCAAAGCGTTTCCCCGGCGGTCTTCCGCTGCCCTAGTACTGGCTTGCAGAGACCGGCGGGTCACCCCTACCCCGACCCTCCCCCATCAAGGGGGAGGGAGAAGGCTGCGGCGGCCGTCCCCTTAAGCCCTCCCCCTTGAGGGGGGAGGGTTGGGTGGGGGTGAACCTCCGAAGCCCGCAAGTCGGCAGGAGCCTTACCGCAGAAAGGCTCTTCGGCTCACCGGACACGGCAAAGGAGGTCAGCACCATGCCCGAGGCGCATCCCGCCCTCGCCGCCGCGGAGGCCTTTTGCGCGGCCTACGGCCTTCGGGCGCCGGTCCTGCTGGCGCCCATGGCCGGCGCCTGCCCGCCGTCGCTGTCCATCGCCGTGGCCGAGGCGGGCGGGCTCGGCGCCTGCGGCGCGCTGCTGATGCCACCCGGCGCCATCGCGGCCTGGGCCGCGGAGCTGCGCGCCGGCGGCGCAGGGGGCTTCCAGATCAACCTCTGGGTTCCCGACCCGGCGCCGGCGCGCGACGCGGCCGCCGAGGACGCCCTGCGCCGCTTCCTCGCACAGTGGGGCCCGCCGGTCGCGCCCGAGGCCGGCGACGCCGGGCCGCCGGACTTCGCCGCGCAGTGCGAGGCCGTGCTGGCGGCCGCGCCGCCGGTCGTCTCCTCGATCATGGGCCTCTTCCCGCCGGACTACGTGGCGCGGATCAAGGCCCAGGGCATCAAGTGGTTCGCGACCGCGACCACGGTCGCCGAGGCGCGCGCCGCCGAGGACGCCGGGGCCGACGTGATCCTGGCCCAGGGCATGGAGGCCGGCGGCCACCGCGGCAGCTTCGACGCGGCCCGGGCCGAAGCCTCGATGGTCGGGCTCTTCTCGCTGCTGCCGGCGGTGGTCGACGCCGTGAAGATCCCGGTGATCGCGACCGGCGGCATCGCCGACGCCCGCGGCGTCGCGGCCGCCCTCCTCCTCGGCGCGGCCGCCGTTCAGATCGGCACCGGCTTCCTGCGCTGTCCGGAGGCGAAGCTGCCGCCGGCCTGGGCCGAGGCCCTCGGCTCCGCGCGCCCCGAGGACACGCGCATCACCCGCGCCTTCTCCGGCCGCGCGGGCCGCGGCCTCGCCACGGCCTACGTCCGCGCCGCCGCGGCGGCGGACGCGCCCGCACCGGCGCCCTACCCGGTCCAGCGCGGCCTGACCCGGGCCATGCGGGACGACGCCCTGCAAGCCGACGACGTCGAGCGCATGCAGGCCTGGGCCGGGCAGTCCGCCCGCCTGGCCCCGGCCCGTCCAGCGGGCGAGGTCCTGCGCGAGTTGTGGACGGGCGCGCGGGACTTTCTTCGCTAGCCGCGCGGCACTCACACCCTCTCACTGTCATGCCCGGGCTTGACCCCAGGGTCTTTGCCGAAGGCAAAGCCCGAGCCATCCATGGTGCCATCGACTCGATGGATGCCCGGATCAAGTCCGGG
>JANQGU010000217.1 GCA_028282935.1 Kiloniellales bacterium
GGCCGGTCAGGCTGTTGACCAGGGTCGACTTGCCGACCCCCGAGGAGCCCAGCAGCGCCACGGTCTGCCCGGGACCGCACCAGGGGCGCAAGGCCTCAACCGCCGCCGGATCGCGCGCATCGAGGCTCTCCACCAGCAGCCCGGGCAGAAGCCGCGCCGCCGCCCGCGCGAAGGACGCCGGCTCGTCGCAGAGGTCGGCCTTGGTCAGCACCACCAGCGGCGTGGCCGCCGCCTCCCTGGCCAGCGCCAGGTAGCGCTCCAGGCGCGCCTCGTTGAAGTCCTGGTTGCAGGAGGAGACGATGAAGAGCGTGTCGACGTTGGCCGCGATGAGCTGGAGCCGGCGGGCGGTCCCGGCGGCCCGGCGCTTGAAGAGGCTCACCCGGTCGAGCCGCCGCCTGGGCCTGAGGCTCTCCCGGTCCAGCAGGAGCCAGTCGCCGACCGTGGCGCGATCCTCCGGATCCTCGCCGCCCTCGGCAAGGGGCGGAAGGAGGCCCGCGAAGTCGGGACCGAGCACCTCCAGTCCCGCGCGGTGCACGGCGACTACGCGGACCGCGGTGGCCCCGGCGGCCTCCTCGATGTCCAACTGGCCTTGAAAGAACGCGTTCCAGCCGCAATCGGCCAAGGACGGGCGTTCAGGGGTCGGGGTTTCCTGTGTCATGGATCTCAATCAGCTGAGGCGCCGGAGGTCCGGCGCGATGCGAAGGGGCGTCAAACCGCGCGCGGCGAGGACTCGTCCTGGCGCGGCGGGCTCGGCTGGCTGAGATGCGGTCGGAAGCGGCGCGAAGCTCGCCTGGAGATCAGGCGGGCGTGGAAATCAGGCGCGTGCGGTCACACCACCAGCCCGGCGGGACACAATCACAGTCATCGAACGTCCTCCTCTGGCTGGTTGATCACGCCGAGGGATATACGCGCGACGCCGCGCGATATCAAGCCCGGCCGGCGCGCTCGGCAGCTCTCGTCGAGTCACGTCGGTTCAGGGCAAGCCCGCGTGGAAGGCCTGGATCATGGCGGCGAAGTCCTCGGGGGCCCAATAGGGACCGTCGTGCCCGGCCCCGACCATGGTCTCGAGCCGCGCCCGCGGCAGGCAGGCCGCCATGGCTTCGGCGGCCAGGCGGTAGCGCGCCTGGGTGTGCTCGCCGCGCAGGATCAGAACCGGTGCGTCCAGGGCCGCCAGATCGGCGCAGGACAGCGCCGCGCCGGGCGCCATGCGCAGAAAGGGTCCAAGGGTCCGGGCGTTGTCGCGGACCAGCGTGGGCGCGGGCTCGGGCTCCCGCGCCATGGTGCCGGCCGGCAGGCCGAAGACGGCATCGATGAAGAGGAAGGCCGCGGCCTCGCTGCGCCCGGCGCTCAAGGCCTCGACCGCCGGCTCCAGGGTCGCGGCGAAGCGGGCCTGCGCCTGCGCGCCGCCTTCGACCTCGGCCAGGAGCGCGCCGAGGGAGGGCTCGAAGTGAACGGCCGAGCGAAAGAGCTCGGGCCGGCGCAGCATGGCGTAGGTGGCGACCTCGCCGCCGTAAGACCAGGTGACGAGATGGACCGGGCCGGCCTCGAGCGCTTCGACCAGGCCGATCAGGTCGGCGACGTGCGCCTCCCTGGTGAAGTCCTTCGCGGCGTCGGGCCAGTCCTCGGTGCCGAAGTAGCGCTGACTGTAGGCGATGAAGCGCTTGGACTGCGAGAGCAGGGGTGCGTAGCGCCGCCAGACGCGGCGGTCGGAGAGGGCGCCGTGGACGGCGACGATGGGCTCGCCCGCGCCGCTCGCCGTGAAGGCCAGCCGGGTGCCCCGCACCGCCAGGTGGCGAACCGCCGGGTCCTCGGCGGCGGCTTCGGCGGCGAGGCCGGTCCCGAGGAGGGCGAAGGCCGCCAGGGCGTCTCTCACCGTCTTCATCACAACCTGCCCCCTCACTCGGCCGCCGCCGCGGCGTCCCGCCTGCGCCGCGGCCTCGGGCCGGGCAGGAAGGCGGGCACGCGCCGGCGGTAGTCGCGATAGCCCTCGCCGAGCTCCGCGACCAGGTCGGCCTCTTCGAAGGGCGTCGAGGCCATGACGTAGAGGAAGGCGGAGACGCCGAAGACGACGTGGCCGAGCGTCAGCTGCGGCGTCAGCCAGGGCGTGAGCATCCAGCCCAGGCTGATCGGATGACGGACCAGCGCGTAGAGGTAGCGCGCCGAGATCCTCGCCGGCGCGGGCGGCGACCGCCTCAGATGCGCCCAGGCCTGCGCCAGGCCGAAGAAGCCGAAGTGACCGAAGTGAAAGGTGGCGGCAGCCATCATCGCCCAGGTCGCGAGGTAGGCGGCCTGCATCAGCCCCGCGGCGAACGGCGCCTGCAGGTCCCAGATCACGAGCGGAATCGGCCGCCAGAAAACGACCAGCACGGCGGTCATAGCGGCGGTCATGTAGAGGAAGGTCGCCCGCTCGATGGCCGGCGGCACGAGCTTCGTCCAGCGGCGCTTGAAGGAGCGGCGCGCGGCCAGCGAATGATGCAGGCCGAAGAGGCCGACCAGGACGGCGTCGACCAGGACGGCGGCCCAGAGCGACGTCGCGTCACCGTCACCGATGCCTTTGGGGACGGCGACGTCGGCGAGGAAGCCGGCGATGTAGGCGATGCTGGCGGTCCCGGCGGCATAGGCCCCCAGCGCATAGATGAAGAAGACTCTCGATTTCATGACCGGCTCGACCTCTCGGCGGGATCGGACTGCCGGACAGGTCTAGCGCCGAGGGAACAGCCGCGCTTGGCGAAGCCGTGAGAATCGGATGAGAAAGGCCTGAGGCAGGACCCGGGCTTCGGGCGGTCCGCCCGGTCGCGATGCCCGGCCGGAGGTCGCCTGCAGCGCCTCTCCCGGCCGCGGGCCTCCCCCGAAGAACGCCTCCGGCAGCGCGAAGATTCTTATTGCGGATATTTTATATCCACGATATTTTATATCCATGATTGGAAACTTGAAATGAAGCTTGGCGAAGGCGTGGAGGCGGCCATTCACTGCACCGCCACTCTGGCGGGCCTGCCGGACAAGGCCGTGCTGTCGGCCGCGTCCCTTGCCGAGTACTTCGGGCTGTCCGCCAGCTATCTGGTGAAGCACCTCAAGGCCCTGGTCGCCCAAGGCATCTTGGTGTCCGTCCCCGGGCCGAACGGCGGCTACAGGCTCAAAGGCACGCCCGAAGAGATCACCTTGCTGGACATCGTGCTGGCGGTCGAAGGGCGGGAACCCGCCTTTCGCTGCCAGGAGATCCGCCGCAACGGTCCCTGCGCGGAACTCGGCGACTCCGCCTTCCCCGCTCCCTGCGGGATCAACCGGGCCATGCTGAAGGCCGAGCAGGCCTATCGGGCGGTTCTGGCGGAGACGCGGATCAGCGACCTGGTGCGGGAGTTCCGCGCAAAGGACGATCCGCGCGTCGTGGAGCAAGGCCTGTCTTTCGTCGAGCGGCACCAGCGTCCGCAGTCAAGAGTTCGAAACCCCGAGGAACAGGAGACCTGAATGGACCCTCGCATCGACCATTGGGCCGTTTCACCGGAGCTGATGAAAGGCCTGATGGGTTTCAACATCAAGGTCGAACAGAACGGGCTGGAAGCAAGCCTCCGGCATCTGGTCAAGCTGCGCGCGTCCCAGATCAACGGCTGCGCGTTCTGCGTGGAGCTGCACGGCCGCGAAGCCCGCGGCGACGGAGAGAGCGCCGAACGCCTGGCCCTCCTCTCCGTGTGGCGCGAGAGCTACCTCTTCACGCCGCGCGAGCGCGCCGCCTTGGCCTGGACCGAGGCCGTGACGACGCTCGACAGGGATCGGCCCGACGACGAGCTGTTCAAGCGGGTCCGAGGCGAGTTCAGCGAGGAGGAGCTGGTGACCCTGACGGCGCTGATCGCCGTGATCAACGCCTGGAACCGGCTGGCCGTCTCCTTCGGGGCCGTCCATGCCCCGCCGCAGGAGAAGGCCGCGTGATGGCGGTCGACCGGATCATCGAAGCATCTGCGGACAAGGGGTACCGAGCCATGCCGATCCCTCCCGGCGGCACTCAAGGAACACTCCGAGACCTTGCGGAACGGCCGCTTCCGGCTGCCACGCCCCCGGCGCGAAGGCGCCTGCCGAGGCTGTCTCTGGCCCTGGCTCTCACCGCGGGAACGAGCTGGGCACCCGGGGCGCTCGACGCACATGAAGCGCCGAGCGGCGCGGCCGACATCACCCGGCGGCTGCTGTCGAGAGACGCGATCCCCAGCCTCCCGAACAGCGTCCTGACCGCCCTCACGGTGGAGCTCGCGCCCGGCGCCCTGGCCGCGCCGCACAGGCATGACGGCTTCCTCTTCGTATACCTCCTGGAAGGAAGGGTCCGGAGCCAGCTGGAGGGCGAGCCGCCGAAGGACTATTCGGCGGGCGACAGCTGGATCGAACCGGCCGGCGTGCTTCACAAGCTGACGCAGAACCTCAGCGAGTCCGAGCCGGCAAAGCTCTTGGTCGTGATAGTCGGCGCGAAAGACGCCGAAATCAGGAGGTAGGGGCGCGGCTCGGACATAACGGATCGCCGCCGGGCAGCGGCTCGCGTCAGTAGGGCTCGCCGTCCTTGTGCAGGAAGCGGTGCTTGCCCTCGCCCAGTTCGACCTTCAGGTCGATGTCCGGGTATTCCGCGTAGTCCCGGGCGGCGCGGGTGCCGACCTCCAGGACGCGCGCGGCCTGGTCCGAGCGGTTGACCAGCTGGTGGCCGTCGCGGCGGCCGGCCGGAAAGCCGGCGACCATGCCGGGCGTGAGGCGCTGCTCGCCGGCATCCGTGATCAGGATCACCTCGCCCTCCAGCACGTAGACGAACTCGTCCTCGTTCTCGTGCCAATGGCGCTGCGAGGACCAGGCGCCCGGCGGCAGGGTCAACAGGTTGACGCCGAACTGGGTCAGCCCCAGGGGATCGCCGAGCGCGCGGCGCTCGCGGGTCGCGCAGGGTTCGCCGAAGGGCGCTGGGTAACTCGAGCCGATACTTGGCGTCACCGCTTCCGGGTCGAGCGCCGGCGGTTTCAAGCTGTCGGTCATGGAGCGCCTCCGGTTTCACGACGGGGAAAGCCTGTTCGGACAGTAACGACCAGAAGCCGGATAGAGCCAGCGTTTCGTTTTCCTGGGAACTCGATCACTTGCGGCAAGGAAGTTCAGGCCCGTCACACTAGCTTCCGAACACGCTGCCCATGACCTCGAGCGCAAAGCGGGCATGAGCCGTCGCCGGCCCGCCGCCCATCTCGATGCCCACCTCGACCGCCTCCAGGACCTGGCGCCTCGACGCGCCGGCCTTGGCGGCCTGCTCGATATGCCATTGCATGCAAGACTCGCAATTGATGACCACCGATATGCCGACCGCGATCAACTCCTTCGCCTGCTTCGTGAACTCGCCTTCGGAAAACGCCGCCCGCTCCAGGTCCAGGAACGCCCTGTAGACCTGCGAGTCCGACTTCAGAAGCTCCGCGTGGGCACGGGCTCTGCGCTTCGTCATGTCCTCGAGTTTCGTCATTCCCTGCCCATCCCGACTCGAGACCCGCGGCTCGGGCCGAGTGATTTCACCTGTTTGACGGCATAGGGCTAGGCGCGTTCCGTCGAGGTCACGTTGATCTGCATCAGGAGGATCGCTTTGCCGGGTCCGACAGAGCACCCCAGGCCTGCAATCGGCCAACCGGCGTTTCACCCCGGGGCCGTGGCCAGCGCGCAAGACCGTGGCGGGAGGCAAGTCACAGCGCAGCCTCGATCCGCGCCAGCCGACGAAAGGGCGATTCGCCGGCGGCCAGCGTCAGCGGGCCGGCCTTGGCCAGCCCCCGGCGGCCGTAGCGGTCGCGCAGGGCGTCCTCCAGCCAGGCCTCGGCCTGGGCCCGGCGCGCGGCTTCCAGGCGGCCCGCCTCGGCCAGCCAGTCCCGATGCGCGGCGAGCGCTTCGAGCAGGCGGGCGACGTCGGAGGCCTCGGCCGCCGCGACCGCCTCGCAGCGGACCGGCCAGCCGCCGTCCTCGGCCGCCGCGAGCCCCAGGGCGCCCTTGAGGTCGGCCAGCGCCCGCCTGGCCGGCGCCCCCAGGTCGGCCTTGGTCACGACCGCGATATGGGGGATCTCGACGATCCCGGCCTTCATGAACTGCAGGCTGTCGCCCGAGCCGGGCTGGACGCAGAAGACCACGCTGTCGGCAACCCCGGCAACGTCGGTCTCCGACTGGCCGACGCCGACGGTCTCGACGATCACAAGGTCGAAGAGCGCGCGCAGCAGGATCACCGCGGGATAGGTCAGCTCGGCCAGGCCGCCGAGACGCGCCCGCGCCGCCATTGAGCGCACGAAGACCCCGCTGTCGGCGGAATCGACGGCGAAGCGCGTGCGGTCGCCGAGCAGGGCGCCGCCCGAGCGCTTCGACGAGGGATCGACGGCGATCACGGCGACGCTGCGGCCCTGGGCGCGCAGCGCGCGGATCAAGGCGCCGATCAGGGTTGACTTGCCGACCCCCGGTGGCCCGGTGATACCGAGCACCTGGCCGCCCGGGGCCGTGTAGGCGGCATCGAGCAGCGCCAGGGTCGCCGCAGCCTCCGGCGCGCGCTCCAGCGACGCCAGGGCGCGGGCGACGGCGGCCTTGCCGCCGGCCTTCAGGCTTTCGAGATCCGTCTCGCTCACAGCGGGCAGTTGGCCGGCTTCGCCGGAGTCGGTCAAGGCCGCCGTGCCGAGAGGCAAGGCGCGGCTTGCCCCGCCGCGCCACGGGGTGCGAAGCTGCGCCGCCATGGAAGAAACCCTCGGTACCGTCACCTCGCACTACGCGCGCCACGGCGAACTCACGGCGCGGATCCTCGCCGCCCTCGCCGCGGCGGGCAAGGATACCAACGCGCTCGAACTCGAAGACCTGACGCCGCTGGACCAATTTCATCTGCGCGGCCACCAGGCGACCCGCGAGCTGGCCGAGGAGGCGGGCCTGGCGCCCGGCCAGCGCCTGCTCGACATCGGCAGCGGCATCGGCGGGCCGGCGCGGATGCTGGCGCAGGACTACGGCGTCGCGGTCACCGCGGTCGACCTGACCGAGGCCTTCTGCCGCACCGCGGCGGAGCTTTCGGCCTTGGTGCCGGAAGCGCCGGCCCCCGCCTTCGTCTGCGCCGACGCGACCCGGCTGCCCTTTCCGGCGGGCCGCTTCGACGTGGTCTGGACCCAGCACGCCGCGATGAACATCCCGGACAAGCCCGCGCTCTACCGCGAATGCCTGCGGGTCTGCCGGCCCGGCGGGCGCTTCCTGGTCTACGACGTGGTCGAGGGACCGGCCGGCGATCCCTACTACCCGGCGCCCTGGGCCTCGACCCCGAGCGGCAGCTTCCTGGTCGAGGCCGCGGAGCTGCGCCGGCTGGTGCTGGCCGCCGGGTTCCGCGAACGCGCCTTCCGCGACCTTACCGCGGCGGCGGTGGCCTGGAATCGTGAGCGCCAAACCAGGATGGCCGACACCGGGACCCAGCCGGCCCTGGGACCGCATCTGCTGATGGGCCCGGAGTTCCCGCAGATGATCGCCAATGTCGGCCGCGGGCTGGAGGAGGGCCGCCTCGGCCTGGCCACGGGCCTCTTCGAGAAGCCGGATTGATCCGGACGGCGTGATAGGCTCTCCTTGTCCCGGTACCGGGGAGGCGCCGATGTGGAAGTGGCTGGTCGCCCAGGGCCCGACCTTCAACGCCGCCTTGATCACCGCCCTGACCATGATCCCGACCCTGCTCGCCTTCTCGGTCCTGGGCTGGCTGGGAGTCGGACTGCTGGGCGTGATCGGCCTGCTGATCGCGGTGAAGTTCGACCTGCACGAGGACGCCGTCGCCGGCGACATGACCCGCATGACCAAGGTCTATCGCGAGCAGCTGGCCGAGCGGGCGCGGCGCAATCCGCAAGAGGTCGCGGCCGAGGCCAGGGCCCGGGCGCAGGTCCTGCAGGTGGTCCGCCTGATCTTCGGCGCCCTGGCCGCGACCGGCTTCGGCGCCTACCTGCTCTCCGCCCTTTGACCTCTCGCGCGCTTCCCGATCGGACGGGTCCGCGGCCGGCCGACTCACGCAACGGTCACAGATAAGACCGCGAATATCCTCCGATCCCGATCACGCTCTGCCGCTAGAGTGCGACCACCCGAAGGCGGCCGATCGACGGGCTGCGGCCATTTCGACGGGCCTCCGGGTCCTGCCATCGAGATCGCGACCACCACCGAGAAACGACGAGGGTTCACTCCATGACCAAAGGCTTCCCATGCGCCACAGCAAGCGTAGCGCTTGCGCTTTGCCTTTTCGGAGGCGCCGCCCAGGCCGAGGACGAGGCCGACTATCAGGCGATCTGCCGGGAGAACGCGCCGGCCGAGCAATGCACCTGCCTGCTTCGGGAACTGAAGGGCAACCTCTCGCCCCGGGACTACCAGGCTTTTCTGACGGTTTCCGTGGTCAGCGCCCGCGACCCGGCCAAGACCCTCGAGGTGATGCGCGCGCAGGCGGAGGGCGAGGAGGAAGTGGCCGCGATGAGCTCGCGCATCGCCGGCGCCGTCGCCCCGGCGACCGAGGTCTGCGGCATCGTCAAGGGTCAGTAATAAACGCGCCCAAAAAACGCCGCAAAAAGGAAGCAATTCGAAGGCCCAAGCCCGATGCCCGAAGGGGACCGCCGCCCCGGGGCTCCACGCCGACGCCACGCACCGCGCCTTCGGCCCCTGACCAAGGTCGAAGACGGCTTCGAGAGACAGGAGACGAAGACAGGATGGTCTTTGGTTGGAGACGGACGATCGCCGGCCTGCTGGCCGCGGTCCTGCTACCCGGGGTCTTGCTGCCCGGGGCCGCCTTGGGCGGCACTCAGGACGAGGAAGACTTCCGGGCCCTCTGCGCCCTCGATACCGGGGCCGAGAAATGCGACTGCTACCTAGTGCAGCTTCAGGACGCGCTCTCGCCGACCGACTATCGGACCTTCCTGGGCGCCCTCCTGGCAAACGCCAAAGAGCTCAAGAGCGGGATCGAGCTCTCCCCCCATCTCGTATCGATCGACGAGGACGCCCATGACCTGCGCCAGCGCATCACCCGGGCCAGCGATCACGGCCTGACCGCCTGCGAGATCGACTACCACGAGTAGGCCTTGAGGCCGACGCGCGCCGTCCGGGTACAGGCCGCTTCACGCTTTGGCGGGGGACCTACTGGGACGCAAGAAGCTGCTCGTACATCGGCAGCACGGTTTGCCTGGTGAATTCACGCTGAGCCCAGGTGTCGAGCAGAGGAAAGGCCTCGAAGCGCCCACGATTGTCGCTCCACCACTGGAAGAGATGCCAAGCCGCGTAGGACGGCGGTCGGTCTTCGAGCCGCATGACCGGAACCTCGTCGCCCAGAACCCTCTGCATCGACTGTCCCAGCGGCGTTTCCAAAGGGATCTCGCCGGCGACCTGTACCGTGGTGAAGAACACCGCCCTGGCTGGCGCGCGCGGGTCCTGCGCGTCCAGAAGAAGCGACAGCTTCTGGGCAAAGGCTTCGAGGTCCGCGTTCAGTCCCGGAACCAAGTCGGTTTCGCCTTGGGCGAAACGGTCCCAACGCTCAAGATAGGAATCGACGAAGGCCAGCGCCCGATCGCTGCTCTCCGCGATCTGGCGCTCCGCTGCCCGCGCCTCCAGCGCGACAAGGCCGGCGCTCTGCAAGAACGCGATCAGAAACGCAGTAGCAAGCGGTAAGACAAAAGCGCCCTTGAACATTCCCCCGCGCCCCTCTTCGGTCGAGCCGACCTGGCTCGGGCGAGATAGCATGGGGCGCAGGGCCGGCTCAGTGTGTTCCCTCACCCGTCGCTCAAAATCCGCCGGCGTGCGCCCCTGCTCTACTCTGTCTCCGCCAGCGCGGCCTGGGCGGCGGCGAGGCGGGCGATGGGCACGCGGTAGGGCGAGCAGGAGACGTAGTCCAGGCCGACCTCGTGGCAGAAGGTCACCGAGGCCGGATCGCCGCCGTGCTCGCCGCAGATTCCGAGCTTGATCTCGGGCCGGGTCGCGCGGCCGCGCTCGACGCCGATCTTGACCAGCTCGCCAACCCCGTCCCGGTCGATCGAGATGAAGGGATCGGTCTCGACGATGCCGCGCTCCTCGTAGGCCGGCAGGAAGTTGCCGGAGTCGTCGCGCGACAGGCCATAGGCGGTCTGGGTCATGTCGTTGGTGCCGAAGCTGAAGAACTCAGCCGCCCGGGCGATCCGGTCGGCGGTCAGGGCGGCGCGCGGCAGCTCGATCATGGTCCCGACGATGTAGGGAATGGTGACGCCCTCGACCTCCATGACCTCCTCGGCGGTCTTGTCGATCAGGGCCTTGAGCAGGTCGAGTTCCTTCTCGATCGCGACCAGCGGCACCATGATCTCGGGCTCGACCGCGGCCGCACCCTCCTTCATCGCCTGGGCCGCGGCCTCGAAGATGGCACGGGCCTGCATCTCGTAGATCTCGGGATAGGTGATACCCAGGCGGCAGCCGCGGTGGCCGAGCATGGGGTTGACCTCGGAGAGCTTGATCACCCGCTGGCGCATGTGGTCGACCGAGACCCCGGCCGCCGCCGCGACCTCGGCCATCTCGGCCTCGGCGTGGGGCAGGAACTCGTGCAGCGGCGGATCCAGCAGGCGGATGGTCACCGGCTCGCCCTGCATGATCTTGAAGATCTCGGCGAAGTCCTGGCGCTGCATGGGCAGGATCCTGTCCAGCGCCTTGCGCCGGCCCTGCGGGCTCTCGGCCAGGATCATCTCGCGCACCGCCAGGATGCGGTCGGCGTCGAAGAACATGTGCTCGGTCCGGCAGAGCCCGACGCCCTCGGCGCCGAACTGCAGCGCGATGCGGCAGTCCTCCGGGGTGTCGGCGTTGGCCCGCACGCCGAGCCGCCGGACCTCGTCGGCCCAGTCCATGATCCTGGCGAAGTCGCCGGAGAGCTCGGGCTCGATGGTCGGCACCTCGCCGGCCATGACCTCGCCGGTGGCGCCGTCCAGGGTCACCAGGTCGCCTTCGTTCAGCACCACGTCGCGGACCCGCATGGTGCCGGTCTTGTAGTCGATGCGCAGCTCGCCGGCGCCGGCGACGCAGGGCCGGCCCATGCCGCGCGCGACCACCGCGGCGTGGCTGGTCATGCCGCCGCGCGTCGTCAGGATGCCCTTGGCGGCGTGCATGCCGTGGATGTCCTCGGGCGAGGTCTCGACCCGGCAGAGGATCACCGTCTCGCCGGCCGCGGCCTTCTGCTCCGCCGCGTCGGCGCTGAACACGATGCGCCCCGAGGCGGCGCCCGGCGAGGCCGGCAGGCCGCGCGCGATGGTCCGGCGCTCGGCCGAAGGGTCCAGGGTCGGATGCAGGAGCTGGTCGAGCGAGGCGGGATCGATCCGTGCCACCGCCTGCGCCTGGGTGATCAGGCCTTCGGCGGCCATGTCGCAGGCGATCTTCAGCGCCGCGCTCGCGGTCCGCTTGCCGTTGCGGGTCTGCAGCATGTAGAGCGTGCCGCGCTGGACCGTGAACTCGATGTCCTGCATGTCGGTGTAGTGCCGCTCCAGCCTCTGCCGGACCTCGTCGAGCTGGGCGAAGATCTCGGGCATGACCTCTTCCATGGCCGGCAGGTCTGAGCGATTGGCCCGCTTGCCCGCGAGGGTCAGGTGCTGCGGCGTGCGGATGCCGGCGACCACGTCCTCGCCCTGGGCGTTGACCAGGTACTCGCCGTAGAAGGCATTCTCGCCGGTCGAAGGATCGCGGGTGAAGGCGACGCCGGTCGCGCAGTCCTCGCCCATGTTGCCGAAGACCATGGCCTGGACGTTGACCGCCGTGCCCCAGTCGTCCGGGATGTTGTGCAGCCGGCGATAGGTCGCCGCGCGGGCGTTCGACCAGGAGCGGAAGACCGCCGAGATCGCCGCCCAGACCTGCGCCATCGGCTCCTGCGGGAAGGCCTCGCCGACGTCCTCGATGATCCTGGCCTTGTAGTCCGCGATCACCGCCTGCCAGTCATCGGCCGAGAGCTCGGTGTCGAGGGTGACGCCGCGGTCCTCCTTGTGCAGCTCGAGGATCTCCTCGAAGAGGTGATGGTCGACGCCCATGACCACGTCGCCGAACATCTGGATGAAGCGGCGGTAGCTGTCGTAGGCGAAGCGGGCGTCGCCGGAATGCCGGGCCAGGCCCTCGACCGTCTTGTCGTTCAGCCCCAGGTTCAGGACCGTGTCCATCATCCCCGGCATCGAGGCCCG
>JANQGU010000032.1 GCA_028282935.1 Kiloniellales bacterium
GGGCCGCGAGGCGGAGATCCGGCCCTGCGTCGGCGCGACCTACTGCCTCGACCGGATCTACGAGGGCCACGAGGCGCTCTGCATCCACAACCCGGCGACCGGGCGCGAGGCGACGATGCCTCACGTCATCGCCCGCGGCGCGGGCCCGGCCCGAAGGGTCGTGGTGGTGGGCGCCGGCCCGGCCGGCCTGGAGGCGGCGCGGGTCTCGGCCGAGCGCGGCCACGAGGTCGTGCTCTTCGAGGCCGCCAGCGACCCCGGCGGTCAGGTCCGCCTGGCGGCCCAGCACCGCCGCCGGCGCGAGCTGATCGGCATCGCCGACTGGCGCGCCGAGCGCTGCACCGTTGCGGGGGCGGAGCTGCGCTTCAACCTCTACGCCGAGGCCGCCGACGTCCTGGCCGAGGAACCCGACGTGGTGGTCGTGGCCACCGGCGGCCTGCCCAACACCGAGGTCCTGGAGGAGGGCAGCGCGCTCGCCGTCAGCACCTGGGACATCCTTTCCGGCGACGTCAAGCCGGCGGAGGAGGTGCTGCTCTTCGACGACAACGGCGGCCATCCAGGCCTGCAGGCGGCCGAGGCCATCGCCGAGAGCGGCGCCCGCCTGGAGATCGTCACCCCGGAGCGCTTCTTCGCCCCAGAGGTCGGCGGCCTCAACCACGTCGCCTACGCCCAGTGCTTCCAGCGGCACGGCGTGACCCTGACCATCAACCGCCGCCTGCTGGGCTTGCGCCGCGAGGGCAACAAGCTGGCCGCCCGCGTCGGCAGCGACTACGGCGACTGGGCCGAGGAGCGCCTGGTCGACCAGGTGTTGGTCGAGCACGGCACCCTGCCGCTGGACGAGCTCTACTTCGCCCTCAAGGAGCTCTCCCGCAACCGCGGCGAGGTCGACTACCAGGCCCTGATCGCCGGCCGGCCCCAGGAGATCGCGACCAACCCCGAAGGCCGCTTCCAGCTCTTCCGCATCGGCGACGCCGTCTCCAGCCGCAACATCCACGCCGCCATCTACGACGCGCTCCGGCTGTGCAAGGACTTCTGACCAGCCAGACGTCGTGGACGCCGAGCTTGCGACCGTCCCGTTCGAAGGTGAAACGCCAAGCCCCCGTGCCCGGCCGCTCTTGATGGACCCGGCCCCGGCAGGCGTGGCCAGCCAGCGCCCGCGCGGACTACGCTTTCGGCAACGAGACGCGCCAGCCCCGCGCAGCGGCGCGTCCTGGTTCGATCACGCAGGGACCTCCTGTCCCTTGCGGACTTGGTCCATGATCATATGCCGGGGGACGAAGGGGGCAAAACGCAGCATCATGCGCTGGCTGAAGCTCAAGCCCGAGATGACGTCGAGATCTCCGCGCATCATTGCATTGTAGCCATCCTCGGCCACTGAGCGTGCCGACACCATCTTTGCGAACAGGTCGGTCTTCTCCATGCCGGATGTCCTTGCGAATCCGGTCTCAGTCGCGCCGGGCATCAAGTTCGTGACCGTGACCTTGCTGTCGTGCAACTCGCTCGCCACTGCGTTGCTGAACGACGTCACATAGGCCTTTGTTGCGAAGTAGACTGCCTGAAGCGGCCCAGGAACGAGACTGGCAGTCGACGACGTATTGAGTACCCGCCCACTGTCGCGTGCCACGAAGCCTGGCAGGAAGAGCCGGGTAAGCTCGGTCAATGCGATGATGTTGAGCCGGATCATTGCCAGGTCGCTCTCCCATGCCCGCTCGTGGAACTTGCCCTGGCCGCCGAAGCCGGCGTTGTTGATCAGGTATTCGATCTCGATCCCTTCCTGTCGGATGGTATCGAAGACCTCCCGGCCAGCGCGCTCGACCGTCAGGTCCTTGGTGATTGTCATCACGCTGATGCCGTGAGAGCGCTCCAGTTCGTCCTTCAGCGATTGCAGGCGCTCGGTGTTGGTGGCTACGGCAATCACGTCGTTGCCCTTCTCGGCGTGGATGCGGGCAAGCTCACGGCCGATCCCGCTCGAAGCACCGGTGATGAGGGCGGCGTTCTTCATGGTCGATCTCCTGGATTTGGCAGTTGGACATCGTCAGTCATTTTGTCTATATTGACACTCGGACATAAAATGTCAATATGCCCGATATGAGGGATCGAGAGAAAATCATCACCGACGCCGCCAGTACGGTCTTCCTCCGCTATGGCGTGAAACGCACGACCATGAACGATATCGCGCAGGAGGCCGGGATTTCGCGGCAGACGCTCTACAATGCGTTCAGCAACAAGGATGACGTGCTGCGCGCCCTGATCCGTGACTTCACCGACAATGCAATCGCATCGGTCCGGGATGACTGCGCCAAGGCGGAAACGCTGAGCGAGAGGCTTGATGCCCTCTTCCGGCATATGACGATCAAACCCTTCGACATGTTGCACAGTTCGCCCCATGCCGACGACATCCTCGAAGGCATGAACACAGCCGCGCGTGATGAGATCGCCCTGAAGCAGCGGGATTACGAGCAACTGATAGGCGACATTCTCGCCCCCGCGGCTGGCGCGATCGAAGCCCAAGGCCTATCCCTTGCCCGACTCTCGGAGCACATCTACTGCGCTGCGAAAGGCATAAAGCTCCATGCAAGCAGCCAGCGCCACCTCAGGGACATGCTGGAGGTTCTGAAGCTGACTATCATGAAGCTGGCCGAGCACGCGTCGGAATCAGAGCCGAGCTGAAATCAGCCAAAACCGGACGCACCTTCGATCATGCCCGTAACCGCCGTTTGAATCGCTACCGACGCCGAAAGCCGAGGTTCCTGGAGGACCCGGTGGGACTCGAGCCCACATGTCGCGGCTTCGCAGGCCGGGACTGGCCCCTTCAGCTTCGGGTCGCTGGGGCTCGGCAAAGGCTCCCAACTCCCATGTCGGGCTGTGTCCGGCTGTGCAAGGACTTCTGAGTCACCGGGGCTGCTGCAGGGTTTCCCTCAGGAAGTCGATGAGGGCGCGGACCTTGAGCGGCAGGTAGGCGCGGCTGGGGTAGAGCAGCCAGGCGGCGGTCTCGAAGTCCGTGGCCGTGACCCGGTGCTCCGGGAAGAGGTCGACCAGCTTGCCGGCGGCGATGTCGCCGTCGATCAGCCAGTCGGCGAGGAGCGCGGGGCCGAGGCCATTCAGGGCGCAGTCGCGCAGGGCCAGGGCCGAGGAGATCACGAAGCGGCCCTCGATCGGCACCTCGTTCTGCCGGCCGGCGCGGTCGCGGAAGATCCAGCGCGAGCGGTAGCCGGGCAGGGCGAAGACCAGGCAGGGCCGGTCGCGCAGCGCCTCGGGCGCGGCGACCGCGCCGGCGCGGGCCAGGTAGTCCGGGCTGGCGCAGACCCGGTAGCGGGTCTCGAAGAGCCGCAGGCCGATCAGACGGCTGTCGCTGCGCGGCCCCAGGCGCAGAGCGAGGTCGATGCGCTCGGCGATCAGGTCCAGGTTGCCGTCGGTCAGCAGCAGCTCCAGGCCCAGGCCGGGGTGGCGGCGGTGCAGCTCGGGCAGCAGGGGAACCAGGCAGGTCTGGCCGAAGGCGACCGAGGCGGTGACCCGCAGGGTGCCGCTCGGCTCCTCCCGCACGTCGGCGGCCGCCTGACGGGCCTGCTCCAGCTCGCCGACCAGGGGCTCGATCCGCGCGAAGTAGAGGGCGCCGGCCTCGGTCGGGGCGAGGCGGCGCGTCGTCCGCTGGAAGAGCTGCAGGCCGAGCTCGGCCTCCAGGGCGGCGATGCTGCGGGAGATCGCCGAGGGCGAGACGTCCCGTGCCCGCGCCACCGCCGCGAAGCTGCCGCGGCACATGACCTCGGCGAAGATCTGCAGAGAAGACAGCTCCATTCGTGCAGAATATGCACGAAACAAGTGTCTACAAGCCTGTTTTTGCGAGGCCCGCAGCAATATAGCCTGCCGGCTCCCCGTTCCGACAAGAAGAAGGAGACCCCCGATGACCCGCATCGCCGTTCTGGGACTCGGTGCCATGGGATCGCGGATGGCGGCCCGGCTGCTGGCCGCCGGCCACGAGGTGAGCGTCTTCAACCGCACGGCCGAACGCGGCGCCGAACTGGAATCCCAGGGCGCCCGGCTCGCCGCTTCGCCTCGCGAGGCCGCGACGGGGGCCGAGGCGGTGATCGCCATGCTCCGCGACGACATGGCCTCCCGGGCGGTCTGGCTGGATCCCGAGACCGGGGCCCTCGCCGGCCTGGGGGAGGGCGCCCTGGCCATCGAATCGAGCACCCTGACGCCCGGCTGGGTCCGCGACCTCGCCCCGGCGGTCGCCGGGGCCGGCGGCCGCTTCCTCGAGGCCCCGGTGGCCGGCTCGCGGCCCCAGGCCGAGGCCGGGCAGCTGATCTACTTCCTCGGCGGCGCGGCGGAGACCGTCGAGGCGGCGCGGCCGGTCCTGGATGCCCTGGGCGGCGCCCGGCACCACGTCGGCCCGGCCGGCGCGGCCGCGGTGGTCAAGCTGGCGGTCAATGCCTTGTTCGGGGTCCAGGTCGCGGCGGTGGCGGAGATCCTGGGCCTCTTCGGGAAGGCCGGCCTCGATGCCGAGGCCGCCGCGGCGGTCCTGGGCGAGACCCCGGTCATGAGCCCGGCCGCCAAGGGCGCCGCCGGCCTGATGCTGGCCGGCAACTACGCGCCGCTGTTTCCGATCGACCTGGTCGAGAAGGACTTCGGCTACGTCGCCGAGGCGGCCGCGGCCGCCGGCGCCGAGATGCCGACCGCGGAGGCGGTGCGCCGGGTCTATGCAAGGGCCAAGACGGAAGGGCTCGGCGGCGACAACATCGCCGGCGTCGCGAAGCTCTTCGCCTGACCCGGCGTCAGGGTCAGGGGCCTATGCGCGCCAGGCCGCGTCCCGACTCCAAGGTCGCTGAGCTCGCTCCGACCTCCCTTCCGGAGGTCCAGGGCGGCGTGGAAGGCATCCGAGCCGGGCTCGGGCGGGTCCGAGTCGACCTCGCGGACGTCACGCCGCCAGCGGATCCTTCGGGATGCCCGGGAGCATCCCGGCATCCGCGCTTATCGCGGTGCCGGGCGCCCTTGGCGACAGCCGCCGACCGTCACCAGCGGAAACTGGATTTGAAATCCTTGAACATCGACTTCACGGCACTTGCCGCCTGGTTCTTGGCGGCGGTCTTCATCGCCTCAAATGCCTTTGTCTTGTTTCCACACTGCAGGTGATAGGCAACCTCAGTGGCCGCTTCACTGGATTCGAGCCCGGATTCCTTCCACATCTTGTTGGTGATTTTCCGCCTGAGGCTGCGCTTCGCCTTGCGCTCAATTGTCGGGATTTTCCCCAGATTCTCTTCCGTGAAGAATTCCCTGTTGAGCTGCTTCTTCAGGCGATTGTTCATTTCAATCTCGGCATACCTGTAAATTCTGGACCATTCCTTCGCGGTCCAGTCCTGAGCCTGCCCAAGCTCGTCAGCCATCTGGATGGTACTTCTGTGAAAGCCCAGTCGGTGTCTCGCGTCCGATGCGAAATAGATCGGGTAGTGTTTTTTCGGGTTCGGGCGCTTTATGGACTCCTTGAGGAAGTGGGCTTGTCGCCTCAGTCGCTTCTTCTTTGCAAATTCCTTGTAGGCCTTGCCGATTTCCCGGTGGGCCAAAATCTCGCCGGGCTTTTCCGGATATCTGATACCAAATACTTTCGGCACTTCTGGACTCCAATTCTCTCTGCCGGTCTGCGCGATCCCGTAAAGACAGAACAGCTCTCAACTTGTCGCGTCGCACCGCCTCCAGCGGCGGAGGTCACTCCATAAGTGCCTGCGGGCGCCGACAAGGTTCACAATGCGAGACGGAGACCGCTGTGCGGCCCCGGCCGTCGCCTATCGGACCCAAAAGGGCTTGCGGGCCTCGCGGTCGCGCTGCTCCCTCGAGAGGCCGATGTCGTCCAGAAGGTGTGGTTCGAGGTCGCGCAGCTGGGCGCGCGTGCGCGCTCGCCGCCGCCACGTCATCGTGCAGGCGGCGGTCCATGACCAGGGCGTGGCGCTGGTCTGGGCCACGATGGTGCGCAGCGAGTTGCGCGACGGTCGTCTCGTTAAGGTATTCGACGGCCGCTACGAGACCTCGAACAGCTACTACGCGTCCTGCACGGAAGGGGCCTATGGCAAGCCGAAGGTGTGCGCCGTGATGGACTGGATGACCGGCGCCGCTCTGCGTATAGAGCTGTAGGCGATCGGCCGAAACCACTCGCGGCACATCGCAAGAGGCCCAAGCCACCTTCCCACGGTCGCAGCCGGCCATCGGCCCCGGTGCTTGGTGGGCGGGGGAGGAATTCGCACCTCCACAGCTTTCGCGGCGGCTTTACAGGCCGTTGGGCTCACTCCTGCCCAGCCCGCCCTTTGGTCTCCAGCACTTGGCTGCCTTCGCCGCCGGGCGCCGGGCCCGGGTTGTCGCACCTGGGCCGTCGCACCTCGCGGATCCTGGCGGAAGGGGGGAGGAGTCGAACCCCCAAGGCCTCTCGGCTCGCCGGTTTTCAAGACCGGTGCAGTCGCCAATCTGCTTGCCCTTCCGTCTGCGTCTGGTGCCAGTGGTAGGACCCGAACCCACAACACCCTGAGTCTGAGTCAGGTGCGTCTACCAATTGCGCCACACTGGCCGTCTCGACCTCTTTGGAGGACCCGGCAGGATTCGAACCTGCATGCCGCGGATTAAAAGTCCGCTGTCCCCCCGTCGAACCACGGGTCCCTATGTCTGGTCGCGGTGGAGGGACTCGAACCCCCGACTCCATCCCTTATGAAGGGACGGCTCTGCCGCT
>JANQGU010000087.1 GCA_028282935.1 Kiloniellales bacterium
GACTCTTCACTGGTGATCTAATGCGCAGGGTCAGCCTGCTCCAAGTGCAGCGATCGTAGTGCGAGAGCGGCGGCGTAACCCGATCCTGCGCTAATGGGCGGGGTCCTCGCTGGCCTTGCGCCCGGCGATCAGGGCGACCAGCGGCAGGACCAGGGACCCGATCACGGGAAGCAGCAGGAGGCCGAGCGCCAGGCCGATCACGCCGTCGAGCGTGGCCGTCGCGAGCCAGCCGACCAGGCCCTCCGCCACGCCGACGGCGCCCGAGGCCCCTTGGGCCAGGTGCTGGATCGTCTCGTAGGGCCAGTGCCAGCCCAGGCCGTGCAGCCCGTGGACGATGATGTTGCCGCCGACCCAGAGCATCGCCGCCGTGCCGACGGCCGAGATCAGGGCCAAGAGCGCGGGCATGGAGCGCACGATCCAGAGCCCGAGCGCCCGCGTCGCGGCGAGACCTCCGGCCTGGCTCATCTTCAGCCCCACATCGTCGGCCTTCACGAGCAGCGCCACCGCGCCATAGACCAGCGCCGTGATCCCGATCGCGACGGCGGCCAGCACCACGCCCTGGGTCCAGACGCTGTCCGTCTCGATCGCGGCAAGGCTGATGGTCATGATCTCGGCCGAAAGGATGAAGTCGGTCTTGATCGCGCCCTTCACCCGCTGCGCCTCCAGATGCGCGGCGTCGAGGGTCGTGGCCGCCCGCGCGCCCTGCGGCTCGTGCGGGACGATCAGGCTCCAGACCTTCTCGGCCCCTTCGAAGCAGAGATAGGAACCGCCGAGCATCAGAAGCGGCGTCAGCAGCCAGGGCAGGAAGGCGTCCAGCAGCAGGGCCGCCGGCAGCAGGATGACGAGCTTGTTGAAGAAGGACGCGCGGGCGATCTTCCAGACGATCGGCAGCTCGCGCGCCGCGGGTAGGCCGGTGACGTACTTCGGGGTGACGGCCGCGTCATCGATGACCACTCCGGCGGCCTTGGTCCCCGCCTTGGCGGCCTGAGTGGCGACGTCGTCGAGCTGCGCCGCGGCGAGCTTGGCGATCGCCGCCACGTCGTCCAGGAGCCCCAGCAATCCACTCATCGTCGCACTCCCACCCTCGCGCGAAGGCCGCCCGCGAAAGCCCTTGCCCGGCCCCGCCGCCGCTACTCGGGCTTATGCGCCAGGACCTCGGCAGGCACCACCGGCATCGTGCCCTCGGCGCCGGGCGGCAGCCAGTGGAAAACCAGGGTCGAAGTGTTCTTCCGTTCGAAGTAGCGGATGGTGATCGGATACCACCCCGGCGTCTCGACCTGCACGCTGCCGAGGTCGGAGAAGCGATCGGCGTGGACGTCCGGGTCCTCGACCACCATCCGGCCGTCGATCTCGAGCCGCACGCCGTCGTTCGATTCGAAGGCGAAGGAATACTTGCCGGGCGTGTCCAGCCGGATGTAGCCGGTGATCTTGGCGCCCACCCCGTCGTCGGCGCTGCTGGTCAGCACCTTGCCCAGGCCGACCCGGCTGTTGATCCGCAGAAGCGGCTCGCCCGGCTTGCCGTCCTTGTACTCCTCCCATTCGACGAGTTCCCGGATATGGCGGAAGAAGTTGCCGTAGTAGGTAACCGCGAGACCGGGCTTCAGGTCCCCGGCCGCCGGCTGCGGATCGGCCGGCTTGATCGCTTCGGCCCGCGCCCCCGAGGCGCCAAGGGTTGCGACGAGAAGGGCTGCGCCCAGCCACCCGACGAGGTCTCTCATGACGGTCCGGTCCTCTTGGCCTGGTTTCCATTCGATCGCTTGCCCGGCACGAGCCGGCTGCTCAGCCCAACCACACACCGCACGAGGCAGGATAGACAGATCCGGAGCCTCGGAGAAAGAGCCTCATTCCCGCGGGAACTCGCCGTCCGGCAGAACGCCCAGGGCCTTGGCCGTGTCGATCAGGCTGTGCTCGTCGAGCAGGGCGCCGGCGCCGAGCTGGCGCAGCTTCGCGTCGCTCTTGAGCCTGCGCCGCTCGAGAGACTTGGCCGCGATCCGCTCGCCGACGGCCGCCTTGGCCGCGGCGTCTAGGGCGGCCCCTTCCCGCTCGACCGCGCGCCGCAGCTTGGCATCGTCCCAGGTGCGGTAGGCCTCGAGCTTGCCGCGGTCGGCGTCCAGGGCCGCCAGGGCGCCGCGAAGCTGTGCGCCGCGGTCCCGCAGCCAGCGGCGGCGGTTCTCCAGCGCCGCGCGCTCGATCCTGAGCTCCCTGGGCAGGCTCGCTTCCGGCCGGCCGGCCAGCGGCGTGGAGGCCCGCTCGGCGGCCTCGGCTTCGGCGTCGAGGGTTTGGCAAAGCTGCGCGAGCCTGGACCTGACCGCGGTCAGGCGGGCCAGGGCCTCGTCGGCGCCCGCCGCGCCATGCAGGTTGGCCAGGGTGCGCTGCCGCGGCCGCCCCTGCTCGTCCCGGAAACTCTCCATCAAGGTCGTGACCAGGGTGCCGCCGGGGGTCGTCCTGCGCCTGACGAAGGCCATGCGGGGCTCTCCTCGAGTGCGCGGTAGTGACTCGCAAAGCGATAATACATGTCACTACAGGGATTTCAAGCTTACAGCGCCGCTCCGCTCAGCGCCTTTGGAGCTGAGGCCGCCAACGCTGTCGCCTCCGGACACTGTCGAATTGCCGAAGACTAGGGAGACGCTGGAGGGATCGGCCTTCCCTTGCGGAGCTGGCTCTCGCGATAGGTGATGTAGCTGGTGCTGAGCACGATGATCGCCCCGCCGAGCCAGATGAAGGCGTCCGGCAGCTCGGCGAAGAGCAGATAGCCGAGGATCGTCACCCAGATCAGCTTCAGGAAGTCGAAGGGCATCACCGCCCCGGGCTCCGCCTCCTTCAGGGACTGGGCCAGGGCGATCTGGGCCAGGGTGCCGAGGATGCCGATCGCCAGCAGCCACAGCAGCGCGGTCACCGAGGGCGCCTGCCAGACCAGCAGCGCCGGCACCAAGGACAGCAGGGCCAGGAGGATGTTCATGTAGGCGGTGATGGTCAGGCTGGACTCGCTGCGCCCCAGGACCCGGATCACGATCATGGTGGCGGCCCAGAGCACGGCCGCGACCAGGGTCAGGAGCGAGCCCAGGTCGACGCTCTAGAGCCCGGGGCGCAGGATGACCAGGGTGCCCAGGAACCCGAGCAGGATCGCGGTCCAGCGCCGGATGTGGACCCGCTCGCGCAGCAGCAGCACGCTGAGGACGGCGGCGAAGACCGGCGCCGTGAAGGCCAGGGCAGTGACCTGGGCGATCGGGGTGATGCTCAGCGCGCTGAAGAAGCACAGCATGGCCATCACGTTGAGGGCCGCTCGCAGGCCGTGCAGGCCCAGGCGCTGCGTATGGAACATGGCAAAGCCGGTCTTCAGCATGAGCGGCAGGAAGACCACGACGCCGAAGGCGTTGCGGAAGAAGGCGATCTGGAAGGGGTGCAGCTCGGCCGAGACGTGGCGGACCAGGACATGCATGGCCGCGAAGCCGACGGTCGAGGCCACCATCAGGAGGATTCCCCGGGTCACCGGGGCCAGCCCCGACCAGAGGCCGCCGGCGGCCGGGCCGCCTTCCCGGGCCGCAGCGGCCTCGCTCTCGCCCTCCGGCCCCTGCCTGTCCAAGCCCCGACTCCCGCCTTTATCGCTCCAAGGAGATATCACAGAAGCGCCACACTGCCCTCCTAGATAATCGCGTAAAGGAGGGCGCATGACCGTCTACGTCGCCTACGTCCCGATCTACGGGCCCGCCGAAAGATCGCCGTCCAAGGGCTTGATGAAACGCCGTTTCCAGGTCCGCGACTTCGTTTGCGGCCGGGGCCGCCTGCTGGCCGAGTTCCTCGACGCGACGCGGCCGGGCCTGCCGGAGAGCGTGGTGCTGCGCGAGGCCCGGCGCTTCTGTCGCGAGCATGATGCGGTGCTGCTGGTCGCCGCCGGCGGCTCGCTGCGGGTCGAGTCCGCCGCCGCCGGGCGCGGCAAGCCCGCGGGCGATGAAGCCCGGCCGCCCCTGCCCGCCGGCAAGCGTCGGGTCAGGCGGCCGGCGGCCCCTTGAGCTCGACCGTGTTGCCGTCCGGATCCTGGATGTAGAGCGAGGGCCCGTCACCCTCAGCGCCGTAGCGAGACGCCACCTCGCCGACCTCGACGCCCTGGGCCTGGAGATGGCGCCGCAAGGCGTCCTCGTCGAAGGGGTCGATCCGCAGGGCGAAGTGGTCCATGTTGCCGCCCTCCGCATCCGGCGGCGACGCCGCCAGGATCAGGTCGATGAGGGATTCGCCCGCGCGCATCTGGACCAGCGAGATGCTCTCGACGCGGCGTTCCTCTCGGCAGCCCAGAACGTCGCGGTAGAAGGCGATCGCGCGATCCAGGTCGGCGACCCGCAGGACCACGTGGTCCAGTCGCCGGATCGAAAAGGCCATGGGCAGACTCCTTCCTTTCGGACCTTCGACAGGCCCGGGAGATCAAGATATCAGGCGCGCCCTCGCGCAGTTCAACGTGAGATCACGGCAGCAGGAAGCTGAGCGCCTCTTCCGCCGCGGCCAGGCGGTAGCCGAATTCGCCGGCGAACCAGAGCAGCTCAAGCGACGAGCTCTCGGCCAGGGTGTCCCAGGCGAGCTTGACGCCGAGCAGCAGCAGGAGGGCGAGGACGAGTCCCAGTTCCCTCACCGGCCCGAGCCGCCAGATCCGTGCTTTGCCTTTTCGGGCTCTCCTGCGCCGTTTCCCGCTCATCTCCGGACTCCCGGTCTCGGCCAAGACATGGGGTCCGTCTGTGTCAGGGCAAAGGCCTCACCGTGGCACGGGCGGGGCAACATCACCGGCTAATGGTGGTCTCCCCCGTCGCCCGCCGGCCCCGGCCCCGGCGGCGGGTCGGCCCCGGACAGCAGGGCCTCGACGCCGGGATGGAGGGGCAGAGGTGCGCCCGGACCCGGATCCGCCGCGCCCAGCGCCTCCGCCACGCGATAGGCGTGGGCGGCGGGAAAGGCCGCCCGCGCGACCAGCAGGTGGCCGCCCTCCAGGGCCTGCAGCAGGCGCAGGTCGATCGGCCCGTAGCCCTTCGAAGGCCCCTCTCCCGCCCGCATCGCCCGGGCCGCCTCGGCCTCGATCACCGCGAGGTCCATCTGCCCGGTGCTCAGCAGGCTGGCCATCCGCTCGGCGCTGGCCGCCCGGCTCGGCCGGGCCCGGCTCTCCGGCAGGACCGCGGCCAGGCGCTCGGCCAGACCGCGGCACTTGGCATAGCCCTCGGGGTCGCGCTTGCTGGCCAGGATCATCAGGTGCCGCTTGCGGTAGACGACCCACTGCCGGTAGGGCGTATGGCCGGGCAGCAGGCCGGCCGCCGCGACGACCAGGGCCGCCCGGCCCGCGGCACCCAGGAAACGACGTCGTTCCATGAGCTTACTCCCCTTCGAAGACATCGAGGTTGAGGACCGCCGAGACCACGTAGTTGGGTACGTCGACCACCTGCCCGACCCTGAGATCGACGGCGACGCTGGCCAGGATGTAGGCCTGCTCGCGGGTCAGGCCGTGCTCCTCGACGATGTAGTCGATCATCTGAATCAGCGCGTCGCGCGCCGCCAGGGTCAGGTTCTCCGAGAGGTTCTCCAGATCGGCGATCTTCTGGGAATCGAGGTAGGTCTCGTAGACCGGCACCGTGCCCTTGTCCTTCAGCGGCAGGCCGACGGTGGCGTAGAAGTTCGAGGGCATGGTCGCCTTGAGCTGCGCCCCGCCCTCGAAGTGCGGCTGGCTGACCTCCTCGGCCAGGTCCTCCAGGACCTCGGTGACCACGGTCACCCTGGCGCCCATCTCGATCGCTGTGCCCGAGACCTCGCCGTCGCCCTGGGCGTAGTGCACGTCGCCGACGAAGAGGCCGCAGCCGTCGACGAAGCAGGGCAGCAGCAGGCGGGTGCCGATCTGCATCTGCTTGACGTCCATGTTGCCGCCGTTCTCGCGCGGCGGAATGGTGCGCAGGCACTTGTCCTTGTGGCTCCCCTCGGCGCCGCAGACCGCCGCCGGATGGGCGCCGGCCGGAAGCGGCATCAGGGCGATGCCGCCGGCCTCGGCCAGGGCCCCCTCGCGGGCGAGCCAGGCCTCGACCTCGGCCTCGCCCGGCAGCACGCCGACCGAGCCCATGAAGGCCTGGAACGGCACCGCCACGCCGGGCATCTGGTCCGAGACGGCCTTCAGGCGGCTGGTCTTCCAGTTGACGATGTAGGGGTCGGGATAGAGATCGCGCAGGAAGCCGAAGCCCGGCACGATCACCGTGTAGCCGTACTGGTCCGGCTCGATGTCGACCAGGGTCACGGCCAGCACGTCGCCGCGCTCGGCCCCCTCGATGAAGACGGGGCCGGTCATGGGATGCACCAGGGACAGGTCCAGGGCCGTGACATCCTCCACCGTCGATTCCAGGTCGAGGTCGCTGTCCAGGGCGTCCCGGGTCTCGAAGACGATATAGTCGCCGGGCTCGGCACGCGCCGCCGGCGGGATCGCGGGATGGTAGCGGTTGAAGCACTTCGGATCGTCGGCGCAGTGGGCGCCCGACTTCTCGACCACGACCCGGGTCTGCCAGGTCACGTCGCTGGTGTCGGCGACGGCGGCCCCAGACAGGGCGATCGCGGACAGGGCGATCGCGGACAGGGCGGTCGCGGCGGCGAAGGCCGCCAGGACGCCGGATAGCTTGAGACTCGACTGCATGTCTTCCTCCCCTGTTCCGGGCTTTGCCAGCCCGATCCCGGTCAGGCGCGCCAGCTCCGCCGCGGGCCTTCGCCCTCGGCGCTGCGATACCTGCCGGATTTCCTTGTGGTTCAAAGCTTAAGGCCAGGTTGTTCGGCTCCGCAAGGCGCGCGGGGCGGTTGTGTCTCCGGCCGCCCCTGCAGCCCTGCAGCCGGCTTAAGGAATTCCTAGGCAAGAAGGCTTAGAAGGCATTGCAAATCAAACACTTCAGGATTCCGCCTTGAGCGAGACCTCGGTTCAGGATCGGACGGCCTACGGCGCGCGCCTCTCGGGTGCGCTCAGGGCCAGCCTGCGGCACCACCGGGTGCTGCTGGCGCTCGGCCTCGGCTACAGCCTCTTCGCCCACGCGATGCTCGGGCTGGGCGGCCACCCCCACGAGCTGGCGCTCGGGGTCTACCTCCTGGGCGCCCTGCTGCCGGCGCTCGCGGCCGCCTGTTGCGTCCTGCTCGGCCACCTGCTGCAGCACGCCTTCCATGTCCGGCCCTTCCGCCTGCGCGGGCTGACGGCGGCGATCCGCGACGACGAGAAGTTCGGGCTCGAGCGTATCATGATGGCGCTGCTGCCCCTGCTTCTGGTGCCGCTGTTCAGCAGCAGCTTCACCTCGGTCAAGAACGCGATCCCGCTGATCCAGCCCTTCGCCTACGACCAGGCCCTGATGGAGCTGGACCGGGCCCTGCACTTCGGTCGGCACCCCTGGGAACTGCTGCAGCCGATCCTCGGTCATGCCCCGGTCACCTCGGTCGTCAGCTACCTCTATAACCTCTGGCTGCCGCTGATGTACCTGATCCTCTGCTGGCAGATCTTCTCGCTGCGCGACCTGCGGCTGCGCCAGCAGTACCTGCTCAGCTTCCTCCTCGCCTGGGCCTTGCTCGGCAACGGCCTCGCCCTGCTCCTCTCCTCCGCCGGACCTTGCTTCTACGGGCCGGTGGTGGGCGGCCCGGACCCCTATGCGCCCCTGATGGACTACCTCAGGACCGCCGACGCCAGCTTCACCAACTGGTCGCTCGCGGCGCAGGCCTATCTCTGGGAGAACTACCAGAGCACCTGGCTTCCAAAACCGTGACAAGGACAGGTCTATATATTGGTTTGTATACACTCGGTGGACTTTCACTGATTAGGCCGGTTGAGCACTCAT
>JANQGU010000211.1 GCA_028282935.1 Kiloniellales bacterium
CCGTCCGCCGCCGCCAATCTCGCTTGTCAGAAGACACCCGTGCGAGGAGGCGAAGATGAGAGCCATCGGCAAGACCGGTTTCCCAAGCATCCACGCCGCCGCGCCGGCCGAGGCCTGCGCCGCCTGCCGCAGGGCCAAGGCCACCCACGACATGGTCTTCACGACCTTCCACCCGATCCTGGGCCGCCCGATCCTGGGCCGCCCGATCCTGGGCCGCAAGTGAGCCCAGCGATGGCGGCGGGGCCGGCCCCGTCTCCGGGCCGTCCGCCGTCCCTTCCCACCCTTGGACCGAGAGGACCGAAGCATGAAACATCCCCTTCCCGTCGCGGCGCTCACCCTGGCCGCATCCCTCGCCTTCGCCACGGCCGCCTTCGCCGCCGACGAGTACAACGTCTCGGCCGGCCTGACCGCGGCCGGCGCGCCGCTGGGCCTGCACGGCGTCGATCCCGTCGCCTTCCTCGACCTGGGCAACCGCATCGAGGGCACGGCCCGCCACACCGCCGTCCACGACGGGGTCGCCTACTACTTCGCGACCGAGGCCAACATGAAGGCCTTCAAGGCCGATCCCGCGGCCTACCTGCCGCAGAACGGCGGCTTCTGCACCTTCGGCGTTTCCGTGGGCAAGAAGTTCGACGGCGATCCGCAGTACGCGGCGGTGGTCGACGACAAGCTCTACGTCTTCCTGAACGAGGAGATCTTCCAGGCCTTCCAGAAGGACCGCGCCGGCACCATCGCCAAGGCGGCCCAGACCTGGCCCAAGATCGAGCACAGCGCCGTCGGCGACCTCTGAGCCTTCGGAGGGCGGGCGCGATCCCAGCGCCCGCCCGCCTGCCTTCGGCCCCGCCGCGGCGGTACACGCTTGCTCACATTCCGGCGAGGATGCCCTGCAATCGGCGCCGCCCACACCAAATCCGAGTCTTCGCGCGGCTTGGCGCCGCGCCCCCAAAAGGCTCCGGAGGCTCAGGCCGATGCGGTTCTCTTTCCCGACCCCTGCACTCCCCGCGATGGCCGGGCTCTGCCTTTCCATCCTGCTCGCGGCGGCGCCGGTCCCGGCCGCCGCGCTGAGCGACGACGAGGTCGCGCGGCACAGCGACAAGCTGGTCTTCGGCGGCCGGGAGGAGCTGCTGGCGGCGCTGGAGGCCTTGCAGGCCCGCGGCCGGCCCGACGTCGCGCCGAGCCTGATCCTGGCCCTGCGCTACAGCGGCACGGCGCAGGCCGAGATCGAGGCGGCGCTCGCCGCGCTCACCGGGCACGAGGCTGAGGGCTGGTTCGAGTGGATGCTCTGGCAGCAGGCCCATCCCGAGGTGGCGCCCCATCCCAGCTACGCCAAGCTGAAGCTCAAGCTCTTCGCGACCATCGATCCGCGCTTCCTGAGGTTCCTGGTCCCGGCGGCCTCCGAGCCGGAGTCCATGAGGATCCGGCTCGAGGAGATCACCTGGGGCGGGGTCGCGGTCGACGGCATCCCCTCGCTGGACGACCCGGAGCTGATCGCGGCCGAGGAGGCCGACTACCTGCGCGACGACGACCTGGTCTTCGGGGTAGAGATCAACGGCGACGCCCGGGCCTATCCGCTCAGGATCATGGGCTGGCACGAGATGTTCAACGAGACCATCGGCGGGGTGCCGGTGGCGCTGGCCTACTGCACGCTCTGCGGCGCCGGGATCCTCTTCGAGACCCAAGTCGAGGGCCGCGAGGCGCCCTTCGTCTTCGGCTCCTCCGGCTTCCTCTACCGCTCCAACAAGCTGATGTTCGACCGCGAGACCGACAGCCTCTGGAACCAGTTCACCGGCGAGCCCGTGGTCGGGCCCCTGGCCGGCAGCGGCATCAGGCTCAAGATCCGCCCGGTCGCCATCACCTCCTGGGCCCGCTGGCGCGCGCGCAAGCCCGACACCCGCGTCCTGTCGCTGGACACCGGGCACAGCCGTGACTACGGCTCGGGCGTGGTCTACCAGGACTACTTCGCCAGCCCCAAGCTGATGTTCCCCGCCCTGGTCGACGAGACCCGCCTGAAGCAGAAGGACTACGTCTTCGGCATCCGCAGCGTCGGGGCGGCCAAGGCCTGGCCGGTCGCGGCCTTCGGCGAGGGCCGGGTGATCAACGACCGGGTCGGGCAGCAGGAGGTGGTCCTGATCGGCGACGCCCGCACCCGCAGCGTCCGCGCCTACGCCCGCGAGGGCCGCAGCTTCGAGGCCAGCGTCGACCGCAGGCAGCTCTCCGGCCCGGGCGGGCTCTGGCGCCTGGAGGAAGAGGCCCTGGTCGGCCCGGACGGCACCCGCCTGCCCCGCATCGCCGGACACATCTCCTACTGGTTCGCCTGGGACGGCTACCTCGGCGTCGAGAGCGAGCTCTTCGCCGAGGAGGGCTGAACGCGGGCCAGCCCGGCCAGGAGTCCTTGACCCGCGACCCGTAGCAACCCAGCTACGGCGGGGAGGACTTCGATGGCCAGCGACACGAAAGGTTTTTCCGGCGGCTGTCTCTGCGGCGCGGTCCGCTACGAGGTGCGTGGGCCGCTGAGCGCGCCCCACGCCTGTCACTGCGGCCAATGCCGCCGCCAGAGCGGCCACTACGTGGTCGCAACGGAAGCGGCGCGCCACGACTTCGTCCTGACGGAAGCGCGCGGGCTCAAGTGGTACCGCTCCTCGGCGCTGGCCCGGCGCGGCTTCTGCGCCGACTGCGGCTCCGCGCTGTTCTGGGACGACGGCGGCGCGGCGGTCAGCATCAACGCCGGCAGCCTCGACCAGCCGACGGGCCTGGCCCTGAAGAAGCACATCTTCGTCGACGACAAGGCGGACTACTACGAGATCGACGACCGGCTGCCCAAGTTCGCGGGCTCCGACCGGCCGCTGGACCCGGCGTGACCGCTCGGGCCCGCGCTACTCCTCGACCAGCTTCTCCAGGCTCTCCAGGCGGTCGGCCTCGGCGGCCGGCTTGTCCCAGCGGATGCGATGGATGCGCGGGAAGCGCATGGCCAGGCCCGACTTGTGGCGCTTGGAGCGCTGCACCGCGTCGAAGGCGACCTCCAGGACCAGGCCGGGCGCGACCGCACGGACCGGGCCGAAGCGCTCGGTGGTGTGGTCGCGCACCCACTTGTCGAGCCGCTTCAGCTCCTCGTCGGTGAAGCCGAAGTAGGCCTTGCCGACCGGCACCAGCTCCTCGCCCTCGGCCCCCGCCCGCCAGGTCCCGAAGGTGTAGTCGGAGTAGAAGGAGGAGCGCTTGCCGTGGCCGCGCTGGGCGTACATCAGCACGGTGTCGAGCAGCAGGGCGTCACGCTTCCACTTGAACCAGGGGCCCTTGGGCCGCCCGGCCTGGTAGGCGCTGTCGCGGCGCTTCAGCATCAGGCCCTCGATGCCGTTCTGCCGGGCCTCGGCGCGCAGGGCGGCCAGGTCGTCCCAGGTCTCGAAGGGCACCAGGGGCGAGAGGTCCATGCGCTGCGGCAGGGTCTCCCGATACCAGGCCTCAAGGACGTCGCGCCGCTCGGCCAGGGACAGAGGGCGCAGGTCGTCCTCGCCCCGGTGCAGGATGTCGTAGAGTCGGAGGTGCGCTGGATGGGCGTCCAGCAGCTTGGCGGTCACCGACTTGCGGTTCAGGCGCTGCTGCAGGTCGTTGAAGGGCGCGACCTCGCCCTCGCGCAGGACCAGCAGCTCGCCGTCGAGCACGGCGTCGAAGCCGGCGGCCTCGACGATGTCCGGGAAGGTATGGCTGATCTCGTCGCCGCTACGCGAGAAGAGCCGGGCCTGGCCGCCGCCGGCGGCGAGCTGGACCCGGATGCCGTCCCACTTCCACTCCGCCAGGTAGTCTTCGGCCGAGAGCTTCGCCAGGTCGCCGTCCTCCAGCGGGTTGGCCAGCATCAGGGGATGGAAGACGGCGCGGCGGTCGATCTCCGGCTTGGGCGCGCGGCCCTCCAGCCAGGCGAAGAGCTCCGTATAGGGCGGCTCGAGCCCGTGCCAGATCTCCTCGATCTCGCTCAGCTCCGCGCCGCGCCACTCGGCCAGGCCGGTCTTGGCGAGGCGGGCCGAGACGCCGATCCGCAGGCCGCCGGTGATCAGCTTGAGCAGCGCCCAGCGGCCATCGGAGTCGAGCGCGTCCAGCCAGCCTTCGAGCAGGCCCGGCACCTCGTCGCGCTTGGCCTCGCGCAGGGTCTCGACCACCTCCGCCAGGTCGGGCGGCCGGTTGGCGCCGGGGCGCTGCGGCCAGATCAGGGCCACGGTCTCGGCCAGGTCGCCGACGAAGTCGTAGGACCAGCGGAAGAGCACCGGGTCGACCCGGCTCTCGACCAGGGCCCGGACCTGCCCGGCCTTGGCGGCGCGGAAGGACAGGGCCCCGGTCAGCGCCGCCAGGGCGTAGCCGCGCTGCGGGTCGGGCGTCGCCTCGAAGTAGGCCGCCAGGTGGCGCAGCTTGCCGTTGCGCGCCGGGGTGAAGACCAGGCGGTCGAGCAGCTCGGCGAAGGGCTTCACGCCGCGCCCTCCCCCGGCGTTTCCGCCTCGGCGGCGTCGCCGCCCTCCTGCTCCTCCTCGCCGCGGCCCAGCAGGGACAGGGCCCGGGCCGCGAAGCCGCGGCCGCGGGCATAGTGGACCAGGGCCTCCTCGTTGCCGTGGGTCACCCAGACCTCGGACGCGGCGACGTCCTCCAGGGTCCGGGTCAGCTCGTCCCAGTCGGCGTGGTCGGAGATCACCAGGGGCAGCTCGGCGCCCCGCTGCCGGGCCCGCTGGCGCACCGTCATCCAGCCCGAGGCCATGGCGGTCAGCGGCTCGGGCAGGCGCCGCGACCAGCGGTCGGCGAGCGCCGAGGGCGGCGCAAGCACGATCTCGCCCTTGAGCTCGGCCTTGGCCAGGCCCAGGACCGGGCGCAGTTCGCCCAGAGGAACGCCAAGGGTTTCATAGAGATCGGTCAGCTTCTTCAGAGCGCCGTGAAGGTAGATCGGGCGGTCGTAGCCGGCGGCGCGCAGCAGCCCGATCAGGCGCTGGGCCTTGCCCAGGGCGTAGGCGCCGACCAGCAGGCAGCGCTCGGGAAAGGTCTCGCGGGCCTGGAGCAGCTTGCCGACCTCCTCGGCGTCGGGCGGGTGGCGGAAGACCGGCAGGCCGAAGGTCGCCTCGGTGATGAAGACGTCGCAGGGCACGACCTCGAAGCCGGCGCAGGTCGGGTCGGGCCGGCGCTTGTAGTCGCCCGAGACCACCACCCGCCGGCCCTGCCACTCCAGCACCGCCTGGGCCGAGCCCAGCACGTGCCCGGCCGGCGCGAAGCCGACCGTCACGCCGCCGACGTCCTGGGTCCGGCCATAGGCCAAGGGCTGATGCCGCCGGCCGGCGGCGTCGCCGTAGCGCGCCTTCATGATCTCGAGGGTCTCGGGCGTCGCCAGGACCGCGTCATGGCCAGGCCGGGCGTGGTCGGCATGGCCGTGGGTGATCACCGCCCGCGCCACCGGCCGCGCCGGATCGACGTAGAAATCCCCCGGCTCGCAATAGAGGCCTTTCGGCGTGACCTTGAGCCAGTCTTCGGTGCGGGAGTTCGCTGCCTTCATGCCTGGAAGCCTGGATCGCCCGGCGCGCCGGGGTCAAGAGCACCTAAGAGCCTTCGGTGAACTCTCCTGCCAGATCCGGCGGCCCGTTGTCGCGCAGCGCCTTCAGATAGGCGATCCCGCGGCTCTCCGGACAGGCGAGCGCGGCGGCTTGGAAGACCTCCGGCGGTACGTAGCCGTTGGAGTCCATATAGTGCAGGATCAGGCTCGGCGCGACGTAGACGACGCCCTCGCCCGGCAGAAAGAGGTTCGCCGAACCGAGGTCCACCTGCCAGTCCTTGTACTGAAAGACCCGCGGCCCGCCGGAAAAGCGGCAAAGGCCGCAGCGATGAGAACCCAAGGCTGCGAAGGGCTGCCAGGGATCGACGAGCAGGTCGACCAGCTTCTCGAAGACCGCCTCGGACACCTCGCCCTTGGCATGGGGACGCCCCGGCTCGAGCCAGCCGACGGCGCGGAGCCTCGGATCGCCCCAAGCTTCGAGATCCGGCAGGTGGCTCATGTCAGGGTCCCGCCAGGGCGCGCGCTCAGCCGAGGCATGGGCCCTCGTCAGCGGCGGCGGCGAGCGGTATCCTTCGGATCGGTTTCCTCTCCAAGGCAGAGATCGGCATAGCGATGAACTTCCAGCTTCACGAGCGTCTGGCGGCCGATACCGTTCCGGTGACGGTCGGGCCGCTGTCGCAGATCCTTCTGATGACCGACGCCAACTTTCCCTGGTTCGTCCTGGTGCCGCAGCGCCCGGGCCTGCGTGACTTCCATGACCTGGACGCCGGCGACCTGACCCTGGTGACCCAGGAGATCGTCGCCGCCAGCCGTGTCCTCGAAGATAGCCTGCGGCCGGACAAGATCAACGTCGCGGCGTTGGGCAACCAGGTGCCGCAGCTGCACGTCCACGTCATCGCCCGCTTCCACGACGACCCGGCCTGGCCCAAGCCGGTCTGGGGCGTCCTGCCGCCCAAGCCCTACGACCCCCAGGAACTCACCGACAGGGTCAAGGCCTTCCAGACCGCCTTCGCCGAGGGGCTGTGATCTCAGGTTCTCCCTCGCTGTCATGCCCGGACTTGATCCGGGCATCCATGGTGCGGGTTGCTCGATGGATTGCCGGGTCAAGCCCGGCAATGACAGCGAGTTATGAGGCAAGGCTGAAGCAAGCAGGCAAGCAAGCCCGTCGTCGCTAGTCCCCCGGGCCGTCGCCGCGCGGGCCGGTCAGGCGGTCGAAGACGCCTTTGATGTCCATCGGGAAGGGGAAGATGATGGTCGAGGACTTCTCGTTCGAGATCTCGTGCAGGGTGGTCAGGTAGCGCAGGTGCATGGCCTCGGGCTGCCGGGACAGGGTCTGGGCCGCCTCCAGGAACTTCTGCGCCGCCTGCGCCTCGCCCTCGGCGTCGATGATCTTGGCCCGGCGCACGCGCTCCGCCTCCGCCTGCTTGGCGATGGCGCGGATCATGCTCTCGTCCAGGTCGACGTGCTTGAGCTCGACGTTGGCGACCTTGATCCCCCAGGCGTCGGTCTGCTCGTCGAGGATCACCCGGATGTCCTTGTTCAGCTTCTCGCGCTCGGCCAGCATCTCGTCCAGCTCGTGCTGGCCGAGGACCGAGCGCAGGGTCGTCTGGGCGAGCTGGCTGGTCGCCAGCATGAAGTCCTCGACCTGGATGATCGCCTTCTCGGCGTCCATCACCCGGTAGTAGACCACGGCGTTGACGTGGACCGAGACGTTGTCGCGCGAGATCACGTCCTGGGTCGGCACGTCCAGCACCCGCACCCGCAGGTCGACCCGGACCATCTGCTGGATGATCGGGACCACGATGCGCAGCCCGGGACCCTTGACCCTCTGGAAGCGGCCGAGCAGGAACACGACCCCGCGCTCGTACTCGGGCAGGATCTTGAGCGAGGCCGCGATCAGCGCGAGGACCGCGACGGGGACTCCCAGGAAAATCCAGAACACGGCTAGCTCCCTTCGCTTTGCGGCTCGACCACCAGGGTCATGCCCTCCATGGCGGTGACCCGGACAGCCCGGCCCGGCTCCAGGGGCCCCTGCCCGCGGGCCTGCCAGATCTCGCCCTGGACCCGGATCTCGCCGCGCTCGCCCGACCAGTCGAGCACCTTGCCGCGGCTGCCGACCATCTCCTCGCTGCCGGTCCGCACCGGCTCGCGGCGCAGGCGGTACATCTTGGTCGCGATCAGCAGGGTGCCGCCGCCGGCGAGCAGCGCCACAGCGCCCATGAAGTAGGGCGAGACCCCGAGGCCGGGCACATCGGTGTCGATCAGCATGACCGAGCCGATCACGAAGGCGATCACCCCGCCGAAGCCGAGTATCCCGAAGCTCGGCAGGAAGGCCTCGGCGATCAGGAGGATCATCCCCAGGATGATCAGCGCCAGGCCGGCATAGTTGATCGGCAGGACGTGCAGGCCGTAGAGCCCGAGCAGCAGACAGATCGCGCCGACCACGCCGGAGACCACGGCGCCGGTGTAGAACTCCAGCACGATGCCGTAGAAGCCGATGGTCATGAGGATCACGGCGACGGTGGGATTGGTGATGATCTCCAGCAGCTCCGTGCGCCAGTCCTTCTCGATCTCGATCACCGCCGCCTCGGCCGTCGCCAGGGTGACCTTGCCGTCGTCCATCTCGACCTCGCGGCCGTCGACCCGGGCCAGCAGGTCCTCGACGTCGGTCGCGACCAGATCGATCACGCCGGCCTCCAGGGCGTCGCCGGAGGTCAGGGTCGCGGCTTCGCTGACCGCCTTCTCCGCCCACTCGACGTTGCGCCCGCGCAGCTGCGCCAGGCTGCGGATGTAGGCGATGGCGTCCTGCAGGACCTTGTCCTCGATGGTCGGCTTGGCAGCCTTGGGGGCCGCCTCTTCCTCGGGGGCCTCGGCGGTCTCGGACTCGGCGGCCTCGTCCGTCCCGGTGTCCTCGGTCTTTTCCGCCGGCTCCTCCTCCTCGGGTTCGGGCTGGCGGCCGAAGGGGAAGCCGCCGCCGCCGACCTGGACCGGGGTCGCGGCGCCCAGCTCGGTCGCCGGCGCCATGGCCGCGACGTGGCTGGCGTAGAGGATGTAGGTGCCGGCGCTGGCCGCCCGGGCGCCGCGCGGCCCGACGTAGCCGATGACCGGGACCGGCGCGGCCAGGATGTCCTTGATGATCTCGCGCATCGAGGTGTCGAGGCCGCCCGGCGTGTCCATCTTGAGGACGATCGCCGAGGCGCCCTGCTCGACGGCCTTCTCGATCCCGCGGCTGACGTAATCGGCCACCGCCGGGCCGATCGGCCCCTTGATGGTCAGCACCGCGACCGCCGGCGCCTGGGCACGGCCGTCCGGCGCCTGCAGCCAGAGCAGGGCACCGAGGGCCGCCAGGGCCAGAAACAACGTCAGCCTGTAGCCGCGTGCAAGCATCGATGGCTCCTTGCCCCTTAAGAATCGGCCTTTAGCCTTTGAAAGTCCACTCCTTCCTTCGGGCTATGGCTTCGCGACCATGAGATAGAAGATCACGACGACGGCCAGGAAGGCCGGCCAGCCCAGACGGAACCAATAGCCCATGTAGCGGTGATAGCGCGGCGGCAGCGCGCTGCCCTCGCCTGCGGCGGCCACGGCCAGGTCCCGGATCCTGAGCTGAAGCCAGACCACCGGCAGCCAACAGGCGCCGGCCAGGGCGAAGAGGCCGTAGGCCCAGAGCAGCCAGGGCGCCAGGGGATCGAAGCCGCCGTTCCAGATCAGCCAGGCCCCGGAGCCGGCCTGGAAGGCGATGGCCGGCGCGGTGAAGATCGTGTCGGCCAGGACGACGTTCCGCGAGATCACCGCCAGGGCCCGCAGGTCGCCGGCGCGGTGGCCGCGCCACATGTAGAAGGCCGTGCCGAGCCCGGTCCCGAAGATCAGGGTCGCCGAGATGACGTGCAGGGTCTTGACCAGGTCGTAGGCGCTCACCTGTCGTCCCCGAGGGCCCAGGCGGCCAGGTTCGCCAGGAAGATCAGCGCGAAGCCGAGAAACAGCATGAGGTTCGGCCAGACGAGCTGCCAGCCGACGACCGCCATCACGCCGAGAAGCGAGGCCGCCCACCACAGCAGGGCAATCGCCAGAACCCAGGCTTGCAAGGCCAGAACCAGCCGGACCTTCCAGCGAAGCAGCAGGAGCAAGCCGGAAAGCAGGGCGAGCCCGAAGACGACCTGCCAAGGATCGAAGGCGGCACCCGGCGCGGCCGGGTCGCTGCCCGAGAGCTCCCGAGCGATGAAGACCCTCTGGCCGAACAGCATCACCGAGGCGCTGACGATCCAGAACAGCGCCAAGACCGTCTGCAGGACCGGCCGCAGAAAGTAGAGCCGGGCGTGCCAGCGGTCCTGGACGTGCGCCGGGTGCTGCGCGAGCACCTGGTCGAAGCGGCGCGGGACGATGCCGGTGGCCCGCGTGAAGGGATCGGGCGGGGCCGCGTTGCCCTGCTCGATCATGCGCAGGGAGGTCGTGGTCAAGGGGCCGCCGCCGAGCAGGTCGCCGAGGCGGGCCAGGAACCGCATGGCTGGCATGGGGATCGGCAAGGCCCAGGCCCGGCCGAGGCCGAGCCAGCGCCGGAGGCCGAAGAGGATGTCGCGGACCGCCAAGGGCGCCGGCCCGGTCACCGGGACGATCTCGCTGATCGCCTTGCCGCCTTCCAGCAAACGGCGGATGCCCTCGGTCAGGTCGTCCATGAAGACCGGCTGGAAGAGCTGGTCGCCCCTGCCGGGCAGCGGGACGAAGAAGGGCAGCGCCGCCTGGGCGCGGAGCAGCGAGGTGCCGCCGTAGGAACCGGCCGGCGTGTAGACCAGCGAGGGCCGCAGGATCGTCCAGTCCAGGTCGAGGCCCTGGAGGTGCGCATCCGCCGCCAGCTTGCTGGTCGCGTAGTGCAGGTCGATCCCGCTGTCGACGCCCAGGGCCGAGACCTGGATCACGCGCCGGACGCCGACTGCCGCGCAGGCATCGAAGAGCGCCGCCGTCGCCGTCAGGTGGACCGCCTCCATGGTCGCCCGCCGGCGCGGCTGCAGCACGCCGACGCAGTTGACCAGCGCCTCGACGCCAAGGAGGCGCGGAGACCAGGCCGCCGAGCTGAGATCGCGTGTGAAGTCGCAAGCGATAAAGCGCTGATCCGGAAAGACACGGCCGGCCCGCCGGCCGTCCCGGGCGCCGATCAGCACCTCGTGGCCTGCCGCGATCAGGCGGGCCGCGACATGACGGCCGATGAAGCCGGTCGCGCCCGTGACGAGAACCTTCATGGGCTCTCTCTAGCACGATGTCGCCGAGTCGGCGGTTAATCCGCCTTGGAGAACGGACCCGGAACGCTATAGTCGGAGGCATGGACCTGCCAGGAAGCACGCCCCCGCCTGCCGAGCTCTTGCCGGCCGCTTTCGCGTCCTGGTTCGCGGGCCGCGGCTGGGCGCCGCATCCCCATCAGCTCGAGATGCTGGCGGCGGCGCGCGACGGCGCCTCGGCGCTGCTGATCGCGCCGACCGGCGGCGGCAAGACCCTGGCCGGCTTCCTGCCCTCCCTGGTCGAGCTGGCCGCGGCGCCGACGGCCGGGCTGCACACGCTCTACATCTCGCCGCTCAAGGCCCTGACTGTCGACATCCACCGCAACCTGACCGCGCCGATCGAGGAGATGGGGCTCGACATTGCCTGCGAGACCCGCACCGGCGACACGCCCCAGGCCAAGCGCCAGCGCCAGCGGCGGCGGCCGCCGCAGATCCTGCTGACCACGCCGGAGTCCCTGGCCCTGCTGCTGTCCTACCACGACGCGGCCCGGGTCTTCGGCAGCCTGCGCTGCGTGGTCGTCGACGAGCTGCACGCCCTGGCCGACAACAAGCGCGGCGACCTGCTGTCCCTCGGCCTGGCGCGGCTCCAGACCCTGGCGCCGGACTGCCGTCGGGTCGGGCTCTCGGCCACGGTGCGCGACCCCGAGGAGCTGCGCGCCTGGGTGACCCCGCCGGAAAGCGCGGCGCCCGCGCAGCTGATCCGGGGCGCGCCCGGCCCCGATCCCGAGATCGAGATCCTGGTGACCCGCGAGCGCCTGCCCTGGTCCGGGCACATGGCCCTGCACGCGGTCGGCGAGATCTACGAGCGGCTGAAGGCGGTCGGCACGGCCATCGTCTTCGTCAACACCCGGGCCCAGGCCGAGCTGGTGTTCCGCGAGCTCTGGCGGATCAACGACGACAACCTGCCGATCGGGATCCACCACGGCAGCCTGGAGCGCGAGCGCCGGCGCAAGGTCGAGGCGGCGATGGCCCGGGGCGAGCTGCGCGCCGTGGTCGCGACCTCCTCCCTCGACCTGGGCATCGACTGGGGCGCGGTCGACCTCGTGGTCCAGGTTGGCGCGCCCAAGGGCGTCTCGCGCCTGCTGCAGCGGATCGGCCGCGCCAACCATCGCCTGGACCGGCCCAGCCGGGCCCTGCTGGTGCCGGGCAACCGCTTCGAGTACCTGGAATGCTTGGCCGCCCTGGCCGGGGTCCGGGAGAAGACCCTGGACGGCAACCCGCCACGCAGCGGCGGGCTCGACGTCCTGGCCCAGCATCTCCTGGGTACCGCCTGTGCCGGGCCGCTCGATCCCGACCTTCTTTATCGTCAGGTGGTTACCGCCCGGCCCTACAGCGACCTGAGAAGGCGGGACTTCAACGACGTGCTCGATTTCGTCGCCACCGGGGGCTATGCGCTGCGGGCCTACGAACGCTTCCGGCGCCTGGCCGAGGGACCGGACGGCCTTTACCGCCTGGCCCACCGCCGCTTCGTCCAGCGCTACCGGATGAACGTCGGCACCATCGTCGAGGCGCCGACGATCAAGCTGAAGCTGCGCAACGGCCGCGGCCTGGGCGAGGTCGAGGAGTACTTCGTCAACGGCCTGACCGCCGGCGACACCTTCATCTTCGCCGGCGAGCTGCTGACCTTCCTGGGCCTGCGCGAGACCTGGGCCGAGGTCGCCCGCGGCGGCAAAGGCGATCCCCAGGTGCCGGCCTACGGCGGCGGCCGCCTGCCCCTCTCCACCCACCTGGCCGAGCGGGTCCGGGGCCTGCTGGAAGCGCCGGCCGCCTGGCAAGACATGCCGCCGGCGGTCGCCGAGTGGCTGCGCCTGCAGCACTGGCGCTCGGTCATGCCGCCCAGCGACGGGCTGCTGGTCGAGACCTTCCCGCGCGGCGAGCGCGAATACCTGGTGGCCTACTGCTTCGAGGGCCGCAACGCCCACCAGACCCTGGGCATGCTGCTGACCCGGCGGATGGAGCGCCTCGGCCTCTCGCCCCTGGGCTTCGTCGCCACCGACTACGTCATCGCGGTCTGGAGCCTGCGCCCGGCGGAGGACATGGCCGCCCTGTTCAGCGAAGACCTGCTGGGCGACGACCTGGAGGAGTGGATGGCGGAGTCCTCACTGCTCCGCCGGACCTTCCGCAACGCGGCGGTGATCGCCGGCCTGATCGAGCGCCGCCATCCCGGACAGGAGAAGACCCGGCGCCAGGTCACGATCTCCTCGGACCTGATCTACGACGTGCTGCGCAAGTACGAGCCCGACCACGTGCTGCTGCGCGCGACCTGGGCCGACGCCGCCGGCGGCCTGACCGACATCGGCCGCCTGGGCGACATGCTGGGGCGGATCAAGGGCCGGATCCGACACCGCAGCCTGGAGAAGGTCTCGCCCCTGGCGGTGCCGGTCCTGCTGGAGATCGGCCGCGAGCAGGTCTACGGCAGCGCCTTTGACGAGCTGCTGGACGAGGGAGCCCAGGGCCTGATCACCGAGGCCACCGAAGGCCTGGACCAGGCCCGGCTGCCACTCTCAGGCTAGAAGAAGTCGGGGAAGCGCTTTTGCAGATCGGCTTCCAGGGCGGTGATCGGCAACAGGCTCTCGTTGGTCGCGCCCTGCGGCAGCGCCCGCCCCAGGTCCCAGCAGAGGAAGGCGCGCACGAAGTCCAGATTGCGCGCGAAGTGGTCGCCCAGGTCCTTGTAGAAGCTGGGCACATAGGGGCTCTTGCGAACCCCCTCGGAGATCAGGGCGGCCGGGTCCAGGGCGAAGGTCTCCCGCAGGTCCGGCCGCTGCGACAGGGCGTTGCCCCGAAAGACGTCGAGCAGGTAGCCCTTGGTAGTGCCCTCGCGGGAGATCTGGCCCAGCCGCTCGATCATCTGCTCCGACTCCCTGGCGCGCTGCTCCAGGGCCAGGGCGGTCTGCAGCTCGCGAATCCGCTCGTCCTTCAGAAGCACGTCCTGCACCACCTGGCGGCCGATGCAGTCGCTGCCGCCCGCCGTGCCCTCGGGACAGAAGGCCGAGCGCGGCAGGTAGTGCAGGGTCGCCTCCATCAGAGTCAGCCAGGCCTCGAAGAGCGCACCGCGCCCGATCGCCGCGCGCGCCGCCGCGAGATAGCCCGGGAAGGCGGTCGGTCCCTGCCCCTGCTGCCCGTAGGCGGCGGCGACCATGACCGGATAGACCTCGCGCCCGAAGGCGGCATCCGGCCTCGGCTCCGGCCGCACCTCCAGGTCCCGGGCCAGGGGGTAGGCCGCGCGGCGGCGCTGCGACAGCGCAAAGCGCAGGCTCTCCTCCAGAAGCTGATCGCCCTTGAAGCGCTTGTAGCGGATCCGCGCCGGCAGCTTGCCTTCGGCCAGCATGGCCCGCCGCAGACGCGGATGGAGCTTCAGATGGTACTGCATGAAGAGCCGCAGCTTCTGCTGCTGCGCCGAGGTCAGAGGGATCTGCGACAGGCTCCAGCTCGCCACCACCTCGCCTTCGAAGAGGACCGAGACGGAGCCGTCGTCGTGATCGATCCGGTCCAGGGCGAGCGGGGCGTCGCGGTCGGCCTCGGCGCCGAGGTCGGATTCGATCCAGAAGGTCTTGAGATTCGGCGGCGCCTTCTCGGCCGCGACCCCGGCGCGCAGGATCGCTTCGCGCAGGTCGACCCGCTTCTTCAGCTCGCGCTCGACGAAGGCGGCCGGCGCGAAGAGCGAGTTGTTGTAGAAGGCCTTGGCTTCGCGGTCGATGCGGAGCAGCCGCTTGAGCTTGGTATCGATGATGGTCTGGCCGTCCTCGGAGGCGACGGCCAGGTAGTCCGGCCCCAGGGTGACCACCCGCGCCTTTTCGGCCTCGGCGCCCGAGCTGCCGGTGACCAGGAGCTGGAGCTCCAGGCCGTCGTAGGGCCCGTGCAGCGCGTGCAGCGCCTCCGCCGTCAGATGCGGCCCCGCGCGCAGGGGCTGCTGCGCCTGCACGGGAGGGATGATGGAAAGCAGCAGCAGTGCTATGACGGCCGGCGTCCGCATTCGTTCTGTCCGATACTGTCAGCCCCGAAGGATGTCCGGAATCCTATGCATGTCGGCCCGCGATGACCAACCCGCATTCCGATGACCCGCGAAACGAGGCGCCCTCCGGCCCCGGCGCGGCGGCAAGGCTGGCGGTCAACGGCGCCGAGCTGCGGGCCGACGTCTCCGGCGCGCTCCACTGGCCGGCGCAGGAGACCCTGGTGGTCTCGGACCTCCATCTGGAGAAGGCCTCCTCCTTCGCGGCGCGGGGCCACCTGCTGCCGCCCTACGACACCTCGGCCACCCTGCGCGGGCTGGAGGCCCTGGTCGCGCGCTTCCGCCCGGCGCGGGTCGTGAGCCTGGGCGATTCCTTCCACGACCCGGCGGCGGCCGAGCGCCTGGACCAAGCGGCGGCCGAGCGGATCCGGGCCCTGACCCGGGGCCGGGACTGGATCTGGATCTGCGGCAACCACGACCCCGCGCCGCCGCAGGACTGGGGCGGCCGCGTCCTGGAGGAGCTGACCCTGGGCCCGCTGGTGTTCCGGCACGAGGCGCTGGCCGAGGGCCCCTTCGAGGGCGAGGTCTCCGGCCACTACCATCCCAAGGCCTCGGTCCGGGTGCGGTCGCGGCGCCTGACGGCGCGCTGCTTCGTGACCGACGGGCGCCGGCTGATCCTGCCCGCCTTCGGCGCCTTCACCGGCGGGCTCGACGTCCTGAACCCGGCGATCGCGACGCTCTTCGGCGCCGGCTTCGTCGCCCACCTGCTGGGCCGCGACCGGGTCTTCGCCTTTCCCAGCGCGGCCCTGGCCGGTCGGGCCGAAACCTGATCGCCGCGCGCCTCGGCGACGTAACAAGGAGCGTCACCCATCCGAGCGAAGGCCCAGCCAGCATGACCGCCGACCGCCCGCCCAGCATCCTCTGGTTCCGCCAGGACCTGCGGCTCGCCGACAACCCGGCCCTGGCCGCGGCGCTGGCCCGGGGCGCGCCGGTCCTGCCGCTCTACATCCTGGACGAGGAGACGCCCGGCCGCTGGGCGCCGGGCGGCGCCGGGCGCTGGTGGCTGCACCACAGCCTGGCGGCCCTGGCCGCGGACCTCGACGGCCTCGGCCGGCCCCTGGTGCTGCGCCGCGGTCCGGCCGAGCGGGTCGTCGCCGAGCTGGCGGCCGAGGTCGGCGCCGGCGCGGTCTTCTGGAACCGCTGCTACGAGCCCTTCGCGATCGCCCGCGACACCCGGATCAAGGCCGCGCTCCAGGACCGCGGCCTGATCGCGGAGAGCAGCAACGGCGCGCTGCTCTTCGAGCCCTGGGTGCCGCAGACCCAGTCCGGCGGCCCCTTCAAGGTCTTCACGCCCTTCTGGCGGCATCTGCTGGCCCGAGGCGCGCCCGAGGCGCCGCTGCCCAGGCCCCAGGCGCTGCCAGGCGGGGTCGATGCCCGTGGCGACGCGCTCGAGGACTGGTCGCTGCTGCCGCAGGCGCCGGACTGGGCCGGCGGCCTGCGCGAACGCTGGGCTCCCGGCGAGGCCGGGGCCAGGGCGCGCCTTGCGGCCTTCCTGGACGGCGCGGTCGGCGACTACCAGGGTCAGCGCGACCTGCCGGACAGCCCCGGCACCTCGCGCCTTTCGCCGCACCTGCACTGGGGCGAGATCTCGCCGCGCCAGGTCTGGCAGGCGACGCGCCACCGGGCCGCGGGCGGCGACCCCAAGGCCGGCGACCCCAAGGCGGAGGGCGGCGAAGCCTTCCTGCGCGAGCTGGGCTGGCGCGAGTTCTCCTATCACCTGCTCTACCACTGGCCGGAGCTGCCGGAGCGGAACTGGAAGCCGGCCTTCGACGCCTTTCCCTGGCGCGACGACGACGAGGCCTATCGGGCCTGGACCCGGGGTCGCACCGGCTATCCCCTGGTCGACGCCGGGCTGCGCGAGCTCTGGGCCACCGGCTGGATGCACAACCGGGTGCGCATGGTCGCCGCCTCCTTCCTGATCAAGCACCTGCTGATCCACTGGCGCCGCGGCGAGGACTGGTTCTGGGACACCCTGGTCGATGCCGACCTCGCCAGCAATGCCGCGAGTTGGCAATGGGTCGCCGGCAGCGGCGCCGACGCCGCGCCCTTCTTCCGGATCTTCAACCCGGTGACCCAGAGCCGGAAGTTCGACCCGGAGGGCGGCTACCTGCGCCGCTGGCTGCCCGAGCTGGCCGGCCTGCCGGCAACGGCGATCCACGCGCCCTGGGAGGCCGAGGCCGGTACCCTGGCCGCCGCCGGGGTCCGCCTGGACGAGACCTATCCCCGGCCGATCGTCGACCACGCCGCGGCCCGGCAGCGCGCGCTGGCCGCCCTGGAGACGATCAAAGCCGGGCCATGAACCGATCTTCCGCGTAATCCGATTGTCATGGAGAAAGACTAGAGTGCTTCCGGATTCCTTGCGGTCCAAGGGCGCTGAAACGGCCCGATCCCTTCCAACGAAAACGCGCAAGGCCCAAATAGTCTGCAGGAGAGAGAGCGACATGCGTGAGAAAAACTCGTCCCCGTCGAGGTCGGAGCTGACCTACGAAACCTCCGAGGACATCCCGGTCAACCCGACGGGCACGGCGACTTTCGGCGAGGTGGTCCAGCGCCGCTTCGGCCGCCGCGAGGTGCTGCGCGGCAGCCTCGCCGTGACCGCGATGGCCGCCATCGCCGGCCCGGTCGCCTTCGGCGGCCGCCAGGCCAGGGCGAACGGCCCCGGCTTCGTCTTCAGCGAGATCGAGCACGGCGTCGACGAGACCCATCACGTGGCAAAGGGCTACAGCGCCGACGTCCTGCTCCGCTGGGGCGACCCGATCTTCCCGGATTCGCCGGCCTTCGATCCGCGCAAGCAGTCCGCCGCGGCCCAGCTCAAGCAGTTCGGCTACAACAACGACTTCATCGGCTTCTTGCCCCTGCCGGCCGGTTCTGAGGCCGGCGAGCGTGGGCTGCTCTGCGTCAACCACGAGTACACCAACGAAGAGCTGATGTTCCCCGGCATCGAACGCCAGGACCGGGACCTGAAGTTCGCCGACATGACCAAGGAGATGGTCGAGGTCGAGATGGCGGCCCACGGCGGCTCGATCGTCGAGGTGCGGAAGGCCGGCGGCAAGTGGGAAGTGGTCCTGGACAGCAAGTACAACCGCCGGATCTCGGCCTACGAGACCCCGATGAAGATCTCCGGCCCCGCGGCCGGCGACACCCGCATGCAGACCGCGGCCTTCGCCAGCGGCAAGGAGACCGTCGGCACCATCAACAACTGCGCCGGCGGCATGACCCCCTGGGGCACCTACCTTATGGCCGAGGAGAACTTCCACGGCTACTTCTGGGGCGATATCGCGAACAACCCCGAGAAGGCCAACTACGAGCGCTACGGCGTGCCAGGGCAGTGGTACGCCTGGGGCAAGTACGTCGACCGCTTCAATCTGGAGAAGGACCCCAGGTCGGCCAACCACTTCGGCTGGATCGTCGAGGTCGATCCGCTCGACCCGAGCTCGACGCCGGTCAAGCGGACCGCGCTCGGCCGCTTCAAGCACGAGGGCGCAGAGACCATCGTCAACGGCGACGGCCGGCTCGTGCTCTACTCGGGCGACGACCAGCGCTTCGACTACCTCTACAAGTTCGTCACCGAGGGCCGCTACGATCCCGCCAACCGCGAGGCCAACCGCGACCTGCTGGACAAGGGCACGCTCTACGTCGCCCGCTTCGACGACGACGGCAGCGCGACCTGGCTGCCGCTGGTCCAGGGCAAGGGTCCGCTGACCGCGGAGAACGGCTTCAAGTCCCAGGCCGACGTGATGATCGAGACCCGCCGCGCCGCCGACCTGCTGGGCGCCACGCCCATGGACCGGCCCGAGGACGTGCAGCCGAACCCCCGGAACGGCAAGGTCTACGTCATGCTGACCAACAACTCCAAGCGCAAGGCGGACCAGGTCAACGCCGCCAACCCGCGCGCCGAGAACCTCTTCGGCCACATCATCGAGCTGACGCCGCCGGGCGGCGACCACGCGGCCGAGAAGGTCAGCTGGGACTTCCTGGTCAAGTGCGGCGACCCCTCGGCGGCCGACGTCGGCGCGACCTGGAACCCCAAGACCTCCAAGAACGGCTGGTTCGCCGCGCCCGACAACTGCGCCTTCGACGGCCAGGGCCGGCTCTGGATCGCCACCGACCAGGGCAGCGCCTGGAACCTCGCGGGCACGGCCGACGGCCTCTACGGCATCGAGACCGATGGCGAGAACCGGGCCTACAGCAAGATGTTCTTCCGGGTCCCGGTCGGCGCCGAGCTCTGCGGGCCGGCCTTCACCCCGGACGACAGGACCCTGTTTCTCGCCGTGCAGCATCCCGCCAGCGACGGCACCAGGGAGTTCCCGGGCTTCGAGCGGCGCTCGACCTTCGACGACGCCGCGACCCGCTGGCCCGACTTCAAGGACGACATGCCGCCGCGACCCTCTGTCGTCGTGGTCACCAAGGACGACGGCGGCCCGATCGCGAGCTAGCGGAGTCCCTTAGGTTCGCCCCGAGGGGCCGGCTCCGACCGGCCCCTCGGGCACTGCCGACCTGCCCTGAGGAAGGGCCAGAGCGCGCAGCGACCAGGGAAATAGAGATAGAGAACACTCCGGCCCGGATACTATACTGAGGGTAGAGCTTGGCGGTTCGCCGGACCTCGCTTGGAGAAGCGAGGTCCCATAACCAACAAGAACAAGAGACCGGGCGGAGATCGGTGGCGTATTACTGGCGCAGCAGGGATTCTCGGAGGGCCGAGAAGGCGGAGACCCGGGGCCTGACGGCCTCGGGACTCGGGGCCTTGCCCGCCGGCCTGCTTGCCGTCGCCCTGCTTTCTCCCGGCCTCGGCGGCTGCGGCGCCCCCGCCCCGATCGATCGGCCGCCGCTCGAGTTCTCGGCCGCCGCGCCACCAGAGCGCGCGGAGGCCTTTCCGAACTGGCCCTACCCGCCGAAGCGCCTGGAGACCCTGCTGGGGGAGGTCCTGGTCAGCGGGGACTTCGAGCTGACCGAG
>JANQGU010000246.1 GCA_028282935.1 Kiloniellales bacterium
CCCAGGGTCGTGGCCACGCCCTTGCCGCCCCGGAACTTCAGCCAGACCGGGAAGAGGTGCCCCAGGATCGCGCCGTAGCCGCCCATGATCGCCATGTCCGGCCCCCAGATCCCGGCGACCAGCACGGCGGCCGCGCCCTTGCTGCCGTCCAGCAGCAGGGTCGCCGCGGCCAGGCCCTTGTGCCCCGTCCGCAGCACGTTGGTCGCCCCGATATTGCCGGAGCCGATGGCCCGGATATCGCCCAGCCCGGCGAGCTTGGTCAGCAGCAGCCCGAAGGGCAGCGCGCCCAGCAGGTAGCCGCCGATCAAGGCGGCGGCGAGATAGGGACCGGAGAACTCCCAGGAGATCGGATCGGGCATGACGGACGATCGGTCGTGGTGGGGGTGCGGGCTTCGGGCAATGATCTGCGGTTTCGGACGAATCGGCAACCGTGGCGTCCGAGTCCAAGGGGTGGAGACTTCCCCTCACCCAGCTTCGGCTAAGCTCGTGGCCTCGCTAAGCCTCCGCAACCCTCTCCCCTCGGGAGAGGGAGTCCGAACGTGGCGCCGGCGAGATCCCTCTCCCCACGGGAGAGGGTTGAGCAGGCTTAGCGAGGCGGTGAGCCGAGCTTAGCCGGAGCTGGGTGAGGGGTCCTATCACTCCGCCTGAAATATCGTCCGCCCGTCCACCACCGTGCGCAGGACGCGGCCCTGGATCGGGTGGTTCTCGAAGGGCGAGTTCTTGGACTTGCTGCGGAAGGAGTCGGGGTCGAGGCGGCCGGCGAGCTCCAGGTCGAAGAGGACCAGGTCGGCGGGGGCGCCCTTGGCCAGGCGGCCGGCCTTGAGGCCGAGGATCCCGGCCGGGGCGAGCGACAGGCGGCGCAGCAGGTCGAGCAGCCCCATCTGGCCCTTGTGGACCAGCTCCAGCGACAAGGGCAGCAGGCTCTCGAGGCCGACGATGCCGGCGTCGGCGGCCTCGAAGGGCAGGCGCTTGGAGTCCTGGTCGTGGGGGCTGTGGTCGCTGGCGACCGCGTCGATCACGCCGCCGGCGACCGCCTCGGCGACGGCGCGGCGGTCGTCCTCGCGGCGCAGGGGCGGGAAGACCTTGGCGAAGGTCCGGTAGTCGCCGACCGCGTTCTCGTTGAGGGTGAAGTAGTGCGGCGCGGTGTCGCAGGTCACAGGCAGGCCGCGCGCCTTGGCGGCGGCGATGGCCTCGACCGCGGCGGCGGTGGAGATCTGCGCCGCGTGGTAGCGGCCGCCGGTCATCTCGACCAGGCGCAGGTCGCGCTCGATCATCATGACCTCGGCCAGGGGCGGGATGCCGGGCAGGCCCAGGCGGGTCGCCAGCTCGCCGGCGTTCATGGCGCCGCGCGACAGGGCCGGCTCCTGGGCGTGCTGGACGATGGTCACGCCGAAGGTCTTGCCGTAGGCGAGCGCCCGGCGCAGGACCATGGCGTCGGCGACCGGCTTCAGGCCGTCGGTGAAGCCGACCGCGCCGAAGGCCTTCAACAGGCCGAGCTCGGTCAGCTCCCGGCCCTCCAGGCCGCGGGTCACCGCGGCGTAGGTGTAGACCTTGACCAGCTTGGTCTCGCGCGCCCGGCGGGCGATGTACTCGACCCCGGCGACGTCGTCGACCACCGGCTCGGTGTTGGGCAGGGCGGCGAGCGAGGTGACGCCGCCGGCCGCCGCCGCGGCGCTGCCGGTTTCGATGGTCTCCTTGTGCTCCTCGCCCGGCTCGCGCAGCTGGACCCGCAGGTCGACCAGGCCCGGCGCCAGGCAGTCGCCGCCGCAGTCGGTCGCCTCCACGCCCTCGGGCGCGCCGCCGTCGAAGATCCCGGGGCCCAGGTCGACGATGACGCCGTCCTCGACCAGGAGGTCGCCGCGCTGGTCGAGCCCGCTCTCCGGGTCGAGCAGGCGGGCGTTTAAGTAGGCGCTGCGGTGCTTGGCCATGGCGTGTCGTTAACTAGGACTGAATGTCAGCAATGATCACCCCCACCCCAGCCCTCCCCCTTCAAGGGGGAGGGGGCCGTGATGGAGCCGGGTGGTAGAGTCCCCTCCCCCCTTGAGGGGCGCGTACGCGCGGCGCTGCGCGCGGGTTAGGGTGGGGGGTGTGATCTGCGATGACTTTTCCATGCTTCAGGCGTTGCTCTGCAGACCGCGGGTCAGGGCGTCGAGGCAGGCCATGCGCACGGCGACGCCCATCTCGACCTGCTCGCGGATCAGGGAGCGGTCGATATCGTCAGCCAGCTCGCTGTCGATCTCGACGCCGCGGTTCATCGGCCCGGGGTGCATGACCAGGGCGTCGGGCTTGGCGTTCTTGAGCTTCTCCCGGTCCAGGCCGAAGAAGTGGAAGTACTCGCGGATCGAAGGCACGTAGCTGCCCTGCATGCGCTCGTTCTGCAGGCGCAGCATCATCACGATGTCGCAGTCCTTCAGGCCCGCGCAGAGGTCGAAGTAAGGGGTCACGCCTAGGCGGTCGATGGCGCTGGGCATCAGGGTCGGCGGCGCGATCACCCGCACGCGCGCGCCCAGGGTGTTCAGCAGGTGGATGTTGGAGCGGGCGACCCGGCTGTGGCTGATGTCGCCGCAGACCGCCACCTCCAGGCCGGCGATGCTGCCGCGGCGGCGGCGGATGGTCAGGGCGTCGAGCAGGGCCTGGGTCGGGTGCTCGTGGCTGCCGTCGCCGGCGTTGATCACCGCGCAGTTGACCTTCTCGGACAGCAGCTTGACCCCGCCCGAGTCGGGATGGCGGACGATCAGCACGTCGGGGTGCATGGCGTTCAGGGTCATGGCGGTGTCGATCAGGGTCTCGCCCTTCTTGATCGAGGACCAAGCCACCGACATGTTGATCACGTCGGCGCCCAGGCGCTTGGCCGCCAGCTCGAAGGAGGTCCGGGTCCGGGTCGAGCTCTCGAAGAAGAGGTTGATGATCGTGCGGCCGCGCAGCAACTCCTGCTTCTTCTCGGCGCGGCGGCTGACCTCGACGTAGCCCTCGGCCAGGTCGAGCAGGAAGACGATCTCTTGCGGGGAAAGCCCGGCGATGCCCAGCAAATCACGGTGCGGGAAACGGCTGCCGAAGGCGTCGGAATCGGGCGTAGTCATTAAAGGCGTCTTATGACACCACGATGACGACGGCGCAAGCCGGTGGGGTGGGTGATCTGGTTCTTCTTCGCTGTCATGCCCGGACTTGATCCCAGGGTCTTTGCCGAAGGCAAAGCCCGCGGCATCCATTGTGCCGCTTGCGAGATGGATCCCCGGGTCAAGCCCGGGGATGACAGGGGAGGGGCAACAGGCGTTGCGCGCCGTCACCCGGCGGCGAAGCGGGCCGGGCGGAAGGGGGCGAGCAGCTCCACCTCGGCGCCGTCGAGAATCTCCATGGCGGCGAAGCGGCCGATCGCGGGGGCCAGGGTGATGCCGCTGTGCATGACCGCGAGGTAGAGGCCCGTCAGGCCCGGCAGCGGGCCCACGGCCGGGCGGCCGTCCGCGGGGATGGGGCGCAGGCCGAGGGTGACGCGCTCCATCTCCAGGCCGTCGCTGCCGGACAGGGCCGACTTGATCCGCGCGATCAGGCGCCGGCCCTCGGCCTCCGGGTCGTTGGGGACGGGCCCGCCGCCGAAGGAGGTGCCCGCGACGATGCGGCCGTCCGGATCCTGCTTCATGTGCAGGCCCGGCGACTCGATCACCCGGCCGAGCAGCGGCGGCATCGGCCGGCTGTGGACCAGCAGGCCCGGCGAGGAGCGCAAGGGCAGGTCGAAGCCCAGCCCGGCGGCCAGGCCGGCGCTGGCGACCCCGGCGGCCAGCACCACGTGATCGGCCTCCAGCTTGCCGGCCGCGGTCTGCAGGCCGACGACCCGTCCTTGGTTCAAAAGGAAATCAGAGACTTCGCAGCCGATCTTGATCTCGGCGCCCAGGGCCTCGGCACCGGCCAGCAGGGCCTCGGTCGCGGCGACCGGGTCCAGCGCGCCCTCGCAGGCGGAGAAGACCGCGCGCGCGGGCGGCGCGGTCAGCCTTGGCTCCAGGGCCAGGATCTCCTCGCGGCCGAGGATCCGCAGGTCGTAGCCCCAGCCCGCGTGCTGCCGGACCAGGGGCGCGATCTCGTCCTCCTCCAGGTCCCAGTTCAGGCCGCCGCCCCAGGTCACGACCAGGCGGCCGGCCAGCTCCGCCTCCAGGCGGCGGTACTCCTGCAGCCCGACCATGCGCAGGTCGTAGTAGGGCCGGGGGTTGCGGAAGGAGGCGTTGATCCAGGCGAAGGAGGCGCCGGTGGCCTCGCCGGCGGGCGGGCCGCGGTCGAGCAGGGTCACCCCGGCGCCCCGCCAGGCCAGGTGATAGGCGATCGAGGCGCCGAGGATGCCGGCGCCGACGACGATGACGTGCTGTCCGCCCTGGCTCATGACCCCAGCTATCGCATCCGCCGCCGGCCCGGGGCAAGGCGGATGGTGGGACCCGGTCAGGCCAGGCGTTGGCGCAGGCGGGCGATGTGGGCGGGGCCGACCTCGCAGCAGCCGCCGACCACCTTGGCACCGGCGTCGACCCAGTCCGCCGCGAACTCGGCGTAGGCGAAGGGGTCGAGGTCTCGGCGCAGGCCCAGGGCGGCGATGCCATCGCGGGCGTAGTCCCAGTCCTTGGGCACCGCGGAGAAGGCGTTGGCGTAGCCGCCGGCGATCCCGCCGCGCGCGGCGGCGGCCTCCGCGAGCTCGGGCATGGCCAGGCTGATGCTCTCGGGCGCGCAGCAGTTGGCCAGGAAGCCGCTGACCGGCAGGTCTTCGAGCTGTGCCGCGGCCTCGGCGATGGTCTCGCCGCTGCGCAGCCGCGCGCTGCCGCCGTCCGCCAGGGTCCAGGCGACCCAGACCGGCTTGCCGGTGGCGGCCGCGCCGCTCGCCGCGGCCCGGGCCTCGGTGCCGCTGGACATGGTCTCGCAGAGGAAGACGTCGACGAAGGGCGCCAGGACCTCGGCCTGCTCGCGGTACAGCGGCTCGATCTCCTCGAAGGGCGCGACCCGGTCCGGGCGATAGCTACCGTGGATCGGCGGCAGCGAGCCGGCGATCAGGACCTCGGCGCCGGACTCGTCCCGCGCCCAGCAGGCCAGCTCGCCGGCGGAGCGGTTCAGCTCGTGGAAGCGCTCGGCCATGCCGTTCTCTTCCAGGCGGGGCCGGGTGGTGGAATAGCTGTTGGTCGTGATCAGCCGGGCGCCGGCCGCGATGTAGTCCAGATGCACCGCCAGGACCTTGGCCTGACAGGAGACCAGGGCGTAGGCCGACCACAGGGGATGCGCCTTCAGCCCGCGGTGGTGCAGCTCCTGGCCCAGGCCGCCGTCAAGCACCACCACGCCCTCCGGAAGGGCAAGCTCGGGGATCCGGTCCATCGGGCCTCTCTATACCTCTTGGCATAAGCTGCCGGAGAATAACGGCGGGGACGAGGCAAGGCCAGAATCCTTTGCGGGGCAAGCTGCGATGCGGGGCAAAAGGGGCCGGAGTGCCGCTTGACATCGCGCCGGCCGCGGGGGATCTGGAGCGGGGGTCCGCGTCCGAGGGCCGGCGTCATGGAGGCGGGCTTGGCCCAAGGCGGCGACAGCGAAGTCGGCAAGGCGAAGCGCAACGATCTCGCCTTCGTCGTGGCCCTGGGAGCCCTGGCCGCGGTCTCGGCCACGACGGTCGACGTCTGCCTCCCGGCCCAGCCCGAGATCGCCCGCGCCTACGGCGCCGCGCCGGCCGCGGGCGCCGCCCTGGTCAGCGCCTACCTGGTCGGCTACGGGCCGGGGCAGCTCCTCTGGGGGCCGCTGGCCGACCGTTTCGGCCGCCGTCCGCCGCTGTTCCTCTCGCTCGCCGGCTTCATCCTGGCCAGCGCGGTCTGCGCCCTGGCCGGCCGCTTCGAGCTGCTGCTGCTGGCCCGCGGGGTCCAGGGCCTCTTCGGCGCCGCCTCGCCGGTGATCGCCCGCGCCATCGCCCGCGACCAGGGCGGCGGACCGGCGACCGCGGCGCTGATCTCGACCATGACCGTGGTCCTGGGCGCGGCGCCCCTATTGGCGCCGGCGGTCGGCTCGGGCCTGCTGGTGCTCTTCGAATGGCCGGCGATCTTCTGGTTCCTGGTGCTTTTCGGCATGGCCACGGCGGTCTCCTGCTATCTCGTCTTGAGCGAAAGCCTGCCGCGGGAGCGGCGGCGCAGGCTCTCGCTGGCCGGTCCCTTGGCGGCCTCCCGCCGGCTCTTCGCGGCCCGGGACTTTCTTGTCGGAGTCGGCGTTTCCGGGACGATCTTCGCCGGCTACGCGGCCCTGCTGTCCCTCGGTGCCGCCGTGGCGCTGGAGCGCTACGACGTCGCCGCCGAGGCCTTCGGGCCGCTCTTCACCCTGGCCGCCGTCGCCTTCGTGGCCGGTTCCGTGATCGCCCGCCAGGGCGTGCGCCGCCTCGGCGTGCAGGCGGTGCTGACCCTGGGTGCCGGGATCGCCGGCCTCGCCGGCGCCGGCCTGGCGCTGGCCGCGGGCGCGGACTTGGCCCTGCCGGTCTTCTGGGGCCTGGTCGGGCTCTACGTCCTGGCCTTCGGCCTGCTGCTTCCGGCGGCGACCGCCCTGGCTCTGGAGCCGGCCGGGGAGATGGCCGGCTTCGGCTCCTCCCTGATCGGCGCGCTTCAGGTCCTGGCCGGCGCCCTCGGCGCCCAGCTCGCCGCCGCCGGGCCCTGGCCCGACAGCTACGCCGCGCTTTGCTGGGTCATGGCCGGCGCCGCCGGTCTCTGCCTGGCCGTGCGCCTGCTGTCGCTGGCCGTGAGGCGCGCCTGAGGCCTGAGCTTACTTCGCCGCCAGCCGGTCGATGGCCTTGAGAATGGCGATGCGGTTCTTGCGCGAATCGAACCTCTTGGGCAGGCGGCCGGTCATGGAGTTCCGGGAGGATGCCTTGACTCACGTTCGAGATTTCATTAATTTCAGTCTATACAGAAATAACGGGAACGCCCTATGAAACTGACGCCGGTCATGGAGAAGTACGTCCTCCACTGGGGGGAGATGGGGGCCCGCTGGGGCACCAACCGCTCGGTCGCCCAGATCCACGCGCTGCTCTACCTGGCGCCGCGGCCCCTGCCGGCCGAGGACATCGCCGAAACCCTGTCGATCGCCCGCTCCAACGTCTCGACCAGCCTGAAGGAGCTGCAGGCCTGGGGCCTGGTCCGGGTGACCCACATCCTGGGCGACCGGCGCGACCACTTCGAGGCCCTGCACGACACCTGGCAGATGCTCACCACCATCGTCGAGGAGCGCAAGCGGCGCGAGATCGACCCGACCCTGACCATGCTGCGGCAATGCGTGCTGGACGCCGAGACCGACAGCGAGACGCCGCAGATCGTCAAGGACCGCATCGCCAACATGCTGGGTTTCATGGAGCGCCTGACCAAGTGGTACGAGCAGGTCCGCGGCCTGCCCAAGACGACCCTGGTCGGCCTGATGCAGATGGGCGCCAAGGTCTCGCGCGTGCTGGGGAAGAAGGCGGCATGACCCGCGGGCTGCTGCCGTATCTCCCCGATATCACCCAGGGCCCGGCCCGCTGCCGTCATTTTTTTGATCAATGATTTCAGTCTTAACAGAAACGTCAGAAGGGAGATTCAGATGATGGCACGCAAGATCTGGCAGGGCGACTTCGCCCGCTTCTGGTTCGGCCCGCAGGCCGCGCCGCCCGGGCCGCCGCGCAAGCCGACGCCCAAGCCCCCGTCCGGGGCCCGCAAGCCGGCGCCGAAGCCGGCGGAGGCCGGCCGTCCGCTCGGGATCGTCGAGGCGCATCGCCGGGCCTTGCGCGAGAAGCGCGTCTTGAAGCCGCAATCCTGATGGCCCGCGACCGCGCCTCCGCCCGCAGCCAGGACCGGGTTCCGCGCCGGGCCTCGGTCCTGCCGCTGCGCGCCGAGGAGCCGGTTGCCGCTTCCGTTACCCGGAACCGGAAGCCCCGCTGAAGGACAGCCTGTGGTGAGGGAGAAGGGATGATGGGCCGTGAAGCGATCGAAACGATGCCGCGGCAGCCGATCAAGCATCCCTGGCCCGGCCCGATGCGGGGCGACCGTCACTTCTTGGCGTTCTGCATAGCGGCGATCACACCTGGGCTCCTTGTCGGGACGGGGTTCTCGGTTTGGAGCGCTGTGACGCGAGATATCGGCTTTCTTGCAACTCTTTACCTTTACCCTTTCCTCGCCGCCTTACGTGGACTCTTCACGACGCTGCCGGCGATCCTCTTTGTCGCGATACCGACCTACTTCCTCTATCGTCGGTTGGGTTGGTCCGACTGGTTGAGATGTGTCCTTGGCGGCGCCGTGATCGGCTGGGGTGTCACCCTGGTCTGGTATGGCGGCCACTGGCTCGTCGATCCAAGACACGCGGCGTTCTTTCCAGACTGGGCAAGTTTCTTCCCGGTGGAGCTGCAGTTGGGTTACGCGCTCTGCGGTGCCGCTGCCGCCTCGATGTTCTGGTTCGTGCTCAACACGCGCCGAGGTGAACAAGCCTTTCTCGCGAAGGCCGCCATCGTCTCTCTGGCCACGATCGCGCTTGCCTTGTTCCGATAGCCTTTCGGCGCCTGCAGAAAATGAGCAAACGATGATCTCTCAGACGCGAGTTTCGATTGCCCCCGACGGCGGCACGGCTTCTCCGGAGTCTTCCGAGGATTCCTTCAAGGTCAATTCGCTGGTCCTTGTTCCCGATGCCGATCCAACGTGCGGAGAGGTCCGCTGGGATCCGGCGCGCTCATCTTGGAACGGCGGCATGATGCTGGCTGCGCTCCTGCTCGGACCGATGACCTTCACCTGGGACGCCTTCCTGGTCTTCCTCCTGCTCGGCGCGATTACCCTCTGCGCCGGCCATTCCGTCGGCTTTCATCGACGCCTGATCCACCGCAGCTTCGATTGCCCTAAGTGGCTCGAGCGCATGTTGGTCTGGCTCGGCACGCTGGTTGGCATGGGTGGGCCCTTCTGGACCATCCGGACCCATGACACGCGAGACTGGGCCCAGCGCCAAGCAGGCTGTCACGACTTCTACGCACATCGCCAAGGTCTCTTGAGAGATCTCTGGTGGAACCTTCATTGTCGATTGGTTCTCGAAAAGCCGCCCGGCTTCGACCCTGGGCCGGGGATCGCCGACGACCACTTCTATGTCTTTCTAGAGAAGACCTGGATGCTGCAGCAGGTTCCGATTGCCTTGCTGCTCTACGGCCTTGGCGGCTGGCCCTGGGTGGTCTGGGGTATCTGCGTGCGGGTGACCGCCTGCACCACCATGCACTGGCTCGTCACCCGCTTCGCACATACGCAGGGCCCGCAGTCCTGGCTGGTCGAGGGCGCCGGCGTCCAGGCCCACGATCTGCCGCTACTGGCCATCCCGACCATGGGTGAGGCCTGGCATAACAACCATCATGCCTTTCCGGCTTCCGCCCGGCACGGCCTCTACCCCGGGCAGATCGATCCCGGCTGGCGCTTGATCCAGCTCCTGCGCTGGCTCGGCCTGGCCAGGAACGTCCAGACCCCAGAGACTCTGCCGCCGCGCCCGGGCCTGACCCCGGTCATGCCGGGGGCCAACGCGATCGGGATCAAGGTGGGGCGGACGCCAGTCCAGGACTTCGACGCCGGGCGATAGCCTGGAACCGCAGACCTGCAGTGCCGGGAGTCCGACGGTGAGATTGCAGCTGCCTGCCTAGGCGCCGGTCTCTGCCTTCGCCAGTCTTGGCGCGCCTTGGGCGAGGACCAGGAACAGCCCGGCCGCCGCCAGGGTGTAGGCCGCCATGACCAGGATCTGCGCCTCCAGGCCGATGCCGAGGTCCAGCAGGCCGCCCATGAGCCCCGGCGCCAGGCCGGTGGCGAAGACCATGGCGGCGACCGCCAGGGCGCGGATCGCGCCGAGGTGGCGGGTGCCGTAGATCTCCGCCCAGAGGGCGCCGATCAGGGTGGTCGCGGCGCCGGCGGTGGCGCCGCCCAGGACCATGAAGGCGAGGGCGACCCAGGGCGCGTCGAAGACTCCCAGCAGGAAGAGGCCCGCGGCCATGGGCAGCAGGTAGGCCGGCAGAAGGCGCCCGGCGCTCCAGCGGTCGACGGCCCAGCCGAAGGCCAGGGAGGCGCCGACCGCCGCCAGGGAATAGCCGGGGTAGGCGGCGGCGAAGAGCGCCAGGCTCCAGCCCTTGGTCTCGACCAGGTGGACCTGGTGGAAGAAGACGCCGGTCAGGATGAAGGCCGGCGCCAGGATCCCCGGCAACAGGGCGTAGAACAGCGGGTCGCGCAGCACCTCGCCGCGGGTCCAGTCGCGGGGCGGCGGCCGGCCGTCGGCTTCGCCCTCCGCCGGCGCCGGGTGGCGCGGCGTCCGGCCCCGGCGGAGCAGCGCGTAGGCGAGCGGCAGGGCGACCAGAAGCAGGGCGCCGGCGGCCAGGACCCAGGTCTCGCGCCAGCCGATCCAGAGCGCCAGGCCGACCGCGACGATGGGAAAGAGCGCCTCGCCGGCCGGAAAGCCCATGGCCGCGATGGCGATGGCCCGGCCGCGCTGGGCGTTGTACCAGCGGCCCATGGCGGTGAAGCTGAGGTGGCTCAGCATGCCCTGGCCGAAGAGCCGCAGGCCGAAGAGCACGAGGACCAGCATGACCGGCGAGGCGACCGCGGCCATGGCCAGCGCGGTCAGCGCCAGGCCGAGGATCGTCGCCGCCGAGAGCCGGGCGAGCGGCTGGCTGTCGGCGAGCTTGCCGAGCCACAGCAGGGTCGCCGCGCTGGCCAGGGTGGCCAGGGTGTAGAGCCCGCCGAAGCCGCCGTGGCTGAGGTCGAAGGCGGCGCGCAGGTCGCCGGAGAAGAGCGAGATGAAGTAGGTCTGCCCGAAGCTCGAGGCGAAGGTCAGCAGGAAGCCGGCCCCGAGCCAGCGCAGGTTGCTCCGCAGGAAGGAGAGGCTCAGCACGTCAGGTCAAGCTCTGCGGCTTGGCGTAGGCCCTGGTAGCGTGGCTTGATGGACCTTCACGCCGGCTGTCATGCCTGGACTTGACCCGGGCATCCGTGGTGCCGGCTGCACCGTGGATCACCGGATCGAGTCCGGTGATGACAGCGAGGGGTGGCTGGTGTCGGGGGGACATAAGCGGGCGGTGGGTATCCGCGCCGCGCCGGAAGCCTTCTCCGCTGTCATGCCCGGACTTGATCCGGGCATCCATCGTGCCGCTTGCACCATGGATTGCCGGGGCAAGCCCGGCAGTGACAGCGGGATTGGGAATCTCCATCGCTGGACACTAGACCACCCCGCCGTCCTTGAGCCCTGCGATCTCGTCCGGGCTGAGGCCGAATTCCTGCAGGACCTCGTCGCTGTGCTGGCCGCAGGTCGGCGGGGCGTGGCGGTAGTCGACCGGAGTCTCGGAGAGCTTGATCGGGTTGCCGATCAGGTCGACCTCGCCGCTTTGGCTGCCGGTGTAGGGCATCTTGAGGTGCATGCCGCGGTGGCGGACCTGCGGGTCGGCGAAGACCTGGTCCAGGGTGTTGACCGCGCTGCAGGGCACGTGGAGGCCGGCCAGGCCGTCGACCCATTCGGCCTGGGTCTTCTTGGCGGTGACCTCCGGCAGCAGGGCGTAGAGCGCCTCGCGGTTGCGCACCCGGTCGGCGTTGGTGACGAAGCGCGGATCCTCGGCCAGCGCCGGCACCCCGGCGAAGTCGCAGAAGCTGCGGAACTGCCGGTCGTTGCCGACCGCCAGGATGAAGTAGCCGTCGGCGCAGGGCATGACCTTGTAGGGCACGATGTTGGGATGCTCGTTGCCCTGGCGCTTGGAGACCTTGCCCGAGGTCAGGTAGTTCAGGCCCTCGTTGACCAGCCAGGCGACCTGGGTGTCGAGCAGCGCCAGGTCGACCTGCTGGCCCTTACCGGTCTGGTGGCGGTGGTGCAGGGCGGCCAGGATCGCGGTCACGGCGTACATGCCGCACATGACGTCGGCGATGCCGACCCCGACCTTGTAGGGCTCGCCCTCGACCGGGCCGGTCAGGCTCATGATCCCGCCCAGGCCCTGGGCCAGGTAGTCGTAGCCGGCGCGCGGCGCATAGGGTCCGGTCTGGCCGAAGCCGGTGATCGAGCAGTAGATCAGGCCCGGGTTGTCGTCCTTGAGGTCGGCGTAGGCGAGCCCGTACTTGGCCAGGCCGCCGACCTTGAAGTTCTCCACCAGGATGTCGCAGCCGGCGATCAGGCGGCGCGCCAGGGCCTGGCCCTCGGGCTTCGCGATATCGAGGGTCAGGGAGCGCTTGTTGCGGTTGGAACTGAGGTAGTAGGCGGCCTCCGTGGAGTCCTCGCCGGCCTCGTTCTGGAGGAAGGGCGGGCCCCATTTGCGGGTGTCGTCGCCTTCGCCCGGCCGCTCGATCTTGATGACGTCGCAGCCCAGGTCGCCGAGCAGCTGGGTGCAGGTCGGGCCGGCGAGGATGCGGGTCAGGTCGAAGACGCGGAGGCCGGCGAGCGGTGCGGTCATGATGGCGGGTTCCTTGGGCTGGACGCGGACCCCGGATGATCCACGCGGGCTGCGGCGGGTCAAGCCGAAGCTGGCGACTTCGCCCTCGCGTCACGGGCGGCGGCGGTCGGTTCGCTAGAACCTTCGCGGAAGCGAGAGCTGCGTCTTCCGAAGAGACGCCGCTTCGCCTAGGCTGAGCACCCGGGAAGCTGCGAGGCGAGATCAAGATGAAGCAAATCCAACTGCTACGGCACGCACGGCCGGAGGAGGCCTGTGCCTGTGTCGAGGTCGAGGACGTCGGGGCGCCGGGCGCCGGCGAGGTCGTGGTCGCAATCGAGGCCGCGGCGATCAACCCCGCGGACCTCCTGAGCTTCGAGGGCCGCTATCCGGGCCCGGAGAGCCTGCCGGCGCCGGTCGGTATCGAGGGGGCCGGCCGGGTGGTCGAGGTCGGGCCGGGGGTCGAGGGCCTGGCGCCCGGCGACAAGGTGATGAGCCTGTCCCGGGCCAACTGGGCCGAGCGCTTGCGCCTGCCCGCGGCGCAGGCGATCAAGCTGCCCGAGGCCCTGGACATCCGTCAGGCCGCGATGCTGAAGGCCAATCCGCCCTCGGCGCACCTGATGCTCAAGGACTATGTCGACCTCCGGGACGGCGACTGGGTGATCCAGAACGCCGCCAACTCGGCGGTCGGTCGCCACGTCATCCGCCTCGCCCGGGCCCGCGGCCTCAGGACCGTCAACGTCGTGCGCCGGGACTCCCTGGTCCCCGAACTCACCGACTTCGGCGCCGACCTGGTCCTGGTTGACGGCGACGGCCTGGCCGAGCGGGTGCGCGCCGAGACCGGCGCCGAGGCGCCGATCCGCCTGGCGATCGACGCGGTCGGCGGCGGCGCCTGCGAGCGCCTGGCGGACTGCCTCTCGGAAGGCGGGGTCGTGGTCAACTACGGCTTCCTCTCCGGCGAGGCCTGCCGCATCACGCCCGGGCACCTGATCATCAAGGGCCTGACCCTGACCGGCTTCTGGCTCTACGGCTTCGCGCGCAAGGCCAGCCCGGCGGAGATCCAGGCGCTCTACGACGAGATGGCCCAGCGCTTCATCGACGGTACCCTGGAGGTCCCGATCGAGGCCGAGTACAGCCTGGACGACATCGCCAAGGCCCTGGCCCACGCCAACAGCGAAGGCCGCGGCGGCAAGGTCCTCCTGCGGCCCGGCGGCTGAGCATGCTGAAGGAAGTCCCGGTCCCGATCGCCGAGATCTACGTGCCGGCCCGGCTGCGCGGCACCCTGGACCCGGCCAAGGTCGAGACCCTGGCCGAGGACATCCTGGAGCACGGCCAGCAGACCGCGATCTCGGTCCGCAGGGGCGACAAGCGCTACGTGCTGGTCTCCGGCCTGCACCGCCTCGAGGCCTGCAAGTCCCTGGGCGAGGAGACCATCACGGCGATCATCGTCGCCGCCCGGCAGTTCTGAGCGCCGACGCTGCGTCCCCGGGCGGCCCCGCCACCTCCAGCAGCAGCTTCTTGCGGACGGCGTCGGCGAAGCTCTCGCGGTTGTCGGCGGTGACCACGAAGGCCCCGGGGCCGCCGATGATCAGGCGCTCGAAGGCCTCCTCCAGGTCGTAGCTGATCGGCCGGCCGCTGCTGCATTGGCGGCAGAGGATCGCCAGGCCGTTGATCACGATGCCGGCGCCGACCGCGGCATCCCGTGCCGTGGTGATCGGGAGCCCGCCCCAGTTGTTGGCGCTGTCGCCGGAGAAGTCGATGACCTTGCGGAAGCCCGCGATGTCGTTGCTTTCGATCAGGGCCTGGCCGGCGGCCAGGGCGTTGCCGATGGCGTTGCGTCCGAAGGCCAGGCGCGGCGGCGCCATCAGCTGCTTCGCGAAGGCGGCCGCGCTTCCGGCGCCGTCGATGATGGTCCAGGGCACCACGACCTCCTGGGAGTCGGCCGCGCCCCACTCGACGTAGGTCACCGCGATCCGCTGCTCGTAGCCCTGGGAGATGGCGGCGATCACCTGCGGGTCGGTGATCGCGCTGGCGTAACCCTGGCGCTGGAAGAGGATCTCGGCGTCGTCGATCGAGCCCGAGGCGTCGGCCAGCAGAACCAGCTCGACGTCGACCGCCTCCGCGCCCGCGGCCGGCCCGGCGAGGGCGGTGCCCAGAAGCAGCAGCAGAACCCAGGACCTGAAGTACGTCATCGGTCTTCGCCGCTCCCTAGCTGCCCAGTCCAGATGCAGGTTAGCCGATCGGCGCTGGCCGGATAAGCCGGGATCTGAGCGCGAGGGCCAGGAAACCTGCGCGGCCGTCCGGGAGGCCACGGGCCCGGGTCCCAAAACGCCAGGGTTTCCGCGGCCTGCCGGCAGAGCTGCAAGTCTTCGGCTACTCCTGCGCTAGCCAAGGACAAGATCCAATATGTCTGGTTGTTTGGGGAAATTACTTAAACAAGACGGTGTATAGAATAGGATAAAAGCTTCATTTCACTTGTGTTTTTTCTGTGGAAAAGCCTGGATTCTTCCAAGTTATCCACACAATCGGGGGATTGCAGGAGTCGTCCTGTGATTTAATCCGCCTGCCGGTCCCGCGGGGCTGGCCAAGACGTGCGGGAATTCGGAGGGCCTGGGGGCCGCCGCTTCGGGGACGGGCCCCGACGGCGATGCCGGTCCCGGGGCGAGAGAAGGCAGAGGCATCCCCGAGGCGCCTGGGAGGGCCATCGGATGCCGCAGAAGGGGGGGGTGAGATGAAGCAGCGGATCATCTTCGCGGCGTGGGTTCTGGGCTTGGTCGGAGCTCTCGCCGGCCCGGTTTCGGCTCAGGAGGCCATCCGCAGTACGATCGACGAATCCGCCCTCAACAAGGGCCGGGTCGGGATCATCACCGGGGGCATCGAATACGTCCACGACACCTATGCGCGCCTGGCGGGCGAGATGGCTGCCGTGCTCGACAAGGAGGGCGAGATCCGGGTCCTGCCGATCCTGGGCCGCGGGCCGGTCGACAACATCAAGGACCTGCTCTACCTGCAGGGCATCGACGTCGGCGTGGTCCACTCCGACGCGCTCACTTTCCTGAAGAACCAGGGCGTCCTGCCGGCGGCGCAGCGCAAGCTGCGCTATCTGGCCAAGCTCTATGACGAGTACTTCCACGTCGTCGTGCGCAAGGACATCGAGAGCATCGAGGACCTGGCGGGCAAGAAGGTCGTGGTGGGGACCACCAGCTCCAGCGGCGCCGCGGTCTCGGCGCTCACCGCCTTCGACATCCTGGGGATCGAGCCCCGGCTCCTGGTCGATGACTGGAAGGTCGCCATAGAGAAGATCAAGGCGGGCGAGATCGCCGGCATGGTCTACTCGACCGTGCGCGGCTCGGGCTTCATCAAGGAGATCCAGTCGGACGGCAAGCTCAAGCTGTTGTCGCTGCCCTACAGCGACGAGCTGAGCGAGACCTATCTCCGGGCGTCCTTCACCGCCGAGGACTATCCGAACCTGATCGAAGCGGGAACGACGGTCGAGACCCTTCAGTTCGGGGCGATCATGGCGGTCTACGACTGGAACCCCGGGTCGGAGCGCTACAAGAACGTGGCGCGTTTCATCACCCGGCTCTTCGACAACGTCGAGGAACTGCGCAAGCCTCGGCGCCATGCGCGCTGGAAGACCTTCGATCCCAAGGCCGAGGTGCGGGGCTGGGAGCGTCTCCGGCCGGCCCAGGCCTGGATCGATGCCCGCGAGAAGGAGCTGAGGAAGATCGCGCTCGAGGAGCAGCTCAAGAAGGTCAAGGCGGAGCGCCTGGCCCGGGAACAGGACGCGATCCTGGACGCCCAGTTCGCGGAATTCGTGGAATACATGCGCGCCCAGGGGGATCGGCAGTACGCCAGCGAGGACGAGCTGGCGGCCCTCTTCGAGCAGTTCATGGCCTGGAGGTCGAACCAGACCCAATGACGGCCCCCCATGACGGCCCCCAAGACGGCCCGATGACGCCAGAGTGAGCGTCGCGGCCCGGGCCTTTCGCGTCAGCCTTCCGGCCGCGTCCGCCGGACTTCGGCCAGCGCGTCCAGGGCGCCCTGCAGGATGTAGGCGGCGGCCATCTTGTCGACGACCTCGGCGCGGCGCGCCCGGGTCATGTCGGCCTCGTCGATCAGCAGGCGCTGGACCGCCGCAGTCGAGAGCCGCTCGTCCCAGACCGCGACCGGCAGGGTCATGCCGGCCTCCCGTTCCAGGTTGCGGGCGAACTGCCGGGTCGACTGGCAGCGCGGCCCCTCGCTGCCGTCCATGTTCACCGGCAGGCCGAGCACCAGGCCCGCGACCTCGCGCTCGGCGATGATCGCCGCCAGGGCCTCGGCGTCCTTGCGGAACTTGCCCCGGCGCAGGGTCTCCAGGGGCGACGCCAGGCTGCGGTCGCGGTCCGAGACCGCCAGGCCGATGGTCTTCTCGCCGAGGTCGAGGCCGAGCAGCCGGCCCCGCTCGGGCAGGGCGGCTGCGAAGTCGGCAAGTTCGAGGATGCTCACGGCGTTCCGGCCTCCGGCTGGACTTATATGCCCGGCCCTGCCCGGGCGGCAAGAAAACCGGCGGACCGCTTGCCCCTGGTCCGGCGCCGGTGATAGGTTCCGCGCACTTCCGGCCGCCGGAAACCGCCTTGGCTGGGGCGCCCCGGCGGCCGAGCTTCCGTCCTGGAGTGAAGACCATGTCCGTCGACAGGGACACCGTCGCGAAGATTGCCAAGCTCGCCCGGATTCGCATCGAAGCCGAGCAGATGGAGCCCCTGGCGGCCGAGCTGTCCAACATCTTGGGCTGGATCGAGCAGCTCAACGAGCTGGACACCGACGGCGTCGCGCCCATGACCTCGGTGGTCGAGGTCGAGGCGCCGCTGCGCAAGGACGCGGTCACCGACGGCGATTGCCGCGACCAGGTCCTGGCCAACGCGCCGGAGGCCGCCGACGGCTTCTTCCTGGTGCCCAAGGTCGTGGAATGATGGCCTTGATCCCTGTATGGCCGGCGGGGTGGTTCACCCCCACCCCAACCCTCCCCCCTCAAGGGGGAGGGAGCTTCGCCGCCGGCGCCGCTTGTCTTCCCTCCCCCCTGGAGGGGGAGGGCCAGGGTGGGGGGGATCGCTCTGCGGGCGGTCTGCGGCATCCGTGGGGGGCGTCATGTCCGAGCTGACAAGGCTGACCATCGCCGAGGCGCGCGACGCGGTCGCCAAGGGCGAGCTGAGCGCCGCCGAGCTGACCGAGGCGCATATCGCGGCGGTCGAGAAGGTGCGGCCCCTCAACGCCTTCCTGGTCGAGACGCCGGACAAGGCCCTGGAGATGGCCAAGGCGGCCGACGCCCGGCGCGGCAGCGCCGAGGCCGGGGTGCTGAACGGCATCCCCCTGGCGGTCAAGGACCTGTTCTGCACCGAAGGGGTCCAGACCACCGCCGGCTCGCGCATCCTGGAGGGTTTCACGCCGCCCTACGAATCGACCGTCTCCGCCGGCCTCTGGCGGGAAGGCGCGGTGATGCTGGGCAAGTCCAACATGGACGAGTTCGCCATGGGCTCCTCCAACATGACCAGCGCCTTCGGACCGGTCGAGAGCCCCTGGCGCCGTCCCGGCGACAACCGGGCCCTGGTGCCCGGCGGGTCTTCCGGCGGCTCGGCGGCGGCGGTCGCGGCACGCTGCGCCCTGGGCGCGACCGGCACCGACACCGGCGGCTCGATCCGCCAGCCGGCCGCCTTCGTCGGCATCGTCGGCTTCAAGCCGACCTACGGCCGCTGCTCGCGCTGGGGCCTGGTCGCCTTCGCCTCGTCGCTCGACCAGGCCGGGCCGATGACCCGGACGGTCCGGGACTCGGCGATCATGCTGCGCGCCATGGCCGGCCACGACCCCAAGGACTCGACCAGCGTCGACCGGCCGGTGCCCGACTACGAGGCGGCGCTGAGCGGTGACGTCCGCGGCCTCAAGGTCGGCATCCCCAAGGAATACCGCATGGAGGGCATGCCGGAGGAGATCGAGACCCTCTGGCGCCAGGGCATCGACTGGCTCAAGGCGGCCGGCGCTGAGACCGTCGACATCTCCCTGCCGCACACCAAGTACGCCCTGCCGACCTACTACATCGTGGCGCCGGCCGAGGCCTCCTCGAACCTGGCGCGCTACGACGGCGTGCGCTTCGGGCTGCGCGAGCCGGGCGAGAGCCTGGACGAGATGTACGAGGCGACCCGCGGCGCCGGCTTCGGCGCGGAGGTCAAGCGCCGGGTGCTGATCGGGACCTACGTGCTCTCCGCCGGCTACTACGACGCCTACTACAACAAGGCCCGCCGGGTGCGGACCTTGATTCTCAACGACTTCCGGCAAGCCTATGAAAAGGTGGATGTCATCCTG
>JANQGU010000289.1 GCA_028282935.1 Kiloniellales bacterium
GCCTGGGCCTCCAAGGCCTCGCGGCCGAGGAAGGGCGTGTTGCTCTTCAGCTTGACGGCCCAGCCGAGCCCGGCCTCCAGCGGCGTGTGGTCCGGGCCGATGTCGGCGCCCCAGGCCCGGTAGCCCTTCTCCAGGCGCAGGCTCTCGATTGCCCGGTAGCCGGCCGGGCGCAGGCCCAGCGGCGCCCCGGCGGCCATCAGGGCCTCGAAGAGATTGACCGCGTATTCGCAAGGCACGTGGAGCTCCCAGCCCAGCTCGCCAACATAGGTGACCCGGAGCGCGATCACCGGCGCACCGGCGATGCCGATCTCCTGCTGGCTGGCGAAGGGAAAGGCCGCGTTGGAGAGCTCGGCCGAGGTCAGGCCCTGCAGGATCTCGCGTGACCGCGGGCCCATCAGCGACAGCACGGCATGGGCCGAGGTGACGTCGACCAGCTGCGCGTTCAGGCCGTCCGGGATGTTGCGGGCGATCCAGTCGAAGTCGTGGGTCGCGAAGCCGGTTCCCGTCACGATGTAGAAACGGTCCTCGGCCAGGCGGGCCACCGTCAGGTCGCATTCGATGCCGCCGCGGGCGTTGAGCAGCTGGGTGTAGGTCAGGCGTCCCGGCGCTTTGGTCACGTCGTTGGCGCAGATCCAGTCCAGCGCGGCGGCGGCGTCCGGGCCGAGCAGCAGGAACTTGGCGAAGGAGCTCTGGTCGAAGACCACTGCGGCCTCGCGCGCCGCCTTGTGCTCCCGGCCCACCGCCTCGAAGCAGTTGGGCCGGCCGAAGCTGTAGACGTCCTCGGGCGCCTCGCCCGCCGCCCTGTCGGCGAACCAGTTCGGCCGCTCCCAGCCCAGCTTCTCGCCGAAGCAGGCGCCCAGGTCCTTCAGCCGGTCGTAGAGCGGCGAGCGCCGGCAGGGCCGGCCGCTCGCGTGCTCCTCCGCCGGCCAGGCGATGGTGTAGTGCTTGCCGTAGAGCTCGAGGGTCCGCTTGCGCACCCAGTCGATGTCGAAGTGCGGCCGCCCGAAGCGTCGGATGTCGACCGGCCAGAGGTCGTAGGGCGGCTCGCCACGCGCGATCCACTCGGCCAGCGCCATGCCGGCGCCGCCGCCGGAGGCGATGCCGAAGGCGTTGAAGCCGGCGCCGACGTAGAAGCCGCGCAGCTCGGGCGCCTCGCCGAGGATGAAGTTGCCGTCCGGGGTGAAGCTCTCCGGCCCGTTGAGCAGCTGCTTGACCCCCGCCGTCTCCAGGGCCGGCACCCGCGCCAGGGCCTGGGTCATAAGCTGCTCGAAGTGGTCGAAGTCGGAGTCCAGCAGGCTGAAGTGAAAGCCCTCCGGGATCCCCTCGCTGGCCCAGGGGATGGGGTTCGGCTCGTAGCCGCCCATGACTAGGCCGCCGACCTCCTCCTTGTAGTAGGTCAGGCGGTCCGGGTCGCGCAGGGTCGGCAGCTCCGGCGTGATGCCCTCGATGGCCTCCGTCACCATATACTGGTGCTGCACCGAAACCAGCGGGACGTTGACGCCGGCCAGGCGGCCCAGCTCGCGCGCCCACTGGCCGGCGCAGTTGACCACGACCGCCGCGCAGACCGTGCCGCGCGGAGTCACGACGCCGGCCACCCGTCCCTCCTCGACCAGGATCCCGGTCACCGGCGTGTCCTCGAAGAAACGCACGCCCTTGGCCCGGGCGCCCTTGGCCAGGGCCTGGGTGATGTCGGAGGGATTGGCCTGGCCGTCGGTCGGCAGGAAGGCGGCGCCGACCACGTCGGAGACCTCCATCAGGGGCCAGAGCGCCTGCGCCTCCTGCGCGGAGAGCAGCTGCATCTCCAGGCCGAAGGAATGCGCCGTCGTCGCCTGGCGCTTGACCTCGGTCCAGCGTTCCTGGTTGCAGGCCAGGCGCAGGCCGCCGTTGCGCTTCCAGCCGGTCGCCTGGCCGGTCTCGGCCTCCAGGCGGTCGTAGAGTGCGACCGAATAGCCAAGCAGCTGGGTGATGTTGGCGTTGCTGCGCAGCTGCCCGACCAGGCCGGCGGCGTGGAAGGTGCTGCCCGAGGTCAGCTTGGCGCGCTCCAGGACGATGGTCTCGTCCCAGCCGAGCTGGCCCAGGTGATAGGCGGTCGAGCAGCCGACGATGCCGCCCCCAATGACGATCGCCTGCGCCTCCTTGGGAAGGTCCCCGGTCATCCTTGCTCCTTGCGAAAGGCCGCGAGGGCCGCGTGAAAGCCCGCCAGGTTCTCCGCCGTGTAGCCGGCGTAGTCGAAGTCGAGCTCGGAATGGATCTCGGAGACCATGCTCCACATGGCTTCGCGCAGCAGCGAGGCGCACTTCATCGCGGTGTAGCGCCGCCGCAGCTCGTCCGTCACCGGCGCCTCGAAGTAGGTCTCCAGCAGCCAGTCCTCCTGCTGAGGGCTCAGCCCGTTGTTGGAGGCCAGGCCGCCGAGGTCGAAGAGCGGCGAGTTGAAGCCGGCGTAGTCCCAGTCGATCAGCCAGACTCGCTGGCCGTCGTCGATGAAGTTGGCGGCCAGCAGGTCGTTGTGGCCGTAGACCAGGTCGATGGGGCCGACCGCCGCCTCCAGCTCTTCCGCTGAGGCCAGCAACGCCGGCAGCTTGTCGAGATGGGCGCTGCCGCCCTCCTTCAGGGTCGCGGCGTAGTCGCGCAGGACGTGGAAGACCCAGAAGATCAGCGCCGGCCCGCGCAGATGCTTCGGGATCTCGCGATGGCAAGCCTGGACCAGCGGCAGGATGCGCGCCAGGGTCGCCGGGTCCCGGACGTCCTCGGCGGTCAGCGTCCGCCCCTCGACGAAGCGCAGGACCAGGGCGCCGGGCTCGGCGTGCACGACCTCGGGCGAGACGCCGGCGGCGAAGGCGGCGCGGCTGGCGGCCAGCTCGTTGAAGCGCAAGACCTGGTGCACCAGGATGTCGTTGCCGACCCGCACGACGAACTTCTCGCCGCCGTCCTCGACCACGAAGTTGACATTGGTGATGCCGCCGCCCAGGGGCCGCGGATCGACCGCGCCCTTCCAGATGCTCAGGCCGGCGGCGAAGCGCTTGGCGTCGGTCACTCTCTCCTCCTCCTAGGCCAAACCGAGCCGCCGCTTGGCGCGCTGCGCGCCGGCAGCGATCAGGCGGTCGGCGATGATCGCGATGAAGGCGACCGACAGGCCGGCCACGATGCCGCGGCCGGTATCGGCCTTGGTCAGCGCGATGTAGACCTCCTGCCCCAGGTCGCGGGTCCCGACCAGCGCCGTGATGACCAGCATCGAGAGCGCCAGCATGATGGTCTGGTTGAGGCCCAGCATGATCTCCGGCAGGGCCAGCGGCAGCTTGATCTTCCACAGGAGCTGTCGGCGCGTGCAGCCGGCGACGACGCCGGCCTCGACGAGCTGCGGGTCGAGCGCGCGGATGCCGTGGGCCGTGTAGCGCACCGCCGGCGCCAGGGCGTAGAGGATGACCGCGATCATGGCCGAGAAGTCGCCGACCCGGAACAGCATCACCACAGGGATCAGGTAGACGAAGCTGGGCAGGGTCTGCAGCGTGTCGATGACGCCGCCGACGATCCGCCCGGCCCGCTCGTTCTGCGCCGCCAGGATGCCCAGCGGAATGCCGAGCAGACCCGCGATCACCACCGAGACGCCGCAGAGGTAGACCGTGATCATGGCCTTGGGCCAGAGCCCGTTGGCGACGATGAAGAAGGCCAAAAGGACGGTCAGCAGCGCCAGCTTCCAGCGCCCGAGCTGCCAGCCGGCCACCCCCAGCAGCAGGATCACCCAGGGCCAGGGCAGGCCCAGCAGGAAGCGCTTCACCGGCACCAGGAAGGTCACCAGCATGAAGGTCTTGAGCGCCTCCAGCTCGTCGAAGAAGTTGACGTTGATGCCGCGGACCAGGCCCTCCCAGAAGGCGCCGGTGGTCACCTGGGCGCCCTCGGGATAGCTCTGCAGCGCCGGGGCGAAGACGCCGGCCAGGCCGCTGCCCAGGATCACCAGGACCACCGTCGCGCTCCAGGGATGACGCTGCAGGAGGGAGCGCGGCCGGTCGTCGTGCTCGGGCAGCGACCGCTGGGCGAAGGCCTGGCTCAGGCGGTCCAGCGCGACCGCCAGCACCACGATGGCCACGCCGGCCTCCAGCCCGCCGCCGATGTCGAGGCGCCGCAGCGAGGTCAGCACGTCGTAGCCCAGGCCGCCGGCGCCGATCATGGAGGCGATGATGACCATGTTGAGCGACAGCATGATGACCTGGTTGACCCCGACCATGAGGCCCGGCTTGGCCGAAGGCACCAGGACCTTCCAGGTCATCTGGCGACGGCTGCAGCCGGCCATGCGGCCGAAGTCCTTGATCTCCTCCGGCACCGACTTGAGCGCCAGCATGGTGACCCGGACCATAGGCGGCATGGCGTAGATGATGGTCGCGACCAGCGCCGCCACCGGACCGAAGCCGAAGAGGAAGAGGATCGGCACCAGGTAGGCGAAGATCGGCACCGTCTGCATCAGGTCGAGGACCGGCGTGACCGCGCGCTCGAACCAGGGCCAGCGATAGCCGGCGATGCCCAGCAGCAGGCCGCCGGCGACCCCGAAGGGTACGGCGATGACGATGGAGGACAGCGTCACCATGGCGCTGTCCCACTGGCCGAAGACCGCCAGGTAGCCGAAGCAGAGCCCGACGAAGGCGGCCAGGCGCCAGTCGCGGGCGTAGTGCCCCATCGCCACGACCACGGCGATGACCCCGATCCAGGACAGCGGCGGCAGGACCTGCACCGCCTCGGAGCCCAGGCCCTGCAGGAAGCCCGTGGCAAAGAGGCTGACCGCCAGCTCGTAGGGCCGCTCGATCAGCCAGGCCAGGCCGCGGGTCAATTCGGTGAAGGTGAAGAGCCCGAAGCTGGCCTCCTCGATCAGCCAGTCCATGAAGGCCGAGATGTCCCGCTTCAGCGAGAGCCGCCAGCCCGCCGGATACTTCATCGCCCAGCGCGCGCCCAGCGCCGCGGTCCAGGCCTTGCCGTAGGCGGCCAGGACGAAGGAGGCGACCAGCGCCAGCATCCAGAAGCCGCCGACCGGGCCGATCCTGGGCCAGCCCGGGCCGAGCTGCGCCAGGCGGGGCTGGGGCGAGGCGCTCATGACCGGCCGCCCCGCCCGATCAGGACGTCGACCACCGCAGCCCGCCCGATGCTGCCGACCACCCTGCCGTCATCGTCGAGCACGGCGTGGGGCCGCTGCGCCGCCTCGACCCGGTCGGCGATCTCGGCGATGCGGTCGCTGGCCGCGACCTCGCCCGCGGTCGCGCCCGAGCCGTCCCCGGGCGTCATCACCGAGCCCACGGTCAGGACCTTGGCCCGCGGGATATCGCGGGTGAACTCGGCGACGTAGTCGTCGCTCGGCGCGACCACCAGCTCCTCCGGGCTGCCGGTCTGGATGATCTCGCCGTCCTTCATGATGGCGATGCGGTCGGCCAGGCGGATGGCCTCGTCGAAGTCGTGGGTGATGAAGACGATGGTCTTGTGCAGCAGGCTCTGCAGGCGCAGGAACTCGTCCTGCATCTCGCGCCGGATCAAGGGGTCCAGCGCCGAGAAAGGCTCGTCCAGGAACCAGAGCTCCGGCTCGACCGCGAGCGAGCGCGCGATGCCGACGCGCTGCTGCTGGCCGCCCGAGAGCTCGCGCGGGTAGTAGCCCTCGCGCCCCTGCAATCCGACCAGCTCGACCACCTCGCGGGCCCGGGCCTCGCGCTCGGCCCGTGGCAGGCCCTGCACCTCCAGGGGAAAGGCGACGTTGCCGAGCACGGTGAGATGCGGCAGCAGGGCGAAGTGCTGGAAGACCATGCCCATCTTGTGGCGGCGCAGCTCGATCATCTCGCGCTCGCCGGCGCGCAGCAGGTCCTGGCCGTCGAAGAGGATCTCCCCGGCGGTCGGCTCGATCAGCCGCGATAGGCAGCGCACCAGGGTCGACTTGCCGGAGCCCGAAAGCCCCATGATGATGAAGATCTCGCCCTGGCGCACGTCGAGGTGGGCGTCGCGCACCGCCGGGATCAGGCCCGCCGCGTCGATCGCCGCGCGCGCCGGCGCGCCGCCGTGGTCGCGCAGAAAGCCTTCGGCGCCGGGGCCGAAGAGCTTCCAGACGCCCCGGCAGGCAAGTTTGACGGGCCTTTCGCTCAAGAGCGCCCCCCGCATCCGGCGCCTAGTCTAACGCGCGCTAGAAGGTCGCGGTTTCTTGTCAGGACAGCGGCCGCAAGGCGCCTTCCTCCCCCTTGAGGGGGGAGGATCGAGGTGGGGGTGGCGGCCGTCAGGCCGCAAAAACGGTCCAATCGTTCAGGTGTCGGCGTAGTCTTACCCCCCACCCTACCCTCCCCCTCAAGGGGGGAGGGTTTTGAGCGGCCGGCCTCCACACCAGCGTCTCCTCGCCTCACATCGATTGCGAAACACAAGACCACTTCCGCAGTACAGAGCGACCCCACGCTGGGCCGCTCGCGCCTACTCGATCCAGCCGCGCCAGCGGGTCTCGTTCTTGGCGATCCAGTCGGCGACCACGTCGTCCAGGGCGCCGCCTTCCAGGTCGACCTCGATGATCATCGCGGCCATCTCGTCGTTGCTGACGGTGAAGCCCTTGATCGCCTTGTAGGCGGTCGGCCAGGAGTCTTTCACGCCAGCCCAGGAGACCTTCCAGATCGGCCCGCGCGGCTTGCCGCAGTCGTAGGCCAGGTCGGGATTGCCGCCCCAGGACGGGTCCTGATAGCACGCGGCCGTATAGGCCGGGAAGTCGACCCACTCGCCCTCGAACTTGGCAGGCGCCCAGTGCGGCGCGTAGACCCAGAGCAGGATCGGGGCCTTGCGCTGATAGGCCGACTCCAGCTCGGCGAAGAGCGCCGCGTCGGTGCCGGCGTGCACGACCTCGTAGTCCAGCTCCAGGGCCTCGACGCGCTCGTCGTCGAAGCCGCCCCAGGTCACCGGAGCGCCGAGGTAGCGGCCGCTCGGCGCGGTCTCGGGAGTCGAGAAGGCCTCGGCGCAGTCGTTCAGCGCCTCCCAGTTCGGCAGGCCCGGGCACTTCTCCTTCATGTAGCTCGGATACCACCACTCCTCGATGGCCTGCATGCCGGTCTCGCCG
>JANQGU010000013.1 GCA_028282935.1 Kiloniellales bacterium
ACCTCGAAGCCGGCCTTCACGAAGGCCAGGGCGCCGACGAAGCTGTCCTCGCCGATCACCGCGCCGTCCATGACCACCGCGTTCATCCCGACCATGGCGTTGCGCTTGACCGTGCAGCCGTGCAGGACGGCGCCGTGGGCGACATGGCCGTCGGCCTCGATCACGCAGTCGCGCCCGGGAAAGCAATGCACGATGCAGTTGTCCTGCAGGTTGCTGCCGTCGCCCATGACCAGGCGGCCGATGTCGCCGCGCAGCACCGCGCCCGGCCCGACATAGCAGCCGCGCCCGACGATGACGTCGCCGATCAACACCGCCGTCGGATGGACGAAGCTGCTGGGGTCGATCACCGGGGTCAGATCGTCGAGGGCATAGACGCGGGCCAAGGCAACGGCTCCCGGGTCAGGCCGCGTGGGGCCGGCGCTGCGCCACCACCCGGAAGCGGTTGGCGACGAAGGCAGCGTCGGTCAGGCAGGCGTTGCCCGCCGGGTTGGCGCCGCTGACGTGGTAGTCGCTGAAGGCCGCCGACTGGTTGACGAAGATGCCGCCGGTCAGGTTGCAGGACAGCGAAACCCCGGCGTTGCCGAAGGCTTCCGCCGCCTCGTCGAGCACGGCGTCGTCGGTCGAATAGGCGGCCGCGGTGATGGCGCCCTTCTCGGCCGCCAGGCCCGCCGCCTCGGCGATGGACTGCGCGGTGTCCTGGGTGGCGATGACGAAGGCGACCGGGCCGAAGCATTCCTGGGTGAAGGCGCCGCCCTGCCCCGCCTCGGCCTTGATCAGGGCCGGGCTCAGGGTCCTGGCCTCGGCGAAGCCGGGCACCTCGCTCGCCTGCGGCGCCCGGACCAGGGCCGGGCCGGCCTCGGCCGCGAGCTTCTGCGCCCGCTCCAGGGTCGCCGGGTTCTGGACCGCGCCCAGCACGCCGGCCGCCCGCTCCGGGTCGCCCAGCAGCTTGTCGAGCGCGGTCGCCAGGCCCTGGGCGACCTCGTCGAAGGACTTGTGGCCGTCCTCGGTCTCGATGCCCTCCGCGGGCAGGTAGAGGTTCTGGGGCGCCGTGCACATCTGGCCGGAGTAGAGGCTGATCGAAAAGGCCAGGTTCTGGCACAGGCCCTTGAAGTTGTCGGTGGAGTCGATGACCACCGAGTTGACCCCGGCCTGCTCGCTGTAGACCTGGGCGCCCCGGGCGTTGGCCTTGACCCAGTCGCCGAAGGCCGGGCCGCCGGTGAAGTCGACGATCGCGACCGCCGGATGGGTCACCAGTTCCTTGGTGATCGGCGCCTCGGCGCTGTCCGCGGCCAGCAGGAGGACGTTGGGATCGAATCCCGCTTCTTCAAGCACTTCACGGGCGATCTTCACGGTCAGCGCCAAGGGCAGAATGGCGCCCGGGTGGGGCTTGAAGATGACCGTGTTGCCGGTCGCCAGGCTGGCGAAGAGCCCGGGATAGCCGTTCCAGGTCGGGAAGGTCGAGCAGCCGATCACCAAGCCCATGCCGCGCGGCAGGATCCGGTAGCTCTTGTCCAGGCGCAGCGGGTCGTGCTTGCCCTGGGGCTTCTCCCAGAGCACCGCGCGCGGCACCCGCGCCATCTCCTGGTAGGCGTAGGCCACCGCCTCCAGGCCGCGGTCCTGGGCGTGCGGACCGCCGGCCTGAAAGGCCATGACGAAGGACTGTCCGGTCGTGTGCATCACCGCGTGGGCCAGCTCGAAGCTGCGCCGGTTCAAACGCTGCAGGATCTCGAGGCAGACCCCGGCGCGGTCTTCCGGCGTCGCCGCGGCCCAGCCTTGCGCCGCCCCCCGCGAGGCGGAGACCAGCTCTTCGACGGAGGCCTTGGGATAGGTAATGCCGAGGTCGAAGCCGTAGGGCGAGGACTCCGCGCCGACCCGCGTCCCGGCGCCCGGCTGGTCCAGCTCGAAGGGCCGCTCGAGCAGCGCCTTGAAGGCCGCCTCCCCGTCCTGCGGCGCGGTCTCGCCGTAGATGCGCTTGCTGGGGGACTCCGGATAGGCGCTCCAGTAGCCGCGGCTTGAAATCGCTTCGAGCGCCTGCTCGAGCAGTTCGCGGTGCGCCTCGTAGAATGCGGTCATGGCTCTCCCTCGGTGACGGCCCGTCGTCCTTCGCGGCCCTGTCGGGAGCCGGCGACGACGTTTTGGCCGATTGACAGCCCCCTCTTGCCCGAGAATAATTAACCGACCGGTCGGTCATTTCAAGATCTTTGTCACGCGATGGCGCCCGAAAGGACAACGAAGCGTGACACGAGCGACGGGAGGCGCGTGGAGGTCGGTGCCCATGACGACGGACGTGACGACGGAATCGAGCGTTCTCTGCGAGATCGGCGACGGCGTGGCCGTCATCACCCTCAATCGCCCGGACAAGCTGAACGCCTTCAACGAGGAGATGCACCTGGCCCTGCGCGCCGCGCTGGAGCGGGCCGAGGCCGACGAGAGCGTGCGCGCCCTGCTGCTGACCGGCGCCGGCCGCGGCTTCTGCGCCGGCCAGGACCTGGGCGACCGCAACGTCTCCGGCGACGTCGAGCTGGACCTCGGCCACACCTTGGAGACCTTCTACAACCCCTTGATCCGCAAGCTCCGCGCCCTGCCCCTGCCGGTGATCTGCGCGGTCAATGGAGTCGCCGCCGGCGCCGGGGCCAACATCGCGCTGGCCTGCGACATCGTCCTGGCCGCGAGGTCGGCCAAGTTCGTCCAGGCCTTCTGCCGCCTGGGCCTGGTCCCGGACAGCGGCGGCACCTACAGCCTGCCGCGCCTGGTCGGCGAGGCCCGCGCGAAGGGGCTGGCGCTGCTCGGCGAGGCGCTGAGCGCCGAGCAGGCCGAGGACTGGGGCCTGATCTGGCGCGCCGTCGACGACGACGGCCTGATAGCGGAGGCCGGCAAGCTGGCCCGCCACCTGGCGACCCAGCCGACCGCCGGCCTGGCCAAGATCAAGCAGGCGATCCAGGCCTCGCTGGACAACGACCTCGACGCCCAGCTCGACCTGGAGCGCGACCTGCAGCGCGAAGCCGGCCGCAGCGCCGACTACCGCGAGGGCGTGGCCGCCTTCATGGCGAAGCGCGCCCCGGTGTTTCAGGGGCATTGAGGAAGGCGATGGCAATGCACCGATCTTCCCCCTTCTCCACTGTCATCCCCGGACTTGATCTGGGGATCCATCGAGCACGCGGCACCATGGATCCCCAGATCAAGTCCGGGGATGACAGTGGCGTGGGTGTCGGGCGTTTCAGACCTACGCGGAGACCGTCATGACCGTCACCGCCGAGGAGCTCGCCCGCCGCTGCGCCGAGGCCATGTGGCGGGACGACCGCGCGTCCCAGGCGCTGGGCATGAGCCTGGACGCCGTCGGGCCCGGGCGCGCGACCCTGTCCATGACCGTCACCGAGACCATGATCAACGGCCACGAGATCTGCCACGGCGGGCTGATCTTCACCCTGGCCGATTCCGCCTTCGCCTTCGCCTGCAACGCCTACAACAAGGTGACCGTGGCCCAGCACTGCAGCGTCACCTTCCTGGCGCCGGCGAAGCTGGGCGACCGCCTGACCGCCCGCGCCGAGGAGCGCGCGCTCAACGGCCGCAGCGGCATCTACGACATCCGGGTCGAGAACCAGGACGGCAAGGCGATCGCCGAGTTCCGCGGCCATTCGCGGACGATCAAGGGACACCTGGTCCCGGAACTGGCAGAGGAGGAGACGACCTGATGCGCGAGGCCTACATCTGCGCCGGTTTGCGCACGCCCATCGGCCGCTACGGCGGGGCCCTGGCTCCGGTCCGTCCGGACGACCTCGCCGGCTTCGCCATCAGGTCGCTGATGGAGAGGCTGCCGGGCCTGCCCGCCGAGGCGGTGGAGGACGTCCTGCTGGGCTGCGCCAACCAGGCCGGCGAGGACAACCGCAACGTCGCCCGTATGGCGGGCCTGCTGGGTGGCCTGCCGGAGAGCGTGCCGGGGGCGACCTTCAACCGGCTCTGCGGCTCCGGCCTCGACGCGGTCGGCAGCGCCGCCCGGGCGATCAAGTGCGGCGAGGCCGAGGTCATGATCGCCGGCGGCGTCGAGTCCATGAGCCGCGCGCCCTTCGTCATGGGCAAGGCCGACCAGCCCTTCTCCCGCAAGGCCGAGATCTTCGACACCACCATCGGCTGGCGCTTCGTCAACAAGGCGATCCAGGCCCAGTACGGCATCGACTCCATGCCCGAGACCGCCGAGAACGTCGCCGAGGAGTTCCAGATCGCCCGCGAGGACCAGGACGCCTTCGCCCTGCGCTCCCAGGAACGCGCCGCGGCGGCCCAGGAGAACGGCCGCCTGGCCAAGGAGATCGTCCCGGTCTCGATCCCGCAGCGCCGCGGCGACCCGCTCCTGGTCGAGCGCGACGAGCATCCCCGGGCGACCAGCCTGGAGAAGCTGGCGGCCCTCAAGGCGCCCTTCCGCGAGGGCGGCTCGGTCACCGCCGGCAACGCCTCGGGAGTCAACGACGGCGCAGCGGCCCTGCTGATCGCCTCGCCCGAGGCGGCCGAGAAGCACGGCCTGGATCCCATCGCCAAGGTGACCGCCATGGCCACCGCCGGGGTGCCGCCGCGGATCATGGGCATGGGCCCGGCGCCGGCGACCGAGAAGCTGCTGGAGCGGGTCGGGGTCAAGCTCCAGGACATAGAGGTGATCGAGCTCAACGAGGCCTTCGCGGCCCAGGCCCTGGGCGTGCTGCGCCAGCTCGGCCTGCCCGACGACGCCGAACAGGTGAACCCCAACGGCGGCGCCATCGCGCTCGGCCATCCCCTGGGCATGAGCGGCGCCCGCCTGGCCCTGACCGCGGCGCTGGAGCTGCGGGAACGCGGCGCCAGGCACGCCCTCTGCACCATGTGCATCGGCGTCGGCCAGGGCATCGCGCTGCTGCTGGAGCGGGTGTAAAGACCGAGTGAATCTGCAAATGCCCGAGATGTTCCCCTCACCCTCCCAGCGCTCCGCGCTGGGCCCCTCCCTCTCCCCTGGGGAGAGGGTTGCGCAGGCTTGGCGCGGCGCCAGCCGGGCCCTAGCCGAAGCTGGGTGAGGGGAATGCAGCCAGCAAAGAAAAGAACGGGGAGAGCGCCATGGAGGATCTGACGCCGCAGCGGGCGGATCTGGAGCACATCGAGAAGGCCTCGCGGGACGAGATCTCCGCGCTGCAGTTGGAGCGCCTGCAGGCGACCCTGCGCCGGGCCTACAACAACGTCCCGCACTACAAGAAAGCCTTCGATGCCAAGGGCGTGCACCCGGACGATGCGACATCGCTCGAAGACTTAGCCAACTTTCCCTTCACCGCCAAGGCCGACCTGCGGGACAACTATCCCTTCGGCATGTTCGCGGTGCCGCGCGAGCAGGTGGTCCGCATCCACGCCTCCTCCGGCACCACCGGCAAGCCGACGGTGGTCGGCTACACCCAGAACGACATCGACACCTGGTCTCACGTGGTCGCGCGCTCGATCCGCGCCTCCGGCGGCCGGCGCGGCGACAAGGTCCACGTCTCCTACGGCTACGGCCTCTTCACCGGCGGCCTGGGCGCCCACTACGGCGCCGAGAAGCTGGGCTGCACCGTGATTCCGGTCTCCGGCGGCATGACCGAGCGCCAGGTCCAGCTGATCCAGGACTTCGCGCCCGACGTCATCATGGTCACGCCCTCCTACATGCTGTCGATCCTGGACGAGTTCCGGAACCAGGGCCTCGACCCCCGCGCCTCCTCCCTCAAGGTCGGCATCTTCGGCGCCGAGCCCTGGACCGAGTCCATGCGCCGCGAGATCGAGCAGACCTTCGACATGCACGCAGTCGACATCTACGGCCTCTCGGAGGTCATGGGCCCCGGGGTCGCCAACGAATGCGTCGAGACCAAGGACGGCCTGCACGTCTGGGAGGACCACTTCTATCCCGAGGTCATCGACCCGGTGACCGGCGAGGTCCTGCCCGACGGCGAGATGGGCGAGCTGGTCTTCACCTCCCTGACCAAGGAGGCCATGCCGGTGATCCGCTACCGCACCCGCGACCTGACCCGCCTGCTGCCCGGCACCGCGCGCAGCCTGCGGCGCATGGAGAAGGTCACCGGCCGCAGCGACGACATGATGATCGTGCGCGGGGTCAACGTCTTCCCGACCCAGATCGAGGAGATGATCCTGAAGTGCAAGGGCCTGGCCCCGCACTACCAGATCGAGCTGCGCCGGGAGGACCGCCTGGACGAGATGACCGTCCTGGTCGAGGCCCGCCCCGACCTGCCCGAAGGCGCGGGCCGCGACGCCCAGGCCAAGGACCTGGCCCATCACATCAAGAGCCTGGTCGGGGTCAGCGCCCGCATCAAGGTCACCGACCCGGGCCAGGTCGAACGCTCGGTCGGCAAGGCCCGCCGGGTGATCGACCTGAGGGGCCAGTCGTAGTGACACGAAATATAGATATACATGTCACTACGGATCGATTTTTCCGCCGGCTGCGGCCGCCGGCATCGCCCGGCGTTCGCCGTCTCTCCAGGCTGGCAGATGTCGCACCTGCGCTGCCGTCTCTCCAACTGTCATCCCCGGACTTGATCCGGGGATCCATGGCGCAGGCGGCACGATGGATCCCCGGGTCAAGTCCGGGGATGACAGCGGAGGGGTGGCCAGGGCTCGGGCGTCCTTGTCGACCGACTTGGCGCAGGAGCGCCTTCCCCACCCTCTCGCCGAGCCTGTCGAAGCATCAGGCCAGCCAGCAACATCGGAGCCGCTAGCCGATGGCCCGCGTCCGCTCCGAGGCTTACGACGACCGCCGCCAGGAGATCCTGGACCGGGCGGCCGGGCTCTTCGCCCGCCACGGCTTCGCGCGAACCTCGATCTCGACCCTGTCGCGGGAGTGCAACGCCTCCAAGGCCTGGATCTATCACTACTACGAGAGCAAGGAGGCGATCCTCTTCGACATCCTGCACGACCACATCCGCATGCTGCGCGATGCCGTGCAGGCCGCAGATCGGCCCGCGCCCGATCCGGAGGCGCGGCTACGCGCCCTGGTCACCGCCCTATTGGAGGCCTATCGGGACTCCGACGCCAAGCACAAGGTGCTGCTCAGCGAACTCGGTGTCCTGGCGCCCGAGCAGCAGGGCCGGATCCGCGCCCTGGAGCGCGAGATCGTCGCCGTCTTCGCCGCCGCGGTCGCCGCCCTCAACCCCGCGCTCGGCAAGGAGCCGAACCTGATCAAGCCGGTGACCATGTCCCTGCTCGGCATGCTCAACTGGCACTTCACCTGGTTCCGCAAGGACGGCCCGCTCCGCCTCGAAGACTACGCCGACCTGGCCACCCGCTTGTTCATCAACGGGGTGAAAGGGTTGGCATAGCCCTCTCACATTAAAGCGGTTTTCTACGATCTAATTCTGCGCTTGTGCCTCGTCCCTGACGACCAGGCGGGTCGCAAGGAGGCAGGACAACGCGATGGCGAAGGCGACGCCCAGGACGCTGGCCGGCCAGCCCAGGCCTTCGAAGACCCGGCCCAGAACCAGGCTGCCGGCCAGGCCGCCCAGGTAGTAGGACGCCAGGTAGAGGCCGCTGGCCGCGGCCCGGTCGGCGGTCGCGGCACGGCCGACAAAACCGGTGGTCGCCGCCTGGGCGCAAAAGGTGCCGACGCCGACCAGGGCCAGGCCGAGCAGCACCGGCGGCAGGCTGGGCAGGACCAGCAGGGCCAAGCCGACCCCGGCGACCGCCATCGAGAGATAGAAGGCGCGCCGGACCCCGAACCTCGCCACCATCCGACCGGCCAGGGGCGTGGTGAAGATCGCCGGCAGGAAGACCAGATAGACGAAGCCGAGCGCGACCGGCGACAGCGAGAGCGGCGCCCGCGCCAGGACGTAGTTGACGTAGGTGAAGACGCCGATGAAGGCGAAGAGGATCAGGAAGCCGATCGCGAAGCTCGCCTGAAGGGCCGGGTTGCGCAGGTGGATGCCCCAGACGGTCAGCGGCGACGGCGGCGTGCCGGTCGCTTCGCGCCGGGTCGTTCGGCCGAGATAGAAGAAGGCGAGGCCCGCGCCGGCGAGGTTGAGCAGCCCGAAGAGGTAGAAGCTCTCGGACAGGCCGAGCAGGTCGGCCGAGCCGGCCGCGATCAGTCGGCCGAAGAGGTTGCTGGCCACGTTGCCGGTGATGTAGGCGGCCATGGCCGTGGCCGCCTCGGCCACTGAGCACTCCTCGGCCAGGTAGGCCATGGTCAGGGTGAAGGCGGCTGACATGAAGACCCCCTGGGCGATGCGCAGCAGGGTGAAGGTGGTGAGGTCCTGCGCCACCCCGAGCAGCGCCGTCGGGACCGCGAGCAGCGCCAGGCTGACCCAGATCCCCGTCTTGCGGTCCAGGTGCCGGCTGAAGAGCGCGACCGCCAGGCCGGCGACCGCCATGCCGATCGTGCTGGCGTTGACCGCGAAGCCCATCGCCGCGGCCTCGACGCCATAGGCCTGCGTCAGCGACGGCAGGAGTGCCTGCGAGCCGAAGAGGTCGATCAGGGTCAGGAAGCTGATCAGGCCGATGACAAAGCCCCGCATCAGGGCGCCCTTCCCTGCCCCGGGGGCGGCGTCGATCCGGCTGGCGTTCACGGTCGGTTGTGCCATGTCGAGAGTCCTCGGAGTGTCCTTGCCCTGCCTCTTGGGAGCCCCAGCCTAGCGCCCTTCAGTTACCGCCCGGCGACGCCGGAAGGCCGGCCCGCCCCTGGTTCAGATCGCCGAAGTCGGCATAGATCGCCTGGCGACGCTGGTAGGCGCGCATGTGCATGAGCGCCCGACGGTAGGTGTCGTCGCCCTGAACCGCCAGCTCCTCGGCCCGCTGGTCGAGATAGTCGTCGTTGGCGGCGCGCAGGAGGCGCAGCAGGCCCTTGGGCCAGCGCAGGACCACGGCGCCGTTGGCCTTCAGGAGCGCGATCCCCTCCCCCTGCCGGCTGAGGCTCACCGCCCAGTTCTCCAGGGTCGCGCTTTGGGCCGCCGTCTCGATGATCCGGCGCGCCGGCGCCGGCAGCTCCGCCCAGAAGGCGCGGTTGATCACCAGCTCGACGTAGGTCAGGGGCTGGTGCCAGGTCTGCGCGTAGTAGTAGGGCGCGCGCCAGATGACCGGCCGCAGGTCCGCCGCCTCGTTGGCGAGTGCGCTCTGCCCCAGGGTCATCTTGATCATCTGGACCTCGGTGAAGGGCAGGTTGAGCTCGTAGGCGTCGATGTTGCCGTTCAGCAGGAAGCCGTGCGGCGGCGCGCCCGGCACGAAGCCGCCGAAGGTCAGGCGGTCGATGGTCCGGGCCTCGGGGTTGTCCGGCGCCGGACAGGGGCTGCGCGGATCGGCGCAGCGGGTCTCCGGGCCGATGAAGGCGGCCGGCGCGCCGACCCGGGCGCAGGCCAGTTCCCAGCCCTTGGAGCCGGGCGCTGGCCATCGGACGATCCAGGGCTTGCGGCAGAGCGCGGCCATGGCGGCCTCGTCGCTCAACGCCGGATCGGCGTCGGGATCCGGCAGGGGTTCCGGAAACCAGCCGCCGCCCTGGGTCGTGGTCAGGGCGATGGGCAGGACCTTGATCTTGCCGTCGAAATGCCGGTCGTAGATCTCCTGCTGCAGCGCCAGGCCGCCGCCGCCGTAGAGGTAGCCGGCGAACTCCTCCGCCTCCATGCCGAAGGGCAACCCGGCGACGTAGAGTTCGCCGAAGGGAAAGCCGTTCTGGTTGCCGATGCCGATCCCGATGTCGGCCCCGCCGCCCGCCTCCCCGGCGGCGACGGCCGCGTAGATCGTCCCGAAACGCTCCGAGAGCTTGACGATCGGCGGCTCGACCGCGCCGGCGTCCGCCGGATGGACCTGGCCGGGCACGTGGTAGACCAGGCGCAGGTCGAGATGCGCCAGCGCCTGGTTGGCGATCTCCACGAAGCGGTAGCCGAGGCCGCCGATCGGATGCGCCCCGCCCGGCGGCGCGCCCTCGAAGGACAGCGGCGGGAAGTTCGACTGCAGGTGGATCTCCCGCGGCGCGGCCGCCGCCGGCGCCGTGCTCAGCGCCAGGGCGGCCAGAAACGTGGTAACGAGCCGGGTCAATGTCCGGCCGTCTTCTTCGGATCCAGGAAGTCGACCACGAACATGGTCACCGTCTCGCCGGTCTTGTTTTCCCACCACTGGGCGATGCCGTCGTCGTCGATGGTGACCTCGCCGGCCTTGCGCAGGATCGCACCCTCTTGGTCGCTGCGATGCTCGACGATCTCGCCCTCGATGACATAGGTGATGGCCGGACGGTCCTTGTGGCTGTGGATCGGCACGATGCCGCCGGCCTTCACGGTCACGTAGCGCCCGCGCATCAGGTAGTCGGCCGCCTCGGGGATCTGGGGAAACTCGGGGCCCAGCTCGATCGCGCCGAGCTCCTTGATCGCCATGCCGACCGGCGCCTTGGGACCGGTCAGGCCGGATATCTCCTTGGTGGAGTCCGCGCCGGCCGGCACCGCAAAGGTCAGCGCGAGCAGGGCGGCGGCGAGCCCGAAGGCCCGCGGTTGGTAACGGGTGGAGTTCATCGGTTTCTCCTGTTGGATCGCTGCGCCTGGACCCAGGCGCCTGGGGACTCAGCGCTGGGTGTTGAAGACATCGACCGCGAGCAGCAGGACCGTCTCGCCGCCCCTGTTCTCCCACCAATGGACGACACCTTCCGCCTCGAGCGAAAGGTCGCCCTTCTTATAGACGTGCGGCGTGTCGCTATCGCTGCGGTGTTCGACGACCTCGCCCGAAAGGACGTAGATCTGCGCCGGGCGGTCCTTGTGGCTATGCACGGGAACGATGCCGCCGGGCTTCATGGTCCAGAGGCGCACGCGGACGTCGCGGCCGTCCATGCCGGCCAACTCCTTGCCGAGGCCGAACTTACCGAGGTCCTTGACGGAGATGTCCTTGGGCTTGGTCGGCCCCTTGAAGTCGGTGGCGGCATGGGCGGACGGCGCGAGGGCCGACTTCAGCCAGGCCCAGACCTCGGGCCCGCTGCCGCGCTTCTCGAGCAGGGGAATCACTTCCTCATGCGCGCTCGCCGGCGTCGCAGGCAAGGCCAGGACGACGGCGATGACGGCGGCAAGCAGAACCGGCAGGCGCCGCCGCTCCGGAGCCGGCATCCGGTGTGGGGTGTTCGGCATAGTGGTCTCCTTCGAACTCTCTGGTATCGCTGAAATTCGAGCTTACTGGGCCTTGCCTCTGACCCGGCCACCATCGGGCGGCACCTTAGGGGTGCTGCGTTTCATTGCTGTGGCGCTCCTTTCGATGCCGGAACGCCGGGCGAGGTTACGGCGCAAATCGACCTCTCCCCCGCCATCGCCGCTTCGGGCGGTCCGATCGGCGCCGGCGACCGCAGGGCCGTAACGATCCGGGGCTAGCCTGCGTCTAACTGCCGAACCCGCCAACTTGACAGGAGGCTAGACGTGACTCCGAAGACCCATCCCACCTTGCACAACCACGGCTTCGCCGAGATGCAGGAGACGCTGCAAAAGCTCTTTCTCGGCTCCAGCGGCAGCATCGACCGCGCCATGGAAGACCAGAACCTCAACGTCGAGTACCTCGGCCGCATCAACGACGTCGCGCTGCGCGGCGCCCACACCCTGGTCACCCGGCAGGGCGCGGCGCTACGCGAGACCTTCGACGACCTCACGCTCGTGCTCAAGGAGGTCGCCGCCAAGGGCGCGGACCCGATGGCGACCGACGTCCACCTGCGCTGCTTCGAGCGCTCCCTGGCCCGGGGTCTCGAGCACCTGCGCATCGCCTTCGACTGGGCCAACGAGATGAACCAATCGACCTGGGATCTGCTGCAGGAGCGCCTGGAGCACGCCGTCGGAGAGGCGAAGTCCGAAGCGGCCAAGCCGAAGGGCACAGCCTCGACGAAGGAAAGCTGACCGCCGCCCGGCCGCAACCTGAACGGAAAGCAGGACCCATGACCCGAGGAAAGAACGCCATCGTCACCGGATCCACCAGCGGCATCGGCCTCGGCATCGCCGAGGCCCTGGCGGGGGCCGGCATGAACGTCATGCTGAACGGCTTCGGCGATGCCGATGAGATCGAGACGACCCGCGCCGACCTGGCGCGCCGCCACGGCGTGACGGTCGCCTATCACGGCGCCGACATGTCGAAGCCGTCGGCGATCGAGGACCTGGTCTCGACCACCGCCGCCGGCTTCGGCTCCGTCGACGTGGTGGTCAACAACGCCGGTATCCAGAACGTCGCTCCGATCGAAGAGTTTCCAACCGAGAAGTGGGACGCCATCCTGGCGATCAACCTCTCCAGCGCCTTCCACACCACCCGCCTGGCCCTGCCCGGCATGAAGGACCGGAAGTGGGGCCGGATCGTCAACATCGCCTCGGCGCACGGCCTGGTCGCCTCGCCCTTCAAATCGGCCTATGTTGCGGCCAAGCACGGCATGCTGGGACTGACCAAGACCGTGGCCCTGGAGGCGGCGGAGTTCGGCGTGACCTGCAACGCGATCTGCCCGGGCTATGTCCTGACGCCGCTGGTCGAGAAACAGATTCCCGACACGGCCAAGGCCCGGGGCATCAGCGAGGAGGCGGTGGTCCGCGACGTGCTGCTGGCCGCCCAGGCGACCAAGCAGTTCGTGACCGTGGAGCAGCTCGGCGCGCTGGCGGTCTTCCTCTGCTCGGATCAGGCCGCGCAGATGACCGGCACCGCCCTGCCCGTGGACGGCGGCTGGACCGCGCACTGACCGCCGCCGACAGAAAGGGAGAGGGACTATGGCAACCCGCCGCAGCAAGACCTCCAACGGCAAGGCCGCAAATACCAAGGCCCGCAGCACCAAGGCCCCCAACACCAAGTCTGCTGGCAAGCCGGCCGGCAACAAGAAGCCGGTCAACCTCGCGCTGCAGGGCGGCGGCGCCCATGGCGCCTTCACCTGGGGCGTGCTCGACCGCCTGCTCGAGGACGGGCGCATCCATATCGAGGCGATCAGCGGCACCTCTGCCGGGGCCATGAACGCCGTGGTCGCGGCGGACGGCCTGATGCGCGCCGGCGAGGACGGCGCCCGCGAGTCGCTGCACCGCTTCTGGAAAGCGGTCAGCGACGCCGGCCGCATGAGCCCGATCCAGCGTGGGCCGCTCGACGTCTTCATGGGCAACTGGAGCCTGGACAACAGCCCCAGCTACGTCTTCTTCGACCTGCTGAACCGGGTCACCTCGCCCTACGACGTCAATCCCTTCGGCCTCAACCCGCTCAAGGCGATCCTCGAGGAGGTGGTCGACTTCGAGCTGGTCCGCAGCTGCGACAAGATGAAGGTCCTGATCTCTGCGACCAACGTCGAGACCGGCCGGGTCAAGGTCTTCAACCGCCATGAGCTGACCTGCGACATGGTCATGGCCTCGGCCTGCCTGCCCTTCATGTTCCACGCGGTGGAGATCGACGGCGTGCCCTACTGGGACGGCGGCTACATGGGCAATCCCGTGCTCTTCCCCTTCTATGGGGAATGCCGTTCCGACGACATCGTGATCGTCCAGATCAACCCGGTGGAGCGCAAGGGCACGCCGCGCACGGCGCGGGAGATCCTCGACCGGGTCAACGAGATCACCTTCAACAGCAGCCTGCTGAAGGAGCTGCGCGCCATCGACTTCGTCAAGCGGCTGCTGGAGGAAGGCAAGCTCGCCCCCCAGGACTACCGCCGCCTGCACATTCATATGATCGAGGCCCAGGAGGAGATCATGCCGCTCGGCGCGTCCTCCAAGCTCAACGCGGAGTGGGCCTTCCTGCTGCACCTCTTCGAGATCGGCCGCGAGGCGGCGGGCGAGTGGATCGAGAACAGCTACGACGACCTCGGCACGCGCTCCACGGCCGACGCCCGCACCATGTTCCAGGGCCTGGGCGCCCAGCACCACGGCTGAAGGCGGGTCCGGCGATCACCTTTCGGCCGTGGTTCGCCGGACCCATCGAGCCTTTCGGAACCGACGCGGGCCCGCGGCCCACAAAGGGGGTATCGGCCTCCTTCGCCAAGCGGACGCTCATACCCCTCCTCCTTCGGATCGTTCAGACCGGATCGCAGAATTCCTCCCGGACACCCACAAGGGCTTCCGTCGGAAGCGGCCTTTGCGGTCATAATGGGCTCGACTGGCGAAAGACGCGATTGCCGACCCGAGGGAGGACAGGAATGACCGAAGACAGCCTCAAGGCCATGGCGCAGACCCGCGCCCTCAAGGCCGGGCACTTCATCTTCGAGTTCGACACGCCCGGCATGGGGCAGATCTGCAAGAACGCGGGCTGCGAGTTCGTCATCTTCGACACCGAGCACAGCGGCTTCGGCATCGAGACCACCAAGCGCATGCTGCGCTTCTTCCAGGCCGCCGGGCTGCCGACCATCGTCCGCGTGCCCTCCAAGGACTACAAGGATATCGCCCGCGCCTGCGACGCCGGCGCCGAGGGCGTGATGCTGCCCATGGTCTCGACGCCCGAGGAGGCCGAGCAGATCGTCCGGAGCATGAAGTACACCCCGCGCGGCGGCCGCGGCGTCATCCTGCGCGCGGCGCTGGACGGCTACACCGCCGGGCCGACCGACGAGAAGCTGGCCGCGCAGAACGCCCGCACCACCCTCTTCGCCCAGATCGAGACCGCCGAGGGCGTGCGCAACGCCGAGGCCATCGCCGCCATCGACGGCGTCGACTGCCTCTGGGTCGGGCACTTCGACCTGAGCTGCTCGCTGGGCATTCCGGGCCAGTTCGACCACCCGGACTTCACCGCTGCCGTCGAGACGGTGATCGCCGCCGGCCGCAAGGCCGGCAAGTCCCTGGGCCGCCTGGTGCCGGACGTCGCCAGCGGTGCCGCGCTCTACAAGCAGGGCTTCGACTTCATCGCCTATTCGGCCGACGCCTGGGTCCTGGGCGACGCCCTGGCCAGCGCGCTGGAGAAGCTCCGCGCGGCCTGCGAATAGAGGAGCCAGACCATGTCCGCCTTCCGCGTCGCCCTCAGCGGCGACTTCTTCGACGCCGCGGGTCGGCCCGCCTATCCGATGTTCGACCTCTCGCCCCTGCGCGCGCGGGA
>JANQGU010000151.1 GCA_028282935.1 Kiloniellales bacterium
GTGTCGGCGGCATAGACGCAGGCGAGGCCGGGCAGGCGGCGGGCGACCTCCTGATAGACCGAGAGGCCGCCCAGGCCGGAATCGAAGATCAGCGCGCGCTTAGGGTCGTGAGACATGTGCGATTCAGGTGCGATTCGGCTCGAAACCTTGGACGGGCCAAGCATCTAGCGGCAGAACTTGGCACAAATAAGGTTACGGAACCCTCTATCGAGGGGGCTTTCGAGCCTAGCCCACGGCCCGGCGGCGCTGCGGCAGGGCCGGGCCCGCCACCTCCTCGTCGAACAGCTCGGCCAGCTTCTCCAGCATGACGCCGCCAAGCTGCTCGGCGTCGATGATGGTGACCGCCCGGCGGTAGTAGCGGGTGACGTCGTGGCCGATGCCGATGGCGGTAAGCTCCACCGGCGAGCGGGTCTCGATGAAGGCGATGACCTCGCGCAGGTGGCGCTCCAGGTAGTTGCCGGGATTGACCGAGAGGGTGGAATCGTCGACCGGCGCGCCGTCGGAGATGACCATCAGCACCCGGCGCTGCTCGGGCCGGCCGAGCAGGCGGCTGTGGGCCCAGAGCAGGGCCTCGCCGTCGATGTTCTCCTTCAGGATGCCCTCGCGCAGCCTCAGGCCCAGGTTCTTGCGGGCCCGCCGCCAGGGCGCGTCGGCCGGCTTGTAGACGATGTGGCGCAGGTCGTTGAGGCGGCCGGGGTTGGGCGGCTTGCCCTCGGCGATCCAGCGCTCGCGCGACTGGCCGCCCTTCCACATCCGGGTGGTGAAGCCCAGGATCTCGACCTTGACCCCGCAGCGCTCCAGGGTCCGGGCCAGGATGTCGGCGCTCATCGCGGCGACGGTGATCGGCCGGCCGCGCATCGAGCCGGAGTTGTCGATCAGCAGGGTGACCACGGTGTCGCGGAACTCGGTCTCCAGCTCCCGCTTGTAGGACAGCGAGTGCATGGGGTTGACCACGACCCGCGCCAGGCGGGCGGTGTCCAGCAGGCCCTCCTCGAGGTTGAACTCCCAGGCTCGGGTCTGCTTGGCCAGCAGGCGGCGCTGCAGGCGGTTGGCCAGGCGCGCGATGACGCCCTGCAGGTGGGAGAGCTGCTGGTCCAGCATCTTGCGCAGCCGGGCCAGCTCGTCCGTGTCGCAGAGCTCTTCGGCGCCGACGACCTCGTCGAACTCGGCGGTGTAGAAGCCGTAGGCCTCGGCGTTGGGGTGGTTCTGGCCGTCGTCCAGGTGCGGCGGCCGGCCGGGATCGCCGGGCTCGTCCTCGCCGGCGCCGGGCATCATCTCGCTGTCCAGCTCGGCGCTGGCATCGTCCAGGCTCTCGGCCTCGCTGCTGTCGCCGCGCTCGCCTTCCAGCATGGCCAGGGTCTCGCCGCTGTCCTCCTCGCTGCCTTCGCTGCTCTCCTCCGAGGCCTCGCTCTGGCCTTCCTGCTGCTCGCCCTCGCTCTGCTCCTCGCCGTCGCCCTCTTCCTCGCTGCCCAGCTCGACGTTCAGGTGGCCGAGCAGGCGGCGCACCTCCTCGGCGAAGGCCGTCTGGTCGTCGGCCAGGCCGTTGAGGTTGCTCAGGGCCTCCAGCACCCGGGCGTCGAAGCTGGCGCGCCAGCAATCGATCATCTGCCGGGCGGCGGGCGGCGGGGCGATGCCGGTCATGGCCTCGCGGGCGAGCATGTGCATGACCTCGGACAGCGGCGCCTCGTCCTGGGTCGCCGCCCGGGCCAGGCCCCGCTTGCGGTAGTCGGTCTCGGTCGCGGCATCCAGGTTCACGCCCACGCCGGCCATGCGGCGCATGCCCAGCGCCTCGCAGCGGGCCTGCTCGACGGCGTCGTAGACCTCACGGGCGATCTGGGCGCCCGGGCGCCGCTTGGCGTGCTGGGTCTCGTCGTGGTAGCGCAGCCGCAGGGCGATGGCGTCGGCCTCGCCGCGGGCCAGCGATCGGTCCTCGGCAGGCAGCTCGCGCCCGGGCGCGGTCAGTCGGGCCTCCTTGCCGATCAGGCCCTGGCCGCTGGGGGCGAAGCTGACCGTGACCTCGGGCTGCTCGGAGATCGCGCGCAGGGTGGCGCCGGTGATGCGCTTGAAGCGCTCCAGCGGGGATTCGTCGCGGGATCCGAGGTCCGACATCCCGGAAGTCTCCTAGACCAGAAGGGCCTTCGCCCCTTCGTCTGTCAGCTCGGTCCCGAAGCAGCGCTGGTAGTACTCGGCGACGACCGAGCGCTCGACCTCGTCGCACTTGTTGACGAAGGTCACGCGGAAGGCGTAGCCGATGTCCTTGAAGATCTCGGCGTTCTCGGCCCAGGTGATCACCGTGCGCGGGCTCATCACCGTCGAGAGGTCGCCGTTGATGAAGCCGCTGCGGGTCAGCTCGGCCAGGGCGACCATGGCCGCGATGGTCTTGCGGCCCTCGGGGGTGTCGTAGGCCGGCGCCTTGGCCAGGACGATCGCGACCTCCTCGTCGTGCGGCAGGTAGTTCAGGGTCGCGACGATGTTCCAGCGGTCCATCTGGCCCTGGTTGATCTGCTGGGTGCCATGGTAGAGGCCGGTGGTGTCGCCGAGCCCGACCGTGTTGGCGGTCGAGAACAGCCGGAAGGCCGCGTGCGGGCGGATCACCCGGTTCTGGTCCAGCAGGGTCAGCTTGCCCTCGACCTCCAGCAGGCGCTGGATCACGAACATGACGTCCGGGCGGCCGGCGTCGTACTCGTCGAAGACCAGAGCGACCGGGTGCTGCAGCGCCCAGGGCAGCAGCCCCTCGCGGAATTCGGTGATCTGCTTGCCGTCCTGCAGGACGATGGCGTCCTTGCCGATCAGGTCGATGCGGCTGATGTGGCTGTCCAGGTTGACCCGGATGCAGGGCCAGTTCAGGCGCGCCACGACCTGCTCGATGTGGGTCGACTTGCCGGTGCCGTGATAGCCCTGGATCATGACCCGCCGGTTATGGGCGAAGCCGGCCAGGATCGCGAGCGTGGTG
>JANQGU010000174.1 GCA_028282935.1 Kiloniellales bacterium
TGGCGACGGTCGCGCTGCTGGGCGCGGCGGCCTTCATCTGCATCGCCATCGGCATCCCGATCGGGATCTGGTGCGCCAAGAGCAAGTCGGCCTTCGCCGTCGTGCGGCCGATCCTGGACTTCATGCAGACCATGCCGGCCTTCGTCTACCTGATCCCGGTCATCGCCTTCTTCGGCACCGGCAAGCCGCCGGGGATCCTGGCGACCCTAATCTTCGGCATGCCGCCGGTGATCCGCCTGACGGTCCTGGGCCTGCGCGGCGTGCCGGCGCATGTCCGCGAGGCCGCCATGGCCTTCGGGGCCAACAAGCGCTTCCTGCTGTTCAAGGTCGACCTGCCGCTGGCCCTGCCGTCCATCATGACCGGGATCAACCAGACCATCCTGATGTGCCTGTCGATGGTGGTTATCGCCTCTCTGATCGGCGCCAAGGGCCTGGGCGAGGACGTGCTGGAAGCGCTGCAGTACGCGGCCGAGGGACAGGGAATGCTGGCTGGCTTCGCGATTCTCTTCTGCGCCATGATCCTGGACCGCATCGTCCAGGGGCGTAGCGGACCCGCCTGATCCGAACCAAATGGTAGAAACAGAGGAAATCTGAGGTAAGGGAGACATCTGAATGTTGAAGAGCGCAACACGTTTCACTGCCGCCGCTATAGCCGTGGCGGGCCTTTCGACCGCCGCCGCGGCCCAGGACAAGGTCAGCATCGGTGTGCCGAACTGGCCCTCGGTGAACATCACCGCCAACGTCATCAAGGTCATCGCCGAGGAGAACTTCGGCACCGAGGTGGAGCTGGTGCCCGGCACCAACGCCGTCGTCTTCAAGGCCATGGACCGGGCCAAGGGCGACATCGACGTCCATCCGGAAGTCTGGATGCCGAACCAGGAGAACCTGGCCAAGGAGTACGTCCAGGACAAGAAGTCGGTCGTGATGAGTGACCAGCCCTACGCCGCCGTCCAGGGCATCTGCGTGACCAAGCAGACCTCCGAGGAGCACGGCATCACCAAGATCACCCAGCTGGTCAACCCCGACGTCTCCAAGCTCTTCGACTCCAACGACGACGGCAAGGGCGAGCTCTGGGTCGGCGCCCCGGGCTGGGCCTCGACCAACGTCGAGAAGGTCAAGGCCCGCGGCTACGGCTACGACCAGTTCTTCGAGCTGACCACCATCGAGGAGACCCTGGTCCTGGCGCAGCTCGACGACGCGGTGACCAAGAAGCGGCCCTTCGTCTTCTTCTGCTACGGCCCGCACCACATGTTCCAGCTCCACGAGCTGGTCCAGCTCGAAGAGCCGGACTACGACGAATCCCGCTGGACCATGGTGCAGCCGACCGACGATCCGGACTGGTTCAACAAGTCCAAGATCGACGTCGCCTGGCCGCCGACCAAGGTGCACATCGCCTACTCCAAGTCTCTCGAGACGCGTGCGCCCGAGATGGCCCAGCTGCTGGGCAACATCCAGATGAACTCCGCCCTGGTCAGCGCCTGGACCTATGCCCTGGTGGTCGACAAGGAAGAGCCTGCCGAATACGCCAAGAAGTGGGTGTCGGAGAACACCGAGATCGTGAACAAGTGGCTCGGCCTCTAAGGCACCGCTAGTCAACCTGCCGTACTTCGGGGGCGCTGCTTGCAGCGCCCCCACCTTCCCGCCGAGTCCCGGGCGAGATACCGCCAGGCGCGCACGACGTCACCCGGGGTCCGAGAATGGAACAGGGCCGATGCTCAAGAAGATTCTGGTGGCGATCGACGGCTCGCAGCCGTCCCAGCGCGCCCTCGACATGGGCGCCCAGATCGCCGAGAAGTTCGACGCCGTTCTGGTCCTCATCTACGTGATCCGGGACATGCAGCTCCCCGACAGCCTGCGCCAGATGGCGGAGGTCGAGCTGGTGCAGGAATCCCGCCTGACCACCTTGCAGAAGATCGGCCAGACGATCCTCGGCGAGGCCAACGCCCGCGCCAAGAAGCACGGCGCGAAGGACGTCCGCAACGAGGTGCGACCGGGCGACCCGGCCGGCGCCATCCTGCGCTATGCCGCCGAGAGCGGGGTCGACCTGATCATCATGGGCTCGCGGGGCCTCGGCGACATGGAGAGCATGCTGCTGGGCAGCGTGTCCCGCAAGGTCAGCAACCTGGCCAAGGTCGGCTGCCTGACCGTGCGCTGACGCCGGGCGACAGGTGCCAGGAGATGGGCGCCAGGAGATAAGGCAATGTCCGTCGCTCCCGCCAAGCTCGGCAACTGGGGCATCGACAGCGAGTACGGCACCCTGCGCGACGTCCTCCTGGGACATCCCGATTTCTACCGTTGGGAGGATGCCGGTCCGATCGCCCGGCGGACCCTGCAGAACGCCGAGCAGCTCGGCGTGGCCTTCGATCTGCAGCTTGCCCAGGCGCAGCACGCCGAGATGGTGCGCTGCTACGAGGACGCCGGGGTCGCCTGCCACTACCTCGACGCCGACGAGGTCCTGCATCGCAACTTCTTCGCCCGCGACTCCAGCTTCATGACCCCCTTCGGCCCGGTCATCTGCCACATGCAGCTCAAGAGCCGGCGCGCCGACTACGTCACGGCTATCAAGTTCTACCAGGACCACGGCATTCCGATCTTTCGGATGGTCACGGCGGGGCACTTCGAGGGCGGCGACTTCGTCATCATCGAGCCCGGGGTCGCCCTGGTCGGCTACAGCACCCTGCGCTCCGAGCAGGCCGGGGCCGAGCAGGTTGCCGGCTGGATGCGCGATCGGGGCTGGGAAGCCCAGGTCGCGCCCATCCCGGACCACTTCATCCACATGGACGCCCTGATCTCCATGGTGGCGCCCAAGCTCGCCGTGGCCTGCACCGAGGCCCTCGAGCCCTGGGTGGTCGCCTGGCTGCGCGGCAAGGGGATCGAGTTCATCGAGGTCGGCTACGCCGACTGCGCCCGCGACCTCGCCGTCAACCTCGTGGCCCTCGGCGAGCGGCGCGTGCTGTCCATGGCCAGCAGCCCGGAGGTGAACCGGCGCCTGGAGGAGCGCGGGTTCAAGGTCTACGCGCCGGACATGTCGATGTTCACCCTAGGCGGCGGTGGCGTGCATTGTCTAAGTCAGTCGCTCTGTCGCGATCCCACGGCGTCCTGATGCTCTAGCCTTCGAGAGGCAGGCAGGAAGGAGCCCGTCATTGAAGCGGCTTGAGGGCAGAGTTGCGGTGGTCACCGGCGGCGCCTCGGGATTCGGGGCAGCGATCGCCCGGCGCTTTCTCGACGAGGCGGCGCAGGTCGTCATCGCCGACATCGACGGCGACAAGGGCCGCGGCCTGGCCGGCGCGGCGCCCCGGGACAGCGCCTTCATCGAGACCGACGTCACCCGGGCCGGCGACCTCCGGCGCATGATCGACTTCACGCTGGAGCGCTTCGGCGCCCTCGACGTTCTGGTCAACAACGCGGGCATCGGGCAGAGGCCGCAGCCGCTGGAAGAGGTCACCGAGGAGCTCTACGACGCGTTGCTCGACGTCAATCTGCGCAGCGTCTTCCTCGGCTGCCGCGCGGTGCTGCCGGTGTTCCGGCGGCAGGGCCGGGGCGTGATCATCAACACCGCCTCGGGCATCGCGCTGACCCCGCGCCCGCAACTGCTGCTCTACGCCGCGGCCAAGGGCGCCGCCCATGAACTCGCCTCCGAGGGCTTCCGGGTCAACGCGCTTTGTCCGGCGGTCGCCGACACGCCCATGCTGAGCGAGTTCATGGGCGGCGCCCCGTCCGAGGACGCCCGCGCCGCCTTCTCCGCCGGCATTCCCCTGGGGCGCCTGGTCGCGCCGGAGGACGTCGCGGCGGCCGCCGCCTACCTGGCCTCGGACGACGCGGCCATGATCACCGGCACTTGCCTGGCCGTCGACGGCGGCCGCTGCATATGACGCGGGGAGGATGACATGACCGGTCAGGAAAGACGGCGTCGGGGCCGCGCGCGGGCGGCCAAGCTGGCCGAGCGGGGCGGCGGCGACGCTTCAGGTCCGGCGCCGGTCGCTCCGGGCCTGCGCGGCGGCCGCTACCTGCCGCTCTCGGAGCACGACCTCGCCCGGATCCACGACGCCGCCCTGGAGGTGCTGGAACGGGTCGGGATGGCCGACCCGACGCCGGCCCTGCGCGACCTGGCGCTGGAGAAAGGTGCGCGGATCAACGACCAGGGCCGGCTCTGCTACCCCAGGAGCCTGGTCGAGGACACGATCGCCGGCGCAGCCCACGGCCTGACCCTGCACGCCCGTAATCCCGACAAGGACCTGGAGATCTCGGGCCGGCGGGTGCATTTCGGCACCGGCGGCGCCGCGGTCAAGGTCCTGGATCCGGCGGACGGCCGCTATCGCGACGCCGGCCTGACCGACCTCTACGACTTCGCCCGCCTGGTCGACCGGCTGGACAACGTGCACTGGTTCACCCGCTGCGTCATCGCCACCGAGCTCGCCGACTCGCGTGAGCTCGACCTCAACACCGCCTATGCCTGCCTGGCCGGCACCGACAAGCACCTCGGCACCGCCATCACGGTGGCCGAGAACGTCGCGCCGGTGATCGCCCTCTTCGACCGCGTCCTGGGCGGCGAGGGCGCCTTCGCCAAGCGGCCGGTCTGCAAGCTGCACTCCAGCCCCATCGTGCCGCCGCTGCGCTACGGCGCCGATGCCTGCGACACCATCTTCGAGGCGGTCCGCCACGGCATGCCGATCAACGCCATCACCGCCGGCCAGTCGGGCGCGACCGCGCCGGCCGCCCTGGCCGGGACCCTGGTCCAGACCGTGGCCGAGACCCTGGCGGCGCTGTTGCTGGTCAACCTGATCCGGCCCGGCCACCCCTTCATCTTCAGCAACTGGCCGATGGTCTCGGACCTGCGCACCGGGGCCTTCTCCGGAGGCGGCGGCGAGGAGGCGATCCTCAACGCGGCCGCCGCCCAGATCGGCAACTTCTACGACCTGCCCAGCGGCGTGGCCGCCGGCATGGCGGATTCCAAGATCCCGGACGAGCAGGCCGGCTACGAGAAGGCCCTGACCACAGCCCTGGCCGGACTGGCCGGCGCCAACCTGGTCTATGAATCCTCCGGCATGCTGGCGAGCCTGCTCGGCTGCTCCTTCGAATCCTTCGTCCTGGACGACGAGATGCTGGGCTTCGTCCTGCGTGCCGTGCGCGGGATCGAGGTGACCGAGGAGACCCTGGCGGTCGACACCATCGAGGAGGTCGCGACCGGGGCCGGCCACTTCCTGGGCAGCAGCCAGACCCTGGAGCTGATGGAGAAGGAGTACGTCTATCCGCGCCTGGGCGACCGCAGCACGCCGGAGGAATGGCAGCAGCGGGGCGGCAGCGACATCCGCGCCCGGGCCCTGGCACGGGTCCGCGAGATCCTGGCCGAGCACTACCCCGCCCACATCGACCCGGCGCTCGACGCGGACATCCGCGACCGCTTCCCGATCCGCCTGCCCAAGGCAGCCATGACGCCGGGCTCCGGACGCTGGTGACGGCGGCGCGCCGGTTGTCATTTGCATCCCGACTCAAGGGGCTGCCCCGGCTCCGCGGATCTAGGGGCCGGTGTACGACCTTCGGCCTTGCCGGGCGTAAGAGGATGGTGAGATCCTGTCCTCGGCCCCGAGATGGGAAGGCCGAGGCGGGCCTCAGCGGACGCGGGCGAAGCCGCCAAGGGGGAGACAAACGAGGCTTTCCGTCAACCCGCTGTCCGGCGCCGAGCCGGGCGACCGGGAACAACAACAATCCATCGAGTCACAGAGAGGAATCATGAAACGCATTCTGGGAGTTCTCTTGGGCGCCGGCCTGGCCGTCGCCAGTTTCGTCGCCACGGCGCAAGCGGCCGACAAGGAGGTCACGATCGGCTATCAGCTGGTCTACAACCCCTGGAAGGTCGCGATCGTCGATGGCGCCATCGAGAAGGCCACCGGCTACGAGATCAATTGGAAGAAGTTCGATTCCGGCGCCAAGGTGATCAACGCCATGGCTTCCGGCGACGTGCAGATCGCCATGGCCGGCTCCAGCCCGATCGCCGCCGGGGTCAGCCGCGGCCTGCCGATCGAGCTGTTCTGGATCGTCGAGGACATCGCCTCGGCCGAGGCCCTGGTGGTTCGCGACGGCTCGGGGATCACCGCGCCCCAGGACCTCAAGGGCAAGAAGCTCGGCGTGCCCTTCGTCTCGACCACCCACTTCCATACCCTCTTCGCGCTGGAGCAGTTCGGCATCGATCCCAAGGAAGTCCGGGTCCTGAACATGCAGCCGAACAACATCGCCGCGGCCTGGGAACGCGGCGACATCGACGCGGCCTTCATCTGGGATCCGGCGCTGGGCCGCATCAAGAAGTCCGGCAAGGTCCTGATCACCTCCGGCCAGCTCAGCGCCTGGGGCAAGGCGACCTTCGACGGCATGGTCTCGGACAAGGACTGGGCCGCGGCCAACCCCGACTTCATGGTCGATCTGGTCAAGTCCCTGGCGGCGGCCGACGAGGCCTACCGCAGCAACCCGGCGGCCTGGGGGCCGGACTCCGATCCGGTGGGGAAGATCGTCAAGCTGATCGGCGGCGAGCCCAAGGACGTGCCCGGCGTGCTCGCGCTCTACGACTTCCCGACCCTTGAGGAGCAGGCCTCGACCCGCTGGCTCGGCGGCGGCGCCGAGGGCGGCGCGGCGCGCGCGCTGCAGTTCACCTCGGAGTTCCTCAAGGCCGAGAAGAAGGTCGACGCCGTCCTGCCCGACTACGGCGCCGTGGTGAACGCGACCTGGGTCAACAAGGCCCTCGGCAAGTAGCACTGGTTGCGGGAGGGTCCGCCGCCCCCGGGGCTCGGGGCGCGGCGGGCGCCTTCTGCCTCATCCTTTGGCCCGGGGCCCTGGTCCCGGCCGGAGAAGGGGTCCGTCATGGCCGACTTGAAAGTCGACGACGTCACCGTCATCTATCCGACCCGCGGCGGCGGCGAGGTCCACGCCCTGGAGAACGTCAACCTGGCGATCAGGGACGGCGACTTCGTGGTCGCCCTCGGCGCCTCCGGCTGCGGCAAGACCACCCTGCTGAACCTCCTGGCCGGCTTCATCCAGCCGAGCCGGGGCCAGGTCCTGCTGGACGGCAGGCCGGTGACCGGGCCGGGGGCCGACCGCGGCGTGGTCTTCCAGAAGCACGCGCTGCTGCCCTGGCTCAAGGTTCTGCAGAACGTGACCTTCGGCCTCAAGCTGCAGGGCGTGGCGAAGTCGGAACGGCGCAGCACCGCGCGCAAGTACCTGCAGCTGGTCGGCCTGGAGGGCTTCGAAGGTCACCATATCTACGAGCTTTCCGGCGGCATGCAGCAGCGGGTCGGGCTGGCCCGGGCGCTGACCAGCGATCCCGAGGCCCTGCTGATGGACGAGCCGCTCGGCGCCCTCGACGCCCTGACCCGCGAGACCGTGCAGGAGCTGATCCTCGACGTCTGGCGCGAGACCAACAAGATGGTCTTCTTCATCACTCACAGCGTCGAGGAGGCCCTCTTCATGGCGACGCGCCTGATCGTGATGTCGCCGCGGCCCGGGCGGATCACCCACGAGTACGAGCTCGACTTCTGCCATCGTTTCTTCGAGAGCCGGGACGCCCGCGCGGTGAAGTCGAGCCCGGACTTCATCAAGATGCGCGAGACCGTGCTCGGCATTATCCACGGCGACGAGCTCACCGCGGGAGGTAGTCATGGCTGACGCGACCCTGTCCTTCACCGGCCGCATCGCCGGCCTGTTCTCCGCCGGCCCGGTCAAGCCGGGCGACAGCTACGGCGCGCCCGGCACCGGCCGCAGCCTCGGCATCAGCGTTGCCACGACGGTCCTGCTGATCTTCCTCTGGTGGCTGGTCACCTACATGGGCTGGGTCCGGCCGCTGTTCCTGCCCTCGCCAGGGGCGGTGATCGGCCGCTTCTTCTCGCTCTGGGGCGAGGAGTTCGCCGGCGCCACCCTGCTGCAGCACACCTACTGGAGCCTCTACCGGGTCTTCGGCGCCTTCGCCCTGGCCTGCGCCCTGGCGATCCCGGTCGGCATCGCCATGGGCGTCAACCGCGTGGCCCGGGGCGTCTTCGACCCGCCGATCGAGTTCTACCGGCCGATCCCGCCCCTCGGGTACCTGCCGCTGACCATCATCTGGCTGGGCATCGGCGACCTGCAGAAGATCGTCCTGATCTTCCTGGCGATGTTCGCGCCCATGGCGCTGAACACCCGCGCCGGCGTGCGCTCGGTCGCCATCGAGCAGATCCATGCCGCCTATTCCATGGGCGCCTCGCGCGCCCAGGTCGTCTTCCACGTCATCCTCAAGGGCGCCCTGCCGGAGATCCTGACCGGCATGCGGATCGGCATCGGCTTCGGCTGGACCACCCTGGTCGCCGCCGAGATGGTCGCCGCCGAGGCCGGCCTCGGCCACATGGTGCTCAGCGCGGCGGAGTTCCTGGTGACCGAGGTCGTGGTCATGGGCATCGTCGTCATCGGCGGCATCGCCTACCTCTTCGACCTCTTCATGCGCTACCTTGAGCGGACCCTGGTGCCCTGGAAGGGACAGGTCTGAAGCTGGATCGAAAGCCATGCAGGCGCTCTTCGACCTCACCGGCCGCGTCGCCGCCGTGACCGGCGGCGGCAGCGGCATCGGCCGCGAGATCGCCCTGGCGCTGGCCGGGGCCGGCGCGGCTGTGGTGGTCGCCGGCCGGCGCGAGGCCAGGCTGGCCGAGGCGGTGGCGGCGGTCGAGGCGGCGGGCGCGAGCGCGGCCGCGGTGGTCGCCGACCTGGCCGACCACCGGCGTCTGGAGGCGCCGGCGGCGGCCCTGGCCGGGCCCTTCGGCGCCCCGGACATCCTGGTCAACGCCGCCGGGGTCAACCTGCGCCAGCCGGCCGAGGAGATCACCCCCGACGATTGGGACCTGACCCTGGCGATCAACCTGGCCGCGCCCTTCTTCCTCGCGAAGGCCCTGGTCCCGGCGATGCGGGCCAAGGGCTGGGGCCGGGTGCTCAACATCGCCTCGCTGCAGTCGGCCCGCGCCTTCCGGAACGGCCTGGCCTACGGCGCCTCCAAGGGCGGCATCGCCCAGCTGACCCGCGCCATGGCCGAGGCTTGGTCGAAGGACGGCGTGACCTGCAACGCCATCGCCCCGGGCTTCTTCCCGACCGAGCTCGCGGCGCCGGTCTTCGCCGACACGGAGCTTTCGGCGCGCATAGCGGCGCAGACCGCGATCGGCCGCAACGGCCGCCTGAAGGACCTGCGCGGCGCCGCCATCTTCCTGGCCGCCCCCGCCTCCGACTACGTCACCGGCCAGGTCCTCTACGTCGACGGCGGCTTCACCGCGAAGTAGGGTGCGAAGACCGCGGACGGCGCTGCCAGGCCGGGTTTCCTCTTTACTCCGCCGCCTGCCGTCCCGCCGCGAGCTGGCGGCCGACCAGGCGGGCGTAGGCGCCGCGTTGGGCCAGCAGTTCCTCGTGGCGGCCGGCCTCCAGGACCCGGCCGCGGTCCATGACCAGGATCCGGTCGGCGTCGCGCACGGTGGAAAGGCGGTGGGCGATGACCAGGGTGGTGCGGTTCTTCATCAGCTCGGCCAGGGCCCGGTACACCGCCTGCTCGCTCAGCGCGTCGAGGTGCGAGGTCGCCTCGTCCAGCACCAGCACCGGGGCGTCCTTGAGGAAGGCGCGGGCGATGGCGACCCGCTGGCGCTGGCCGCCCGAGAGGGTCATGCCGCGCTCGCCGACCGGGGTCTCCAGGCCCTGGGGCAGGCTGGCGACGAAGTCCTCCAGGGCGGCCTGGCGGACCGCGTCGTGTAGCTCTTCGTCCCCGGCGTCGGGGCGGGCGATGCGGATGTTGGCGCCCAGGCTGTCGTTGAAGAGGTAGGTGTCCTGGGCGACCAGGGCGACGCAGCGGCGCAGGCTGTCGAGCCGGTGGTCGCCCAGGCGCTCGCCGGCCAGGCGGATCTCCCCGGCCTCGGGGTCCCAGAAGCGCAGCAGCAGGTGCGCGATGGTGGTCTTGCCGGCCCCGGAGGCGCCGACCAGGGCGACCGTCTTGCCGGCCGGCACGGCGAAGGAGACCCCCTCCAGCGCCGGCCGCGTCTGTCCGGGATAGGTGAAGGTGACCTCGGAGAAGGCGACCTCGGCCCCGCCCTCGCTTTGCGGGTCGTCGCTCAGCGCGCCGTCGGTGACCGGCACCGGCTCGTGGTTCACGGCGTAGAGCCGCCGCGTCGCGCCGAAGGTGTCGGCGAGCTGGCGGCCGGCGTCCGCAATCTCGGAGACCGGCAGAAAGGCGGCCATGGCGATCAGGGTGAAGAGCGGCAGCAGCGCCGTGGGGATGGCGCCGGCCTGGGCCAGATAGCCGCCGATGGCGACGATCGCCAGGCCGCCCAGGGCCGTGGCGACCTCGACCATCGCGGTCTGGGCGGTCAGCTCCCGGTGGAAGGGCAGGCGCGAGCGGTGGTGCCGGCGCACGCCCTCCAGGAAGGCGGCGCGGCGGGCGCCGCCCTGCTGGAAGGCCAGGATCTCGGTCAGGCCCTGCACGCTGTCCACGGCCTGGGCGTTCAGCTCGCCCAGCGCCTCGCGGGAGCGGGCCGCCAGGCGGTCGATCCGGCGGCGCAGCAGGAGCGGGCTCAAGCCGACGAACAGGAGGAAGGGCGCCAGCGCCGCCGCCAGCCGCCAGTCGAAGGCCAGCAGGGTGCCGACCACGGCCGTCGGCACCAGCACCGCGACGACGGCCGGGGCGACGGTGTGGGCGAAGAAGTACTCGACCATCTCGACGTCGTGGGTGGCCATGGCGACCAGGTCGCCGGTCCGCCGGCGGACCAGGAAGGCCGGTGCCAGGCGGTCCAGCTTGTCGAAGAGCTGCCGGCGCAGGTCGCCCAGCAGGCGAAAGGCCATGTCGTGGGCGATCCAGGACTCCAGCCAGTGCAGCAGCCCGGCGGCCGGCGCGAGCAGGAGCAGCGCGACCGTCAGGCCCCCGACCGGCGCCCCGGTCTTCAGGCCGGCCACGATCAGGGCCGAGACCACGCCGACCCCGATGAAGGCGGCGACCCGGCCGATGCCCAGGAGCACGGTCACGGTCAGCCGTCCCTTCCAGGGCAGGATGAAGCCCAGCAGCTCGCGCAGCACGCCGCGCCAGCCCAGGCCCTCGGCCCGGACGATGGCGTCCTCTGGTCGCTCCTCGGCGGCCGCCGTCCGGGCGTCTTCCTCCGGCACCCCGTCTTCGGCCGGCGCCGCCTGCGGCAGGATGATCTCGCGTCCGGCCGCGCTGTCGCGCAGCTGCTCGGCCATCAGGCGGTGGTAGACGCCCTTGCGGGCGACCAGCGCGTCGTGGCTGCCGGACTCGACCACCCGGCCCCGCTCCATGACCAGGATCCGGTCGGAGCCGATGACGCTGGACAGCCGGTGCGCCAGGGTCAGGGTGGTGCGGCCCTGCATCAGGCGGTCCAGGGCCTCCTGGATCACCGCCTCGTTGTCGGCGTCGACCGCCGAAAGGGCCTCGTCCAGGATCAGGATCGGCGCGTCGCGCAGCAGCGCCCGGGCGATGGCGATGCGCTGGCGCTGGCCGCCGGACAGCCGGATGCCGCGCTCGCCGATCACGGTCCGGTAGCCCTGGGGCAGGGCGCGGATGAAGTCCTCGGCGTTGGCCGCCTTGGCCGCCGCCTCCAGCTCCTCGCGGCTCGCCGTCGGCTTGCCCAGGCGCAGGTTGTCCTCGACCGTGCCGTGGAAGAGGTAGGTGTCCTGGCTGACGATGGCGAAGCAGCGGCGCAGGGTCTCGAAGTCGAGGTCGCGGATGTCCCGGCCGCCGATCAGGATGCGCCCCGCCTGCGGCTCGTAGAAGCGCAGCAGCAGGCGCAGGATCGAAGACTTGCCGCAGCCGCTGGGTCCGACGATGCCGATCCGCTCGCCGGCGCCGACGGTGAAGCTCAGGCCGTCGTGGGTCGCGCCGCGGCCGGCGGGATAGCTGAAACGGACGTCCTCGAAGGCGAGGCTCGGCTCCAGCCGCTCGCCGCCGTCCCGCGAGGCGGCCGCGTCGCGGACCAGGGGCCGGCGGCCGAACAGGTCGAGCACGCCCTCCGCCGCGGACTGCGCCAGCATGCCGTCGTGCAGCAGGTCGCGCAGGTCGCGCAGCGGTCGGAAGACCTCGACGCCCAGCATCAGGATGACCAGCAGCGCGGTCAGCGAGATCTCGCCCTGGCCGAAGCGATAGGCGCCCAGGGCCAGCGCCGCCGCCGCGCCGATGGCGATGCCGCTGTCGGTGATGCCGCGGGTCAGGGCGCTGGTCGCGTGGACGAACATGGTGCGGCGGAACAGGGTCTCGCCCTTCTCGGCCAGCAGCTTGGCGCGGCTGCGGCTCTGGCCGAAGGCCTTGAGGGTGGCCAGGCCCTGGATCGCGTCCAGGAACTCGGCGGCATAGGCGCGGTAGGCCTTGGAGCGGGCCAGGGCGGCGCGGGCGTCCCAGCGCTGGAACAGCGAGGGCGCCACCAGGGTCACCAGGGCGAAGCCGAGCAGGACGCCGGCGACCGGCAGGTCGAGGAAGGCGACGAAGCCGAAGATGGCGAGTGGCGTCAGGGCGGCGACCAGGAGCTGCGGCAGGTAGCGGCCGAAGTAGACCTCGAGCTGCTCGACCCCCTCGACCAGCGAGGTGATGACCTCGCCGCTGCGGCTCAGGCCGAAGTGAGCCGGGCCCAGCTCCAGGACCTTGTCGTAGAGCAGGGCGCGCAGGTGGAGCTGGACCCGCGCCGCGGTCTCGTGGGCCAGGGCCAGGCGCCAGTACTCGACCCCGCCGCGCAGCAGGATCACGCCGGCCACGCCGGCGGCGGCCGGCAGTAGGGCCGCGAAGGGCTCGCCGGCAAAGACCAGGCCCAGCAGCCAGCCGAGCAGTGCCAGGCGGGCGACGCCCAGCAGCGACGACAGGAGGCCGATGCCCCCCGCCGCGGCGATGCGGCCGCGCACGCCCTTGGTGAAGATCCAGAGTCGGCTGTCGAAGTACATGGTCGTCTCGCTGGGCTGGGTGTTGCTTTCGAGACTCCGGAATAGCCTAAAGAAAAATGTTGCGCGCTTTTCGATTTCGCATAGCCTCCAAACATATCCGTTTAGCTGGGAGAGCCACGTTATGTCGCTGAACTGGCCATGTCGCTGAACTGGGACGATCTGCGCGTCTTTCTGGCCGTGGCGCGCGAGGGCTCGCTCTCCGCCGCGGCCCGCCGGCTCAAGGTCACCCAGCCGACCGCGGGCCGGCGCCTGCGCGCCCTGGAGGACTCGCTCTCGGCCCGGCTCTTCGACCGCCTGCCCCAGGGCTTCGTGCCGACCCCGGCCGGCGCGGCGCTGCTGCCCCTGGCCGAGGAGATGGAGCGCTCCGCCGAGGCGGTGGAGCGGCGCCAGGCCAGCATCGCCGATTCGGTCAAGGGCACGGTGCGGGTCTCGATCGGCGAGGTCATGGCCCAGTTCCTCACCGCTCATCTGCCGGAGCTGCGTGCCCGCCTGCCCGAGATCGAGATCGAGATCTCGGTCTCGCACCTCCTGGCCAACCTCTCGCGGCGCGAGGCCGACCTTGTGCTCCGGGAATGCCTGCCGGAGAGCCCCGGTCTGATCGCCCGGCGGCTCGGCGAGATCGGCTTCGCGGTCTACGGCAACCGCGACTTCGTGCTGTGCAATCCGGCCGCCCGAAGCGAGGCGCGCTACCGCGACTGCATCTGGGCCGGCTTCGACGAGGAGCACAACTACTTCGCCGG
>JANQGU010000216.1 GCA_028282935.1 Kiloniellales bacterium
GCGCCTCCTGGGCGGCGGCCTCGATCCGCTCGCCCTCCTCGGGCGTGACCGCGCCCTTCAGCGCGGTGATCAGGGCGTAGTGCCGGGGCTCCCTGTGGCGCGCGAAGTTGAAGATCTGCGTCTTGTAGGAGCGGCCGAGATCGAGGTCGCAGGCGGCGGTGATCAGCTCGTCGCCCTCGGTCACCGCCTGGGCGACGGTCTCGCCGCTGGGCGCGATGATCTGGCTGCCGGCGATGTGGTGCACGCCTTCCTCGACCCCGCCCTTTGCGACGCCGACCACCCAGGTGCCGTTCTGGTAGGCGCCGGCCTGCATCGACAGGGTGTTGTGGTGCCAGGACGGCGCGTCCTGGTCGGGGGCCAGGGGATGCCGGCTCGGCGTGTTGTAGCCCAGCAGCACCATCTCGACCCCCTGCAGGCCCATGACCCGGTAGGTCTCGGGCCAGCGCCGGTCGTTGCAGATGCACATCCCGATCAGGCCGCCGAAGCCGCGGAAGACCCGGAAGCCCAGGTCGCCGGTCTCGAAGTAGCGCTTCTCCAGGTGCTGGAAGGCGCGCTGCGGCTCGTGCTCGGCGTGGCCGGGCAGGTGGATCTTGCGGTACTTGCCGAGGAGCTCGCCCTCCGCGCCGACCAGGATCGCGGTGTTGAAGCGCCGCCGGCGCCGGGCCTCGTCGCCGGGAATCAGCTCGGCGTAGCCCAAGCAGAAGCCGAGGCCCAGGCGCCGCGCCTCGTCGAAGAGCGGCCGGGTCTCCGGCCCGGGCATCTCGGTCTCGTAGAAGGCGTCCAGCTCGGCCTCGTCCTCCAGCCACCAGCGCGGAAAGAAGGTGGTCAGGGTCAGCTCGGGAAAGACCACCAGGTCGCAGCCCCGCCGCTTGGCCTCCCGCAGCTGGGCGATCAGCCGCTCGACCACCTGGCCGCGGCCTTCGTCCCGCGCGATCGGCCCCATCTGCGCTGCCCCGACGTTCACGATCCGTGACATGGTCTCCTCCCTTCGATCCGCGCTCGCCTGCCAGTCCCAGGCCGAGACCGCCGTCTCGGCTCAGGGCGAGGCATGGCGAACCCAGCATGCCACGCGAGCCCGCTCTCCCCTAGACCTCAACTCAAGACCGGCAGGAGCGGCTGGACGAACAAGCCGACAGCCGATGGTTCGAGGCAGGTGCCAGGGTCGCTCTGCTATCTGTCCACGCCATAGCTGCGAGGCCGAAGCGCCGGGCGGCGACGGAAGCGGCCGCCACGGCCGCCAGCTCGGATGTCGCGCCGGCAGCCCCAAACCCGCTGTCATCACCGGGCTCGACCCGGTGATCCATGGCCGATGGAAGACACCAGGCGGTGCCATGGATGCCCGGATCAAGTCCGGGCATGACAGTGGAGTAGCTGCAAGGCCGCGGCGCTGGACGGCGACGGGAGCGGCCGCCACCGCCGCCAGGTCGCGTGTCGCGCCGGCAGCCCCAAGCCCGCTGTCATCACCGGGCTCGACCCGGTGATCCATGGCCGATGAAGGGCGCCAGGCGGTGCCATGGATGCCCGGATCAAGTCCGGGCATGACAGTGGAGTAGCTGCGAGGCCGAAGCGCCGGGCGGCGACGGGAGCGGCCGCCACCGCCGTCAGGTCGGGCGTCGCGCCGACAGCCCCAAACCCGCTGTCATCACCGGGCTCGACCCGGTGATCCATGGCCGATGAAGGGCGCCAGGCGGTGCCATGGATGCCCGGATCGCGCGAAGCGCCGCGCGTACGCGCTCCGGGCATGACAGACTGAAGCGCGCCAGGTCCACACCGCTACACCCCCGCCGCCCGCACCTCTTCCGCCGTCCGCCCGACCAGTTCCCGATAGAGCTCGGGATCCGTGTCGCCCTCGGTCGAGAACAGCAGGACCCGGGACTCCGCGTCCAGGCCCATCGCTTCGGCCAGCTCGGGGCGGCGGCGGGCGCAGATCAGGGCGGCCAGGCCGGCGACCGCGGACTCGCCGGCGACCAGCGGCGGGTCGCCGTCCATCCCCTCCGCCAGCAGGCGCATGCAGAGCGGCGCTGAGGCATCGGGCAGGGTCATGAAGCCCTCGGCGCCGTGGCGCAGGAGGTCCCAGGCGATCAGCGAGGTCTCGCCGCACGCCAGGCCGGCCATGATCGTGTCGAGATCGCCGCCGATGGTCGCCGCCTTGCCCTCGGCCGCGCTGGCGAAGAGGCAAGCGGCCGCCTCCGGCTCGACCACGATGAAGCGCGGCCGCCCCTCGCCCAGGCTCTGCCAGAGGGCGCCGCAGACCGCCGCCGCCAGGCCGCCGACCCCGGCCTGGAGGAAGACGTGAGTTGGCCCGGAGGTCGGCCCGGGGGTCGGTGACGCCCCCTCCCATTGCTCCAGCGCCTCGGCCGCCATCACCGCGTAGCCGGCCATGACGTCGCGCGGGATCTCGCGGTAGCCCTCGTAGGAGGTGTCGGAGACCACGGTCCAGCCGTTCTCCGCCGCGTCCTCGGCCGCCCGGCGCACGGAATCGTCGTAGGTCCCCGGCACCCGCCGGACCTCGGCGCCGAAGCGGGCGATGGCCGCCTCGCGCCCGGCGCTGACCTGCGCGTGCAGATAGATCACGCAGGGCAGGCCGAAGGTCTGCGCCCCCCAGGCGACCGAGCGGCCGTGGTTTCCGTCGGTCGCGCAACAGACGGTCAGGCCGCCGGCGATCCCGGCGAAGCGCCCGGCGAGCAGCGCCTCGGTCGAGGGTCTCTCGCCGGTCTCCGCGGCGATCCGGGCGCGGAGCTGGCGCAGCACCGCGTAGGCGCCGCCCAGGGCCTTGAAGCTGCCGAGGCCGAAGCGCCCGCCCTCGTCCTTGACCGCGAGGCGCGCGATCCCCAGTTCGGCGGCCAAGCCCGACAAGGCGACCAAGGGCGTCGGCCGGTAGCCCGGCCAGGCCGAGATCTCCGCCCGCGCCGCCTGCCAGTCCGCGGGCCCGAGCACGGCGGCCTCCGCGGCGCCGTAGGCCCGGCCCGGCGCGGCCCCCTGGCCGGCCCGGCGGTTGGCCCGCCAGGCCGGCGTCAGCGCGGCGATCTCCTGCAGCAGGGCCAGGGCATCTTTTCCGTCGGTCATCCCGCGAGCCTCCCGCGCGGCGTCACCGCAGGTCAAGTCGTAAGAGACGACGCGGCCCCTCGCACGCGGGGGAACGCCCGTCGATACAACGGCTTCAGCTCACGCCGGCTCCCTTCGCGGACGCCCGGGTCGGCAAGGTTGATATCCGACCGCAAGAGGCGCAAGCTGGTGTCTTCATTGGGACAGAAAGGTGACCTCGGTCGTCTTGATGCGCGACCGAAGGACCGGCCCAATGGGGAGGATCCATCATGTCGATATGGAAGATTGCCGGCGCGGCGATGATCGTCGCGTGCGCGGCTGCCGCTTCGGTTTCGGCTGAAGAGCAGACGCTTAATACCAAGGAGCGTTGATAATGACCCATTTGACCGGGTTTGCTTGCCCGCCCGCGGCGTTGCGCTCCGCTTACGGTACAATGCACCGCTGCGCGAAGCGCGCCTGGCGGACCGGCAAGCAAACCCGGTCAAATGGGTCATTATCAACGCTCCTTGGTATCAGCGGGCGCGGAGACTCAGCGCCAGCGGGCAGGGCCGGGAGAGCCGGGGCCGTCTCCCCGCCTGCGGGACAGCCGGCGGGGCGCCGCTCAGTCCTCCGCCAGGAGCTGGATCAGGCTGGAGGTGTCCCAGCGCCGGCCGCCGCGGGCCTGGACCTGGGCGTAGAACTGGTCGACCAGGGCGGTGACCGGCAGGCGGGCGCCGTTGCCCTTGGCCTCGGCCAGGGCGATGCCCAGGTCCTTGCGCATCCAGTCGACCGCGAAGCCGAAGTCGAACTTGCCGGCGCACATGGTCGTGGCGCGGTTGTCCATCTGCCAGGACTGGGCGGCGCCCTGGGAGATCACCTCGATGACCTTCTCCATGTCGAGCCCGGCCTTGCGGCCGAAGTTCATGCCCTCGGACAGGCCTTGGAGCAGGCCGGCGATGCAGATCTGGTTGACCATCTTGGTGAGCTGGCCGGCGCCCGCCGGACCCATCAGGATGCAGGCCCGGGCGAAGCAGTCGATCACCGGCGCGGCCTTCTCGAAGGTCGCGGCCTCGCCGCCGCACATCACGGTCAGCGCGCCGTTCTCGGCCCCGGCCTGGCCGCCGGAGACCGGCGCGTCGATCACCCCGATGCCGCGCCCGGCGCCCAGCGCCGCCAGCTCCCGCGCGACCTCGGCCGAGGCGGTGGTGTTGTCGACCAGGATCGCGC
>JANQGU010000336.1 GCA_028282935.1 Kiloniellales bacterium
GAACGCGATCCCGCTGATCCAGCCCTTCGCCTACGACCAGGCCCTGATGGAGCTGGACCGGGCCCTGCACTTCGGCCGGCACCCCTGGGAACTGCTGCAGCCGATCCTCGGCCATGCCCCGGTCACCTCGGTCGTCAGCTACCTCTATAACCTCTGGCTGCCGCTGATGTACCTGATCCTCTGCTGGCAGATCTTCTCGCTTCGCGACCTGCGGCTGCGCCAGCAGTATCTGCTCAGCTTCCTCCTCGCCTGGGCCCTGCTCGGCAACGGTCTCGCCCTGCTCCTCTCCTCCGCCGGACCCTGCTTCTACGGGCCGGTGGTCGGCGGCCCGGACCCCTATGCGCCCCTGATGGACTACCTCAGGACCGCCGATGCCAGCTTCACCAACTGGTCGCTCGCGGCGCAGGCCTATCTCTGGGAGAACTACCAGAGCACCGGCATCGCGGCTGGCGGCGGGATCTCGGCCATGCCGAGCCTGCACCTCGCGATCGCCACCTTGCAGGCGCTCCTGGGCTGGCGGATCTCTCGCCGCCTCGGCTGGCTGCTCACCGGCTATGCGGTCGTGATCCTGCTCGGCTCGGTCCACCTCGGCTGGCACTACGCCGTCGACGGCTACCTCTCGATCGTGCTCATGCTGGTGATCTGGAAGCTGGTCGGGCTCGGTATCGGACGCTCGCCCGGCGAAGCCCGCCAGTTATAGCCCGGGCGCCTACTCGGTCGCGAGCGTGCTCAGATAGGACCGGGCGCTCTGCACCTTAACGGCGCAGTTCTGGTACTCCCCGAACTCCTTCTGCACCCGCGCGGCGCTCAAGAGGCTGGCCGCACGGGTCCAGTTCGCCGAGCCCTTGAGCCCCCGGGCCTCCGCCTTGCCCAAGGCGGCAAAGCCCTCCGCCAGGCCGCTTTCGCAGGCCGGGCGGTAGGAGGCCTCGCCGGGCTCGGCGCAGGCCGCAGCGACCAGGCAGAGAACGGCCAGCGGCGCCAATTGGAGGACTCGCGGTTTCATGCCGAGACTATCCGTCCGGCGACGGCTTTCGTCAAAGCCGAGCTGACACCTGCCGGCGCCGGAGCGATCAGCCGGCGCCCGGCATCTCCGGCCTTTGGTGGCCGATCCTTCGGAGTAGCGACAGCAGCAGGACCGCCGTGATCAGGGGCGCAAGCTGCAGGGCCGTGGCCTGAGCCAGCGGGCTCGCAATCAGCGGGAACGCCCAGGCGGCGGCCAGAACCTCGCGCTCCCGTGGCCGCCAGCCGTGCCGCCGCCCCTCCAGCGCAAGCCAAAGCAGCGCCGGGGCGAGCAGGACGAGGTCGTAGTAGAAGGTCAGCGGCGAGACGAGAAGCGCAACGCAGGCCAGGACCGCGCCTTTCAACGCCACGGCGGCCGGCCGCCGCCAGGCCCAGACCAGGGCGGCCAGCGCGAGGACGGCCGCGACAGCCTGCAGCGCAACGGCCGGCGCTGCGCCGAGACTGAGCAAACGCGCGCTGCCGTAGACGCTGACCAGCTTGAACCAAGGCAGCCAGCCCTCGGCCAGGACCTCGGCCAGCCAGGGCGCGCTATCCCGGTAGGCCAGCCAGGGCGCCGCACCGAAAGCGGCGAAACAGATCAGCAGCAGGCCGGCGAGAGTCGCCAGGGTCGCGGCGAGCGCCCGCCACTGCGCGCCCGCCGCGAGCGCCAGGCAGCCGAGGACGGCGATCTCCGGGCGGAAGCCGGCCAGGCCGAGGAGCAGGCCAGCGCTCAGCGGCCGGCGCTCCAGTTGCCCCAATGCGCCGACCAGCAGCGCCACCGCGAGCAGCCCGGTCTGGCTGTTCAGCGCGCAGACGATGGCCCCGGGAAAGGCGAGCACCGCCCAGATCCCCGCCCTGTCCGTGAGGGCACGCGACAGCGACAGCGCGTAGCCGGCGAAGCCGAAGGTGAGCCAGGCGATGAGCCCGGGCACATAGGGCAGCAGGCCGAAGGGCAGAAGCAGCAAGAGAAAGACCGGCGGCAGCGGCCAGAGGAAGACATCGTCGGTTCCCGGTATGGCGGCCTGCTGTGCGGCCAGTAGATGTTCCGGGTCATAGATGGCCGCTGCCTCGCCGTCGAGCGCGAGCCGCGCGCCGGCGTGGAAAGGGCTGAAGTAGGTGCCAAGGGGCTTGCCGAGGGGATCCTGCAGGCCCTCGGACGCCAGGACATAGCCCAGGGTCGCCAGACCGAAGACCACGAGCAGGATCTGCGGATAGACGCGCAGGCGCTCGGCGGTCAGCCAGTGACAGCCCGTTTGCTTATCCGTTTCAGCGTCTTGTCGAAGGCTCATAAGGTCAGATCGCAACTCTTCCTGCGACCCAGCCTAGCCCCTTGGCCCTCGCCGAGAGGTTAACGCAGCCGGCACCGTATCTAGCCGTCGAGCATCGCGATGGCGCGGACCGGGGCGCCGTCGCTGTCCTCGATCTTCAGCGGCAGGCAGCAGAACCAGACCCGCTCCCGGTCGAGCGCCTGGGTGTTGACCAGGTACTCGATCAGCACCACGCCATGGCGCAGCAGGACGTCGTGGGTCACCTGCTCTTCGATCGGCCGGACCTCGCCCTTCAGCAGCAGGCGGATCGGATAGTCCTGGGGAAAGTCGAAGCCGACCGCCCTCGGCGCCCGCGCCCTTAGCCACTCGGCGCCGTCGCGGGTGATGTAGGGCGCCTCCGTCCAGAACTCCGGCGTGTCGATGGAACGGCGCGCGCCCCAGGCGGTCTTGAAGAGCGCGATGTCGCCCGGCTGGAGATGGCCGGCCCGGGCCGCCAGTGCCGCGCCGTCCAGGGCCGTCTCCGGCGCGATGTCGCTGAAGTCCAGCACCGCCGCCTCGCCGACCGTGGTCTCCAGGGGGATGTCGCTGGTGGTCGGGCCGCCGGGCACCATGTGGCGCGGGCTGTCCATGTGGGTGAAGCCGTGGACCGACCAGCCCAGGCGCGTGACCTGGAAGACGTCGCCTTTCTCCAGGTCGCCACGCAGGCTCCGCTCGACCGGCCAGCGGAAGTGGTCGACGATCGGCGTGCTGAGATCGACGATTCGGGACATCGGCCAAGCTCCTGATTTCCTACTCAAAGGTTGTCCGTCGGCGGCGCCATGAAGGCCGCGTCCTGCTGGCGGCGCAAGGCCAGGAGGGTCGAGTCCTCTGGGAGCGTCACGTCGCCGAGCGTGATCGTCGACCCCGGCGCCAGGTCCCGGCGTAGCCTCGCCCCGGCCGCCAGGTAGTAGGGCAGCGGGGCGGACCTCTCCAGGGGCGCCGCGGGCAGCAAGCGCGGCGCCACGCCGGACAGCGCGTGGCGCTCGCCGAGCGCAAGGACCTGCCCTTCGGCGAGCGCCTCCGTAGTCACCCCGACGAGGTCGACGTGCGGACGCGGCAGCGGGCCTCGTCCTCGCGGCTGTGCCGCCTCCAGCATGGAGATCGCCGCCTCGGCGCCGAGCAGATGCACCGGGTTGTGGAGCATCAGGCGGGTCCCGTCGCGGCTGACCGGCAGCCCCTTCGCCGCCAGGAGCGTGCCGAGCGCCGGCGCGCAGTCGACGACCGCGAAGACCCCGCCGGCGAAGCCGAGCTCGTCGTCCCGGCGCAGGCAGACGAAGACGTCGAGACCGCCGGCCCGCGCCAGGATGCCGCCCCCCTCGGCCTCCCGGAAGACCTCCGGCAGCTCGCGGGGCCTGAGGAAGGGCGCGTGCAGTTCGGGACGATCGGGCATCAGGCCGGACCAGTTGGCCACGATCCCGAGCTCGCAGAGATCGGGCACGGTCTGCCGGATCGCGCCGGCCAGGCTCTCCGCCCGGCTGGACAGGACCGCCCCGATCCGCTGCGGGTCGAGGTCCCAGAAGCGCGCGAGCCCCGGCGTGTCCAGCCTTCGCCCCTGGCAGACCGCGGTGCCGAGGTCGGGGGGCACGGCCACCTCGTACTCCGTCGCCTTGCCGGCCGCCACGATCGGGAAGCCGAGGGTCCCCAGGCGCGCGCAGAGCTTGACCAGGAGGCTCGGCTGGTCGCCGTCGACCAGGGTGTAAAGTCGGCCGGCCTCGGCTGCCAGGCGGGCCAGGATCGGCCCGACCACGATGTCGGTCTCCTTGGTCGCCATGGCGACGTGCCGGCCGGCCCGGATCGCCGCCAGGGCGTGGCGGGCCCCGGCTTCGGGCTGTCCGGTCGCCTCGACCAGGATGTCGATGGGCAGGCTCGGCAGGACCGCCGGGTCGTCGACGAGCAGGACTCCCCCGGCTGCGAGGCTGCCCCCTGGCCCGCTCCCTCTGATCTCCGCCTCGGCGTAGCCGGCCGCCCTGGCCGCGGCGACGGCCCGCGCCGGGTCGCGGTCGCAGACCACCTCGATCGTCAGCCCGGCCAGACGCCGCGACTGCGCCAGGAGCGTGCGGCCGAACTCGCCGGCGCCCACCAGGGCGGCGCGCAGGGGCCGCTCGGCCTTGCTGGTCGCCACGGCTGGGGGTCCTCCTCCCAAGTTCGGCACGGCGCGACGGGCTCGGGCAACTATAGGGCCCGCGCGCCGCCGAAGGAACGCCGGCCGCCGGGCTCAGGCCGCGGCACCCCTGCCCTTGCCCCGGTCCTTGCTCCCGTCCTTGCTGGCATCCTTCCGGCCCTGCGCCAGGCGCGCCACCGTCATAAAGGCCCGGCGGGCCGGCTCGACCTCGGCCTTGTTCTGGCCGACGATGTCGAAGGCCGTGCCGTGCGCCGGCGTGCCGATCGGGAACGGCAGGCCGGCC
>JANQGU010000366.1 GCA_028282935.1 Kiloniellales bacterium
CCTCCAGGAGGTGCAGGTTGCCGTCCAGGTTGACCCGCATCGCCAGGTCGAAGTCCTGCTCGCCGCCGCCGCTGACCACCGAGGCCAGGTGGAAGACCGCGATGTCGTCGCGGTCGATCAGCGCCGTCACCGTCGCCCGGTCGCTGATGTCGCCGGCGACGAAGCGCGCCGCCTCGGCCAGGGCCGGGGGCAGGGGGTCCGGCACCGCCTGGTCGAAGAGCAGCATCTCGTCGATCGCCGCCTTCTCTCCCGAGGGTGCCGTGATCTCGCCGATGTCCAGCAAGCGCCGCGCCAGCCGCTGCCCGATGAAGCCCGCGCCGCCCGTGATGACCACTTTCATGCTTTTCTTGTCCGTCCCTGCTTGGCCTCTGCCTGCGCCCAAGGCTAATGTATACCTTAATCGAGCGCGAGCCTTTCCTGGCGCGACCTGTTCCTTAGGGGGAGAGATGAAGCCTGAGATCGTCCTCATGGGCGGCATGATGCCGCACGTCATGGAGGCCCTGGAGACCGCCTACGTCGTGCACCGCTACGACCAGGCCGCCGACCAGGCCGCCTTTCTCGCGGAGATCGCGGACAGCGTGCGCGGGATGGCGACCGGCGGCCATCACGGCGACCTGGACAACGCCGTGATCGACGCCCTGCCGAAGCTGGAGATCATCTCCTCCTTCGGGGTCGGCGTGGACCACATCGACGTCGGTTATGCGAGCGGCAGGGACGTGGTCGTCGCCAACACCCCCGACGTGCTGAACGACGAGGTCGCCAACCTGGCCATCGCGCTGATCCTGATGTGCAGCCGCCAGCTGGTTGCCGCCGACCGCTTCGTGCGTGACGGCCAATGGCTGGAGGGCGCCATGCCGCTGCAGCAGGCGATCCGCGGCAAGACCGTCGGTATTCTCGGTCTCGGCCGCATCGGCAAGGACATCGCAAGCAAGCTCCAGGTCTTCGGCTGCGAGGTGGCCTACCACGGCCGGCGGGAGCAGGCGGGCCAGCCCTATCGTTTTTACCCGGACCTGGCGGCCATGGCGCGGGACAGCGACTACCTGGTGGTGATCTGCCCGGGCGGGCCCGAGACCGAGGGCATCGTCGATCGTCCGGTCCTGGACGCCCTGGGGCCGGAGGGCACCCTGATCAACGTCGCCCGCGGCTCGGTGGTCGACGAGCCGGCGCTGGTCGCGGCCCTGGCCGAGGGCCGCCTCGGCGGCGCCGGCCTCGACGTCTTCGCCGAGGAGCCCAAGGTCCCGCAGGCACTCATCGACCTGGAGCATGTCGTCCTGCTGCCCCACGTCGGCAGCGCCACGGTCCAGACCCGCAAGGCCATGGGCGACCTGGTGGTCGACAACCTCGCCGCCCACTTCGCCGGCAAGGGTGCGCTGACGCCCGTCACCAGCGGCTGAACAGGAAAGCACACAGGAAGGAAAGCCAAGACATGAAGCTGTTGCGTTATGGCCCCAAGGGGCAGGAGAAGCCGGGCCTTCTGGATGCCCAGGGCGGCATCCGGGATCTCTCCGGCCAGGTCGACGACATCGCCGGCGAGGTCCTGGGCGACGCTGGGCTCGACCGGCTGCGGGCGCTCGACCCCGAGAGCCTGCCCCTGGTCGAGGGCGAGCCGCGCCTCGGGCCCTGCGTCGGGCGGGTCGGCAAGCTGGTCTGCATCGGGCTCAACTATAGCGACCACGCCGAGGAGTCCGGCCTGCCGGTCCCCGAGGAACCGGTGATCTTCATGAAGGCGACCAGCGCGCTCTCCGGGCCCGACGACCCGGTGGTCATCCCGCGCGGCTCCGAGAAGACCGACTGGGAGGTCGAGCTGGCCTTCGTGATCGGCAAGGAGGCGCGCTACGTCGCGCAGGCCGACTGGGCCGACTACGTCGCCGGCTACTGCGTCTGCAACGACGTCTCGGAACGGGCCTTCCAGCTCGAGAGCACCGGACAGTGGGTCAAGGGTAAGAGCGCCGACAGCTTCGCGCCGCTCGGCCCCTGGATGGTGACCCGCGACGAGATCCCCGATCCCCAGGCGCTCGACGTCTGGCTCGACGTCGATGGCACGCGGCGCCAGAGCGGCAACACCCGGACCATGATCTTCCCGGTCGCCGAACTGGTCGCCTACGTGACCCGCTTCATGAGCCTGCAGCCGGGCGACGTGATCTCCACCGGCACCCCGCCGGGCGTCGGCCTCGGCCACAAGCCGCCGATCTTCCTCTCGCCGGGCCAGGTCATGGCCCTGGGCATCGAGGGGCTTGGCGCCCAGCGGCAGGAGGTGGTCGCGGCGGAGTGAGGCGCCCGAAGCTGGCAAGAGTCTTTGAGTTGAAAGGTTTTCCCCTCACCCGCTCGCTCCGCTCGCCGCCCTCTCCCCCGGGGAGAGGGCTGAGGAGGCTTGGCGAGGCCAAGGGCCGAGCCTTAGCCGGAGCTGGGTGAGGGGACACACGAACCGACGAATACGAATCCGAACCGGGAGGACACAATGGCGAAGCGCGTAGCGGCAAAGAAGGCCCCTGCAAAGAAGGCTGCGGCCAAGAAGCCGGCGGCCAAGGCCGCGCCGGCGAAGAAGGAGAGGGTCGGCTTCATCGGCGTCGGCCTGATGGGCCACGGCATGGCCAAGAACATCGTCGAGAAGGGCCATCCCCTGACGATCCTGGGCCACCGCAACAAGAAGCCGGTCAAGGACCTGGTCAAGCGTGGCGCCGTGGAGGCCAAGAGCCCGGCCGACATGGCCAGGCGCAGCGACGTCATCTTCCTCTGCGTCACCTCCTCGGTCCAGGTCGAGGACCTGATCCGGCGCAAGGACGGCATCCTCGCCGGCGCCAGGAAGGGCCTGACCGTGGTCGATTGCTCGACCTCGGATCCCAACTCCACCCTGGTCCTGGCCGAGGAGCTCAAGGCCAAGGGCGCGACCCTGATCGACGCGCCCCTGGGCCGCACGCCCAAGGAGGCCGAGGAGGGCCGGCTCAACGCCTTCGTCGGCGCCGACAAGGCGACCCTCAAGGCGCTGACGCCGCTGCTCGAGACCTGGGCCGAGAACATCATCCATGTCGGCCCGGTCGGCACCGGCCACAAGATGAAGCTGATCAACAACTTCGTCGCCATGACCTACGCCGCGCTCTTCGCCGAGGCCTTCACGGCCTGCAAGAAGACCGGGGTCAGCATCGAGACCTTCCACGACGTCATCGCCGCCGGCGGCCTCAACAACATCTTCTTCCAGAACTACTGCAAGTGGGTTCTGGGCCGCGATCCCAAGGCGCACGAGTTCACCATCCGCAACTGCGCCAAGGACATGGGCTACTACAACAACATGGCCGACGCGGTCGGCCTGACGACCCTCATCGGCGCCGCCGCCAAGCAGAGCTACACCCTGGCCATGACCCAGGGCGCCGGCGACGACTACATGCCCATGATGGCCGACGCCATCGGCGCGGTGAACGGCGTCAAGTTCGGGAAGTAGCGAAAGCGGCGGCCCGTCCTGGGCCGCCGCCTCCTGCCACCATGGCGCCGCCGGCCACGACCGTGATCGCCGAGCGGCGGTTCATGCAGAAGCTGCCGGTTTTCTCCTTCTTCACGTCGTGGCTCCTTTCGCCCGCACCCCGGGGTCAGTCCTCTGCGTTCCGGGAGAAGACCCGGGCGATCTCCTCCACCCGTTCCGACGGCGCCTCGCCGACCAGGCCGAGGACCAGGTCGCCCTCGCGCCAGATCACGTTGGTGAAGCGGTCCCGGTGATGGACGCTCGCGTCCCGCAATCCGCCGGCGGTCCGGCCGCTTTCCGGCAGCGCCAGACCGTCCGAGGGCATGATGTAGAGCGCCAGGGAATCCTCGCCGCCCTCGAAGCTCAGCGAGGCGAGGCGGCGGTCGAGAAGCCAGCAGAGCCGTCCGCCCCGGAGGCGGTAGCCGCTGAGGTCGGCGGACAGACGCGGCAGGTCGAAGTCGAGCCGGGCGCGGTACCAGGCTGCCACGCCGGCGGGGTCGGCTTCGACGAAGTCGAGCACGCGCTCCGCGAAGAGAAAGGTCTCGAAATCCCGGACCAGGGTCCCGGCGATCTCTCCCGGTTCCAGCTGGGAGACCATGAGCTTTGGCAGGACGACTGCGGTCGCCACGCTCGCCGCCAGGGCGCCCAGGGCGGCGAAGCCCAGGCCCCTGCGGCTGAGGCCGCCGGCGGGAGGCCTAGCCGTATCGGCAAGATCGCCGTCGAGGATCCGGTCGACCCGCTCGCGCAGCCGGGCCGGCGCGGTTTCCCGCCGCCCCGCCCGCAGCACGGCGTTGAGGTCCTCGAGCTCCTTGAGCTCGGCGGTGCAGGTCTCGCAGGCCGCGACATGGGCGCGCAGCTCAGCGGCTTCCTGAGCGTCGAGCTCGCCGTCGACGAGGCGTTCCAGGTCCAGGGTGCGGAAGGGGCTAGACATCATGGGACCTCACACGACGAAGCGCTGACTGGGCGGCGAAGTGCCTTGCGCTTCGGCAAGCTCGTCGGGGCCGCTGTCCGAGGAAATCGCCTTGCGAAGCTGGGCCCGGGCCCGGTTCAGCCGCGAGCGCACCGTGCCGACCGGGATTTGCAGGGCCTCCGCCGCTTCGGCGTAGCTGAACTCCTCGATCAGCACCAAGACGACCACCGCCCGCTGCTCGAGCGGCAGGCTCAGGATGGCCTTGTCGACCAGGCGGCCGATGGCGGACCTCACGCAGGCCTCCTCGGGGGTGTCCTCCGGGGCCGCCACGTGGCTGTCGATCGAGGCCTCTCCGCTGTCGCCCGAGACGACCCTGAGGCGCGACCGCCAACGCAGCTTGTCGATGCAGATGTTCTTGAGGATCCGGAACAGCCAGATCTTCATGCTGGCGTCGCGCTTGAAGTTCTTCAGGCCGTGAAAGGCGCGGGCGCAGCATTCCTGCACCGCGTCCTCGGCGTCCGCGGGATTGCCCTGAAGTCGCAAGGCCGTCCGGTACAAGGCGTCCAGTTGCTCGGTCACGACCGTCTCGAACTCCCGCTGCAGCTCTTTCTCGAAAACCGTCATTTCAGACTTGCCGGGCC
>JANQGU010000377.1 GCA_028282935.1 Kiloniellales bacterium
TGCGATGGCATCGCGCTGCGGGCCGCGCCTGCCCGGCGGGCCGCCGCGCGCCATCAAATGGGTCATTATCAACGCTCCTTGGTATTAGGAGCACAAGCAGCGGGAAGGCGACGGCCGGACCCCCGAGGGCCGCTACCGTATCGACTGGCGCAACCCGCAGAGCCGCTACCACCTCTCTCTCCACATCTCCTACCCGGAGGCGGCGGACCGGGCCCGGGCGGCCGAAAGGGGCGAGGATCCCGGCGGCATGATCATGATCCACGGCCTGCCCAACGGCCTGGGGGCCTTGGGGGCGGCGGGCCTGCTGCGCGACTGGACCGAGGGCTGCATCGCGGTCACCAACGAGGCGGTTCGGGACGTCTGGCGCCGGGTCGCGGACGGCACCCCGATCGAGATCCTGCCCTGAGCCGAAGCGCGGCGCCGCGCCCCTACTGCATCACGATCTTCGGGGCGGCCCGCCCGCCGTCGTCCAGGCGCGCCGAGAGATCGCTCCAGATCGCGCCGGCGATCTCCTGGTAGCGCTGGGCCTGCGGGCTCTCCGGGTGGCTGACGACCACCGGCCGGCCCTCGTCCGAGGTCTCGCGGATCTCGATGTCGAGGGGGATCTCGCCCAGGAAGGCCATGCCCAGCTTGTCGGCCTCCCGGCGGGCGCCGCCGTGGCCGAAGATATGGCTTTCGTGGCTGCAGTTCGGGCAGACGAAGGTGCTCATGTTCTCGATGATGCCGAGGACCGGAATGTCGACCTTGCGGAACATGTTGAGGCCCTTCTTGGCGTCGATCAGGGCGATGTCCTGCGGGGTCGAGACGATGACGGCGCCGGCCAGCGGCACCTGCTGGGCCATGGTCAACTGGGCGTCGCCGGTGCCCGGCGGCATGTCGACCACCAGGACGTCCAGCTCGCCCCAGTCGACGTCGCGCAGCATTTGCTGCAGGGCGCTCTGCACCATGGGGCCGCGCCAGATCATCGGCGTGTCCTCGGGCACGAGGAAGCCCATGGACATGCACTTGATGCCGAAGTTCTCCATCGGCGTCAGGGCCTTGCCGTCGGGGGACTGGGGCCTGCCCGAGATTCCCAGCATGCGGGGCTGGGACGGGCCGTAGATGTCGGCGTCCAGGACCCCGACCTTGAGCCCCTGGGTCGCGAGCGCCAGGGCCAGGTTGGTGGTCGTGGTCGACTTGCCGACGCCGCCCTTGCCGCTGGCCACGGCGATGATTGCGCGAACGCCGGGCACCATGGCCCGTTCCGGGCCGGACCGCTGTCCGGGTCCTTGGCCGGGGGCCTGGCCGGCTCCCTGGCCCGGCCCCTGAGCAACGCGCTGGGGCTGGCCCTGGGGGCTTGCAGGGCCTCCTGGGGCACCCCCCGGGGCACCGGCCTTCTCGGCGGTCAGCACGGCGGTGACGGAGGACACGCCGGACAGGGCGAGGACCTTTTGCTCGGCCTGCTTGCGCAGGGGCTCCATCGCCTGGCCCTGGCGCGGGTCGACCTCGATGGCGAATCCGACGTTGCCGTCCCTGACCACCACCCCGTTAACCATGTTCAGGGCCACGATGTCCTGGCCGCGACCCGGTTCGATCACGGTCTTCAGCGCTTCCATCACCTGCGCCTCGGTTACCCGGCTCATCCTTGAAAACTCCGCATTATTCCCGATATGCCCGTCAGAGGCGGGGTCAGCCCGTCTGGGCCGAATCGGCAATCCGATTAAACTGGCGTTGACGATCCCCTGGCTCATATATGACAAAGCGCCGGCCCTTTGTAGGCACGGACCTTCTGGATAGCGAGGATTCTTCACGATGCCCTGGAAATCTCAAGGCGGTGGCGGGGGTGGCAATGGCGGCGGCCCCTGGGGCGGAGGTTCGTCCGGAGGCGGTGGCGGAGGGCAAGGCCCTTGGGGCCGTGGCACCGGCGGCGGCGGCCCGCGGCCGCCCGACATCGACGACCTGATCCGCCGCGGCCAGGACCGCATGAAGAGCGTGCTGCCGGCCGGCATGGGCGGCGGCGCGGGTTTCCTCGTCATCGTCGGCCTTCTGTTGGCGGTCTGGCTCTTCACCGGCTTCTATCAGGTCAAGCCCGGCGAGCAGGGCGTGAAGATGCGTTTCGGCGAGTGGGTGAACCAGGATGCCCTCGACCCGCCGGGGCTGCATTGGCATCTGCCCTTCCCGATCGAGACCGTCGAGACCCCGCAGGTGGACCAGGTGCGGCAGATCAGCGTCGGCTTCAACCTCCGCGACGGCGGCAGCGTGGGCGGCAAGATCGACCGCCCGGAAGAAAGCCTGATGCTGACCGGCGACCAGAACATCATCGACATCGACTTCTCGGTGCAGTGGCGCATCGACAACGCCGGCCAGTTCCTCTTCAACATCCGCGACCCGGAAGCGACCATCAAGCTGGCCGCCGAAAGCGCGATGCGCGAGACTATCGGCCGCACGGACATCCAGCCGGCGCTGAGCACCGAGAAGGAGAACCTGGCGGCCAAGACCCAGGAGACCCTCCAGAGCATCCTCGACGAGTACCAGTCGGGGGTGGCGATCACGGCGGTCAACCTCCAGGACGTCCAGCCGCCCAAGCAGGTCGCCGACGCCTTCGAGGACGTGCAGCGGGCCCGTCAGGACCAGGACACCAAGATCAATCAGGCCGATGCCTACAAGAACCGCATCATCCCCGAGGCACGCGGCGAGGCCACGCGCATGATCCAGGGCGCCCAGGCCTACCGCGACCGGATGATCAAGGAGTCGCAAGGTGAGGCGGAGCGCTTCCTCAAGGTCTTCCAGGCCTACAGGCAGAACCCGGACGTGACCCGCCGGCGGATCTACCTCGAGACCGTGCAGAAAGTCCTGCAGGACACCGAGAAGGTGATCATGGAAGGCGGGAGCGGGGCGGTGCCCTACCTGCCGCTCGACCAGCTGCGCCGCCGTGGCCCGGGTGGGCAGGAAACGGCGCGCACGCCGGATCCCAAGTAACCGGCGCCAGGGAGAAGAGACAGATGCAAGGCAAAAAGTCGCTTATTCTTGGGATCATCGTCCTGGTCGTGGGCTTCGTCGCCTACCTCTCGGCCTTCACCGTTCATCAGACCCAGCAGGCCGTGATCCTGCAGTTCGGCGAGCTGAAACGGGTGGTGGACGAGCCGGGCCTGGACTTCAAGCTGCCCTGGCAGGACGTCCGCTTCCAGGAGAAGCGGGTGCTGAACCTCGACCCGCGGGCGGAGACCATCGTCCTGGCGGATCAGCGGCGGGTGACGGTCGATGCCTTCGTCCGCTACCGGATCACCAATCCGGAGCAGTTCATCCGGGTGGCGATCACCGAGAGGAACCTGCAGCTCAAGCTGGAGCCGATCGTCAACAACAAGCTGCGGGCCGTGCTCGGCCAGGTCCTGCTGACCACGATCCTGTCCGAGGATCGCACGCGGCTGATGCAGCAGATCCGCAACCAGGTGAACGCCGAGGTCCGGAGGTCCGGTTCCAACTTCGGGATCGACGTGCTGGACGTGCGTATCGTCCGTGCCGATCTGCTGCCGGAAGTCAGCCAGAACGTCTACGCCCGCATGGAAGCCGAGCGTAAGCGCGACGCCGCGGAGTTCCGGGCCCTCGGCCAGGAGCAGTTCCTGCGGATCACCGCCGAGGCGGACCGCGAGGCGACCGTGATCCGGGCCGAGGCCCAGCGTCAGGCCGAGATCCTGCGCGGTGAGGGCGAGGCGGAACGGACCCGGATCCTCAACGAGGCCTTCGGCCAGGACCCGGGCTTCTTCGAGTTCTATCGCTCGATGCAGGCCTACGAAGCCTCGATCCGGCCGGACAACACGATGATCGTGATCCCGCCGACCAACGAGTTCTTCAACTTCTTCAACCGTTCGGCCGGGCGGCCCGGCGGCGAATAGCGTGTGCCGCGGCCCGATTTCCAGAGTGCAGCCGCCGCGGGCCACGGCGATCGTCCATGACCGAGCTCTTGACGGCGCTGGCCCTGGTGCTGGTCATCGAGGGCTTGGCCTGGGCCTTGTTCCCGGATCATATCCGGCGGGCCCTCGGCCAGCTCGCCCAGCTGCCGCCCGAGGTTCTGCGTATCGGCGGGCTGGCGGCGGCGGGCCTGGGCGCGCTCTGCGTATGGCTGTTGCGCGGCTAGCCTGGGATCGGCCATAAATCCGCCCAGATCCTCCGCGAGCATGGGAAGGCTGGCATGATGGGATTTCCTTCGGGATCGGACTCAGCCGCCGGATCGCGGCATCCCGAGGAAAGCCGATCCGGTTCAAAGCCTTGGAGTCTTCCGGCAGCCGAGCTTCGCGACGGCGGACTTGGACGCGGAGGGGCCGTCGGCTTGACAGCGCGGCGCTGCCAACCACATCCCAAATGCGAATTTTCGCCATGGTTAACGAAATAGTTGCTATATCGGAGCGAAGTCCTGAGGGTTGGGACCCTGCCCGAGGGGCACGAGCTGGAGAACAAAAGGTGATACACGGCGCGATGACAAGCACGACCGCTGGCCTGTCTAAGGGCATAAGGACCAAGGTACTGCGTGCGGGATATGAGTCCCTGGCCAAAAGCGGCACTGTCTTCCTGGTGGCTCTCCTGGCCTTGGGCAGCCAGGCCGCCGCACGTTCGGCGCCCGAGAGCTTCGCCGACCTGGCGGAAAGCCTGCTGCCGGCGGTGGTCAACGTCTCGACCACGCAGAGTGTCACCCAGGGCGAAAGCAAGGAATTCGAGGAGTTCTTCAAGGACTTCTTCGAACGCAGGGGCCAGCGCGGAGAGGAAGCGCCGCCCCAGCAGCGCCGCGCGCCCTCGTCCCTCGGCTCCGGTTTCATCATCGATTCCAGCGGCTTCATCGTGACCAACAACCACGTCATCGCCGAGGCCGACGAGGTGACGGTCCGTCTGCACGACAACTCGACCTACAAGGCCGAGATCGTCGGCCGCGACGAGAAGACCGACCTCGCCCTCCTGAAGGTCGATGCCGACAAGCCGCTGCCGGCGGTCAAGTGGGGTAACTCGGACCGTTTGAGGATCGGCGACTGGGTGATGGCGATCGGCAATCCCTTCGGGCTCGGCGGCACCGTGACCGCCGGCATCGTCTCGGCCCGGCAGCGCGACATCAACGCCGGGCCCTACGACGACTTCATCCAGAGCGACGCGGCCATCAACCGGGGCAACTCGGGCGGCCCGATGTTCAACATGGACGGCGACGTGGTCGGCGTGAACACCGCGATCTTCTCGCCCTCCGGCGGCTCGGTGGGCATCGGCTTCGCGATCCCCTCCGCCCTGGCCGCCAACGTCATCCGTCAGCTCAAGGACGGTGGCACCGTGCGCCGCGGATGGCTCGGGGTCCGGATCCAGACCGTGACCGAGGAGCTGGCCGAGGGCCTGCGCCTCGGCAAGGCCCACGGTGCGCTGGTCGCCCACGTCACCGAGGGCGGGCCGGCGGAATCCGCCGGCATCAAGCAGGGCGACGTGATCCTGCGCTTCGACGGCCGCGAGGTCGGCGAGATGCGCAAGCTGCCGCGCATGGTCGCCGAGACGCCGATCGGCCGGAAGGTCAAGGTCACCGTCTGGCGCAAGGGCGGCGACGGCTTCAGCGAGCAGTCGCTCAACGTGACCCTGGGCGAGCTCGACGACACCCAGGTCGCGGCGGTCTCTCCGACCGAGCCGGCGCCCAAGGACGAGAGCGGCCAGATCCAGTCCCTCGGCCTGGGCCTGGCGGCGATCACCCCCGAGCTGCGCCAGCGCTTCCAGCTCGACGACAAGGCCGCGGGCGTGGTCATCACCGACGTGGCCGACGCCGGCTCCGCCGCCGAGAAGGGCCTGCGGCCCGGCGACGTGATCGTCGAGGTCGACCAGGAGGAGGTCACCAGCCCCTCCGAGGTGGTCGACCGGGTGGAGAAGGCGCGCGACGAGGGCTACCGGGTGGTCACCCTCCTGGTCCTGCGCCAGGGCGACTTCCAGTGGGTCGCGGTGCCGATCAGCAACAGCTGACCCTCGACCGCAATCGAGGCTTCGAC
>JANQGU010000423.1 GCA_028282935.1 Kiloniellales bacterium
CTCGCCCTGAAGCACTTCCGCAGCGCCGGCGCCGGACACCTGGTCAACACCTCCAGCGTGCTCGGAACGAGAACCCGCAAGTTCGCCGGCGCCTACGCCGGCACCAAGTACGCCGTCGAGGCGCTGTCCGAGGCCCTGCGCCAGGAAGTCGCGGGCTCGGCGATCAAGGTCACCTGCCTGGAGCCCGGCCTGGTCGTCACCGACTTGCATCGCGACTATAGTGTCCGGCCGGAAGTCACTCAGAAGGTTGAACAACCGCTGCGGCCCAGCGACGTCGCCGAACTCCTGATCTTCGCCCTCACCCGGCCCGATCACGTCGCCCTGCCGCGGCTGATGATCCTGCCGCAATCACAAGAAATCTGAACCGGGACGCACCTTGGACTCTGGGAGAAAGACACCATGCTGCGCGTTATGACCGGCCTCGCCGTCCTGGCGCTGGCCGGGCTGTCGACCGCCACCGCCGCCGAGTTCCGGCCCGGGGTCGTCTACGGGATCGGCGGGAAGTTCGACAAGTCCTTCAACGAGGCGGCCTACCAGGGCGCCGAGGCCTTCAAGGAGAAGACCGGGATCGCCTACCTGGAGTTCGAGATCAACACCGCCGCCCAGCGCGAGCAGGCCCTGCGCAAGATGGCCCGGCGCGAGACCAGCGTGATCGTCGCCGTCGGCTTCGGCCTGGCTTCCTCGGTCGAGGTCGTGGCCGCCGAGTATCCGGAGACCAAGTTCACCCTGATCGACGCGGTGGTCGAGGCGCCCAACGTGCAGTCCGTGGTCTTCAAGGAGGAGGAAGGCTCCTTCCTGGTCGGCATGCTGGCGGCCATGGCGTCCAAGACCGGCAGGGTCGGCTTCGTCGGCGGCATGGACATCCCGCTGATCCGCAAGTTCGCCTGCGGCTACGAGCAGGGCGCCAAGCACGTGGCGCCGGAGATCCAGGTCCTGGTCAACATGACCGGCAACACGCCCGAGGCCTGGAACGACCCGACCAAGGGCGGCGAGTTGGCCCGCAGCCAGTTCGACCGCGGCGCCGACGTGGTCTTCGCCGCCGCCGGCGGCACGGGGGTCGGCGTCTACCAGGCCGCCAAGGACCTGGGCAAGCTGGCCATCGGCGTGGATTCCAACCAGAACCACCTGCACCCCGGCACCATGCTGTCCTCCATGGTCAAGCGGGTCGACGTCGCGGTGCGCGAGGCTTTCGCGACCGCCCAGGCCGGCACCTGGGCGCCGGGGGTCACGGTCCTGGGCCTGGCCGAGGACGGCGTCGGCTGGGCGCTCGACGAGCACAACCGCGCCCTGGTCAGCGCCGAGATGGAGAGCAGCCTCGGCGCCGCCCGCGCCGAGATCGTTGCCGGCAAGATCGCGGTCGCCGACTACAGCGCGAAGAACAGCTGCGACTATTGACCGCCAGCGGGGAGACGAGGACATGGCAGGCAGGCTGAAGGGCAAGCGGATTCTGGTCACCGCGGCGGCGCAGGGCATCGGTCAGGGCATCGCCCGGGCCTGCGCGGCAGAGGGCGCCGAGGTCACGGCCAGCGACATCAACGAGGACCTGCTGACGGCCGAGCTGGGCGGCGTCGAAGGCATCGCGACCCAGCGCCTGGACGTGCTCGACCCCGCGGCCATCGCCGCCTGCGCCGCCGAGCTTGACGCCATCGACGGCCTGGTGAACGTGGCCGGCCACGTCCATCACGGCTCGGTCCTCGAAAGCAGCGAGGCGGACTGGGACTTCGGCTTCGCGCTCAACGTCACGGCCATGTACCGTATGATCCGCGCCTTCCTGCCCGGCATGCTGGAGAAGGGCGGCGGCGCCATCGTCAACCTGGCCTCGGTCGCCTCCTCGCTGCGCGGCCTGCCGAACCGCTGCGTCTACGGCGCCAGCAAGGCGGCGGTGATCGGCCTCACCAAGTCGGTCGCCGCGGACTACGTCGGCCGGGGGCTGCGCTGCAACGCGATCTGTCCGGGCACCGTGCAGTCGCCCTCGCTGGACGCGAGAATCGCCGCCTTCGACGACCCGGTCGCCGCCCGCAAGGCCTTCATCGCCCGCCAGCCCATGGGGCGGCTCGGCCAGCCCGAGGAGGTCGCCGCCCTGGCCGTTTACTTGGTTTCGGACGAATCCGCCTTCACCACCGGGACGGCCCTGGTCATCGATGGCGGCCTTTGCCTGTGACATTTTGATAATCTAGGTCGCTTCGGCGCCACAAGCTGTTGAATACCTGACGCTACTGCGCGACATTCTACTCGGGTTTACCTCTTACTTGGGAGGGGGGATTCGGCTGGCCGAAACGACCCGGGCAGCCGCATTCGACGGGACCCCCAAGCCGGAGAAACCGGAGGGGATCTCGCAGGTAGAGGCAGGGGGAAGGAAGACAATGCTGATCACGCTTCAGGAGGACGGTGTCCTCTACGTCTACGAATCCGCCGAGGATGCCGTGCGCGACATCGACGCGTCCGAGGCGGAGGAGAGCTTCCAGGCGGTCTTCGACGACCGCGGCCAGGGCTACACCCTGCGCCGGAAGCGCTGGAGCCGGCTCTTCGGCTTCTTCGGCAACGGCGAGGCCTCGGGCATCGTCCTGGCGCCGAGCGGATCCACGGACCGCGCCGCCTTGCTGCGGACCATCGCCAGCGCCCGGACCATCGCCCCCAGGGCCGCGATCCGCGAGGTCGGCCGCCTGGTCGACCGCCTGGCGAAGGGCAGCGCCTGAACCCGGCTCAGTCCCGGTCCTCGACCAGTCGGCTCTCCGCCAGCTCCCCGCTCCTCTCGAGAATGGGATAGGCCACCGAGGTCAGGTAGCTGTTGACGCGCTTCAGGTCGCGCAGCACATCGAGGTGGAGCGAGCTCGATTCGACGGATTCGGCGCGCCCGGCCGCGACCCGCGCGAAGTGCTGATCGACAAGGCTGCGCTCCAGGTCGCGCATCTCGGCCTTCTCCCGCAGCATCTGCCGGGCCAGCGCCTTCTCGCGGGTCAGGAAGACGTTCATCGCCAGGTCGAGGTTGGCGACCACTCGCTCGTGGTAGCTCTCCAGCTCCTGCTGGCCCTCGGCCGAGAAGCTGGACTTGCTCTTGATCTTCTTGGCGGCCAGCTCCATCAGGTTCTTGTCGATCACGTCGCCGATGTGCTCGAGGTTGGTGGTGAAGCTCAGGATCTCGATGCAGCGCTCGCTCTCCTCCCGGTCCAGCTCCGCGGTCGAAAGCTGCGTCAGGTAGATCTTGATCGCCTCGTGCAGGTCGTCGACCACGTCGTCGGCGGCCGAGACCTCCTTCACGAGCTGGTTGTCGCTCTCGCGGAAGGCCGCCGAGGCCTTGACGAGCATGGCCCGGAGCTCGTCGCCCATGTGCAGCGTCTCGCGCACCGCCGCGGCCAGGGCGACCGCCGGGGTGTCCAGGGCGTTCGCGTCGAGGTAGCGTGGGCGGCCCGGCCGGCTCGCGGCTTCCTCCTCCTCGGGCAGCAGCTTGGCCGCAAACTTGGCGACCGGCGCCAGCAGCGGCAGGAAGACGATCGCCAGGGCCAGGTTCACGCCGGTGTGGAAGTTCGCCACCATCCTGGCGGGATCGTCGCCGAACTCCGCGACATAGGGCTGCAGCCAGGGCACCAGGGGCACCAGGACGAGAACCCCCACCGCCCGCATGATCAGGTTGCCCAGGGGCACCCGGCGGGCCAGCACCGGCGCGCGCAGGGTGATGACCACGGCGGTGATGGCGGCCCCGAGGTTGGCCCCCAGGACCATGGCGAAGGCGAGCTGGATCGCGATGGTCTGGACCGCGGCGAAGGACATGACCAGGAGCACGATGGTGACGCTGGAATGCGCCAGCCAGGTGATGACGGCGACGATCAGGACCGCCAGCAGGGGCTCGTCGACCAGGGTCCAGAGCACCACCGTCAGCGCCTCGGCCTCCCTGAGCGGCGCGGAGACCGCGGTGATCAGCTTCAGCGACAGGAGGATCAGGCCGAGCCCGAGCACGGCCCGCGACAGGTTGCGGCGGGCGCTGATCTCCGAGGACAGGAACCCGAAGACGCCGCCAGCGATCAGCAGCGGCGAGAGCCAGGTGACGTCGAAGGACAGCACCTGGACCACCAGGGTCGAGCCGACGTCCGCACCGAGCATCAGGGCCAGGCTCATGGCCGCCGGGATGATGGCCCGCCCGGCGAAGGAGGACACGATCAGGGCGGTCGCGGTGCTGCTCTGCAGGATCGCCGTCACCCCGAGCCCGGCCAGGAAGGCCGAGAAGCGGTTGCCGGTCGATCTGGAGATCACCCGGCGCAGGGCGCTGCCGAAGGAGCGGTTGACCCCGGTGCGGACCATGCGCACGCCCCAGAGGAGCAGCGCGACGCCGCCGATGAGGTTGATCAGGAATTCCATGCAGTCGACTCGAGTCCGGCTGAACAATCACACCTAATGCATGGGTATTCCAGTCATTTCTCTTACGACGGAAGGCCGAGGCGGGCGCCGCCGAGGCCGGAGGACCGCCCCGGCGGCGGAATCCGGCGGCGGGCGGAAACGCGCAACGACGGCGGCGAGAGGCGCCTTGACGGCCCTGCCGGCAAGGCGCTGAATACTCGCCGATGGCGAAAACCTATGCCCTCGTTTCGCTTCTGATCCTCTTGGCGGGCGGAACCCAGGCCTTGGACGAACCCTTCTCCCTCAGGGTCGGAGAGGCGCGCGACCTCGAAGAGGCCGGGCTCGCGCTCCGCTTCACAGAGATCACGAGCGACTCGCGCTGCCCGATCGGCGTCAACTGCTTCGTCGCCGGCGAAGCCCGGCTCGTCTTCCAGGCCGAGTTCGGCTCGGAGAGTCTGGAGCTCCTGTTCCAGGTGCCCCCGGCAGGAAGCGACAGGCAGCAGTTCGACCGCTACAGCGTCACCGTCACCGCCTTAGAGCCGCAAACGGTGGAAGGCCGGAACATCGCGGTCTCGGACTACGTCGCGACCCTGGTCGTGACGGTGGAGAACCCCTAGCCCACATCGACCGGAATCCGAAGCCCGCTCCCCGAAGGAAGCGGGCTTCAAGACCGTCAGGCAGAAGCCGAAAGGCCCCGCCCGTCAGGGCTCAGTTCGGCGCGCAGACCAGCACGTCGTCGATTCCGGCCTCGACCAGGTCGCCGGGACCGGCACCGTCGGAGGCCTGCACCCGGAGCTGGATCCGATCCGGGTTGTTCACCTTCGCGGTCACCTTGGTCCAGGCGGCGTTCGAGGTCACGTCCCCGATCGACACCAGGTTGGTGGAGAAGCTGGCGCCGCCGTCGTTGGACAGCTCGAGCCGGAAGAAGTCGTCTCCCGGGTCGTCGCCGGCATCGCGCTGGCCGAAATAGTAGAAGATCTCGACGTCGACGCTGTCGTTGCCGCGGGCGTCGATCACCGGCGACAGGGCCGTGCACACGCCGTTGTCGACGTCGTCCACCCCCGCGCTGCTGTTCGGCTGCGTGAAGAAGGCGTTGACGCCGTTGGCCGTGTTGTCGTCGCCGAGCTGGGTGACGACACCGCCGCTGGTGATCCGGTTGGGATCGCCGACCACCCAGTCGCCCGTCGTGCAAGAGCTGGCCGAAGCGCTGTGGAACCAACCGGCGGCCCCGGACTCGAAGTCCGCCTCGTGCAGGATCGTCGTGCAGCCCGGTGGAGGCGGCGTGTTCTGGCAGGCGGCCGGAAGCGCGAAGCCGTTGGTCGGTCGGGTGCTGTTGGAGCCGCCGCTGACGGCATCGGTTCCGAGGCCGAAGGCCGCGAAGGTCTCCCACAGCAGGCAGACGTCGTCGCCGCCGAAGAAGCTGCCGGCGGCCTGGATCACGCCGTCGCGGGCGTCGAGGAAGGTCGGCGAGCAGGCCGTGTTTTTGAAGCCCTCGTTGACGTAGAGCATGGCCCGCTGGTTGCCGGAGCCGCCCAGGGCGTTGTAGAGGTCGGCATCGAAGCCGTACTTGTCGACCAGGGCCCAGTAGACCTCCCAGAGCACCTGGGCCCAGACCGAACCGACGCCGTGCGGAATGGAGAGCCCATCCATGCTCTCGTAGGTGTAGGTGTTGATCGCCGGGTCCGTGCTGTAGCGCTGCGGCCGGATCCCGGGGCCGTTGGGCGCCTGTCCGAAGAGATAGGTGCCGATGCCGCGGCCATCCGTGCCCGCGTCTCCGACCTTCGCGGTGTAGGCCAGTGCGAGCCAGTCGCTCCAGCCTTCGCCCGGCTGCTGGCGGTTGCCCAGGCAGCTCGAGTTCGAGGGCCCGCCGACCTGGCGGATGGAGATGCCGTGGCCGTATTCGTGCACGATCACGCCGTTGTCGAAGTCGCCGTCCGCTTGCGGATTCGACCTGTTGCAGACGAACATCTGCATCCGCGGATTGCTGCCGTCCGGCGGCGTGGCCATGTTGGCGTTGCAGCGGGAGCCGCCGTTGGCGTTGTCCTGCGCCTCGGCGTTGACCGAATCGCTGCCCCGGCCGCCCCGGCCGAAGTTGTTCTCCTGGAAGTTGCCGGCCGCTTCGTCGAAGCCGTACTTGCTCTGGATGTCGTGGATGATGTTGTTCCAGTAGAACAGGTTGGCGATGGCGGCGCTCTGGGAGTTCGCCGGGTCGGAGCTGAGATCCAGCGAAAAGCTGCATTCCAGCGCCGAGGTGCAATTGGGCTGACCGGAATCGGGGCTGTTGTTGCCATCACGGTCCGTGTAGGCGCGGACGTTGTTGCCGTCCATCTGCGTGGTGCCGGAGTCGAACCAGCCCAAAGGCGAGGCCGTCGCGTCCTCCGGATCGACGACGAAAGTCCTGGCGTCAGCCGGCGGCAGGGGGCTCGTGTGGTTCGGGCTCTCCACCGGCAGCGGATAGACCTCGAAGGTGGCGAAGCTGGACCAGGTGAAGCGGGTCATGACCCGCTCTCCGGCCGCGGCGGCGAGCTTGCCGCTCTCCGCGTCGACGGTGATGTCGTAGATATGCTGGGAGTCCGGCATATGCAGCTGAAAGCGCCAGACCAGCTTCAGGTCGGCGCCGACCGGCAGCCACATCAGCTCGGCCTCGACCGGTTCTCGCGACACGGCCTTGGCCTCCAGAGACGTGGTCTGCGCGGTGCCCTGCACGGGCGCGAGGATCAGTGGGCGGCGCAACATGGGCCGCTTGAGATGCACGGCGGCGGACATCACCGCGTCTTCCGCAGTCATCGCTGGCGCTGCCGACTTCGCCAGATCTGCGAGTCCCGGGACGAAGGCGTTGTTGACCCCGGAGATCCGGCCGTCGCGGGCGACGTGAACCTGAAGCTGCGCGTTGTACACGGGCAGGCCCTGATAGCGTTGCCCCAGGTAGATGTGGGTCACGCCCGAAACCGCCGAGAATACGGAGTCGGTCACCTCGTAGTCGTTGATGTCGGCCGATTCGAGACCGAGCAGCGTCAGGTTGTTGCGCAGATAGCTGTCCGCGATCTGCAGCGGCTCGCCCTGGGCCGGCGCGGAGATAAAGCCGGTTGGGTTGTAGAGCGACCGGGTGACGCCGGTGTCCGCGTCGAGGTCGGACAGAAGGGAGCCCGAGAGCTCGGCCTCGAGCGCCGAAATCGCTTGCGTCTGTGCGGCCGAAGCGGTGGCACGCACGGCACCCGCGGCCTGCATCAGGGACAGGCGCCGGTCGAAGTTGACCGATTCCTCGCGCGACTGCGCCTGGGCAACCGGAGACGCTGCGACCAGCAGCGCCGCAAGGGCCAGTGATGTCGAAATACCTGTTCCAAGGCGGAGGGGAACGCCGACCCGGCAAGCGGGCGGCCTTTCTTTGGACTGAAGCAGCATAGCCTTCTCCTGTTCGTCAATTATCCCGGGTATCCCCGGTGTTAGCCTCCAGCCCTGATTGCATTCTATACGATGGTTAATTTTCCCGCGATTTCGTTATTGCGGGAGTTTTCGCAACTTCCCTTCCCCAAACTCTTGAAGCAGCGAAACTTTCTGTCGCCGCCTTCCAGGCGCGCCCGGGCCGGCCACGACAGAGCTGCGGAGTGTTTTCCTAGACGATTCCGCGCGCTCGGCGTCACCCCCCGGTTAAGAATTGCTGTAGACGCGGCGTCGATCTCCGATTAATGTATACGTTATTGCGGCCACAAGCCCACCGAGCAAAGAGCGGGCAAGGCGAGAAGCAGGCAGGTCCGAAAGGGAGGCGATGGCATCGGTCGAAATCCGTGACGTGCGTAAGTCCTTCGGCTCGACCGAGGTCTTGCACGGCGTCGAGATCACTGTTCCCGACCGCTCCTTCACGGTGCTGGTCGGTCCTTCGGGCTGCGGCAAGTCGACCTTGCTGCGCATGATCGCCGGCCTGGAGGAGATCACCTCCGGCGAGATCGCGATCGGCGGCCAGGTCGTGAACAACATCCCGCCGAAGCAGCGCGACATCGCGATGGTGTTCCAGAACTACGCGCTCTACCCGCACATGAAGGTCTACGACAACATGGCCTTCAGCCTGAGCCTGGCCAAGGTCGACAAGGCCAGGATCGAAGAGCTGGTGACCCGCGCGGCGGACATCCTCAACCTGGGCGACCTGCTGGACCGCTATCCGCGGCAGCTTTCGGGCGGCCAGCGCCAGCGCGTCGCCATGGGCCGCGCCATCGTGCGCGATCCCCAGGTCTTCCTCTTCGACGAGCCGCTGTCCAACCTCGACGCCAAGCTGCGGGTGCAGATGCGCACCGAGATCCGCGAGCTGCACCAGCGCCTCAACTCGACCTCGATCTACGTCACCCACGACCAGATCGAGGCCATGACCATGGCCGACCAGATCGTGGTCATGCGCGACGGCAACATCGAGCAGGTCGGCGCGCCGCTGGATCTCTACGACAACCCGAGCAACACCTTCGTCGCGGGCTTCATCGGCTCGCCGGCGATGAACCTGATCGAAGGCACGGTCCAGGTCGCCAACGGCCACGCCAGCGTCGCCGCCGAGGACGGCTCGACCCTGGAGCTGGCGCCGGGGCGTGGCGGCGCCGAGGGCACGCGGGTCTACTACGGCGTGCGTCCGGAGCATTTCACCCTGACTGACGAGAGCAACGGCCTGCCGGTCGACGTGGTGGTGGTCGAGCCGACCGGCGCCGAGATCCTGGTGGTCGGCCGCATGGCGGGCACCGAGGTGCAGGTCTCCTTCAAGGAGCGGCACGACTTCACCCATGGCCAGCGGATCTATCTGCAGCCGCGGCGGGACCTGGCGCACATCTTCGACCGGGACAGCGGTCAGGTGCTGCGCTAGCCACCTCGCGAGGCTTCGGCCAGGGGCGAGAGGCCAGGGGCGAGAGAGAGGTCTTCGAGGCGGCGGCGGGATCAGGCAGAGCCGGCCACCGCCCGGCGGAGACAAGGGAACGAAAAACAAGGAACAACAAGAAGGAACACGGAGGAGATGCCATGACCATGTTCACGAGACGCGACATCCTGAAGGCGGGCGCGGCGGCGGTCGTCGCCGGCCCGGCCCTGGTCGC
>JANQGU010000379.1 GCA_028282935.1 Kiloniellales bacterium
CGGCAGCGGATCCGGCGGCGCGGCCGGCGCGTCGACCTGCGCAACACCATCCACCGCAGCCTGCGCCACGGCGGCACGCCCCTGGACCTGGCCTATCGCCGCCGCCATCCGCGCCCGATCAAGCTGGTGATGATGCTCGACGCCAGCGGCTCCATGAGCCTCTACAGCAGCTTCTTCATCCGCTTCATCCGCGGCCTGGTCGAGAACCTCGCCCAGGCCGAGGCCTTCGTCATCCACACCCGCTTGGTGCACATCAGCGCCGTCCTGCGCGAGCGCGACCTGGAGAAGGCGGTCGACCGGATGAACATCCTCTCGGCCGGCTGGGGCGGCGGCACCCGGCTCGGCGAGAGCCTGCGCAGCTTCAACGACAACTACGCCAAGCAGGTGCTGAACGGGCGCTCGGTCGTGATGATCCTGAGCGACGGCTACGACACCGGGCCGGCCGAGCTCATGGCCGGCGAGATGGCGCGGCTCAAGCGCCGCGCCCGGCGCGTCATCTGGCTCAACCCGATGATCGGCTGGCAGGGCTACGAGCCCGTGGCCCAGGGCATGGCCGCGGCCCTGCCCCATGTCGACCTCTTCGCGCCGGCCCATACCCTGGACAGCCTGGCCGCCCTCGAACCCCATCTGGCGAAGCTTTGAGGCGCGTGGGAACATGATGGTCATGACCGCAGAGACCGAGGACATCATCGACTGCATGGCGCGCTTCAAGGCGGCGGGCCGGCCCTTCGCCCTGGCCACCGTGGTCCGCACCGAGGACCTGACCGCCGCCAAGGCCGGCGCCAAGGCGGTGATCGACCTGGAGGGCGGCCTGCACGGCTGGATCGGCGGCGGCTGCACCCAGGCGGCGGCGCGCAAGGTCGCGGCCCGGGCCCTGGCGGACGGCCGGGCCCGCTACGTCCGGGTGCGGCCCAAGGCCAAGCTGGCCGCCGAGCCGGCGGCGTCCGACGTCGAGCTGCACGCCAGCGGCTGTCCCAGCGGCGGCAGCATCGAGCTCTTCGTCGAGCCGGTCCTGCCGCGGCCCATGCTGATCGTCGCCGGCGCCTCGCCGGTCGCCCGGGCCCTGGCCGAGCTCGGCCGCGGCGCCGGCTTCGCGGTCACGGCCGCCGCGGCGCCGGAGGACCACGAGCGCCTGCCCCTGGCCGACCACCGCGTCGAGGGTTTCGACCTCGCCGCCGCGGCGGGGGCGGCCAACGGCTTCGTCGTGGTCGCGACCCAGGGCAAGCGCGACCGCGAGGCTCTGCAGGGCGCGCTGGCGACCGCCGCGCCCTACGTCGCCTTCGTCGGCAGCCGGCGCAAGGCCGCCGCCATGAGGGAGAGCCTGCGGAAGGCCGGCGCCGATCCTGGGCGCCTCGAGGCGCTGCGCGCGCCCGCCGGCCTCGACATCGGCGCCGCCACCCCGGAGGAGGTGGCGCTCTCGATCCTGGCCGAGATCGTCCAGCAGCGCCGCGCCGCCGAGCGGCAACCGGGCCCGCCGGCCCTGGAGCGCGAGGAGATCGACGGCGGCAGCCTGGAAGCCGAGGTCGTCTCCCCGGTCAAGGGCGCCTGCGAGACCAAGGGCCGCGAGTTCAGCCGGAAGCCGGGGTAGGGGACGGCGGCCCACCGGTTTCCGAGGTACTCCGGCGCGCGCCTACTCCGCCGCGATGTCGAAGGTGATCTTGCTGTGGTCGGTGATGTGGTCGATGAAGCCGTTGAAGCCCGGGATCTCCTCCGTCGCGATCTGCCGGCGCGGCATCGCGAGCTCGGTGGTGATCTCCAGGGTCCGGCCGTCGATCCGGTGCGCGCGGGTCAGGCGACCGAAGGTCGAATCGAAGTCGATGCGGGCGCCGCCATGGACCACGCGATGCCCCGCGGGCAGGGTGTAGCGGGTCACGCCGTGATAGCGCAGGCCGGAGAACTGGTAGGGGTGGTTCTCGTTGCCGGTCCGGAAGTTGCGGACCTCCTTGGTCATGGTGGCCTCCCAGTCGTTGAAGCTGTGCAGACTCTCCGGATCGAAGGACTCGCCAAGCCGTGACCGGCTCCGGACCGTCACCTCGGCCGTCAGGCGCTCGACGCCCTCGGCCTCGACCGAGACCAGCTCGACCGCGTCGTTGCTGGTTTCCCTGAAGTCTTCGGTCAGCCACTCCTGCCGCTCCGCCGGATTGCGGTCCTGCAGGTGCGTTCTCAACCAGGCGGCGTTCATGCCGGCGAAGGTCCGGGTCTCCTCGCTCTCCAGGGCCCCGTCCGGCGTCAGGGTGTGGTCGGACTCGGCGGTGAGGACCCAGCCGTAGTCCGCCGCAGGGAGCTGGCCGGGGCCGCTGGCCTCCGGCGTGACGTCCAGACGGATCGCGCCCTGCACGGGATGGTAGGGGACCGAGTAGGCGCTGTAGGGGTCGGTCAGATCGACGCAGATCTCCCGCTCCGGCCCGCCCTCCGAACCGGGCAGCCTGGCGCAGGCGATCATGTGGTTGAAATAGCTGGATGCGGGCAGCAGGAGCTTTGCGACGTTCTCGCGGTGGGTCGAGGTGAGGACCGGGAAGGCCTCGATCCCGGCCCGGCGCGCCAAGTCGACGAAGAGCGCGGTCTTGTCCTTGCAGTCGCCGAAGCGCCGGGACAGCGTCAGGTGGGTCGGGCGCGGGATGATCCCGCCGAGGCCGTGCTCGAGGCCGAGGTAGCGGACCTCCTGGGCGACGAAGCCGTGGATCCGCGCCAGCCGCTCCTCGGCGGTCGCGGTGCCCTCGGTCAGCCGCGCGACCGCCCGGTCCAGCGCGGGGCTGTCCTCCAGCGCCCGGTTGAAGAGCGTCGTCTCCTGCCGCACGAGCTCCGGCCAGGTGACCGACTCCGCGACCACCAGGGTGGGCAGGGTGTCGCGGAAGAAGATCTCCGGATCGCTCCGGAAGGCGGCGATCTCCGAAAGGCCGCAGACCAGGCGCCTCGGAGCTTCCGCCTCGCAGGTCAGGCCCGCCATGTCGCTGCGCCACTCCGGCGGCGGCGCCCCTTCGTCCCAGGTGACCACGACCTCGAAGCGCTCGTTGGGCTGGGTCCGCTGCGGCCAGAAGATGCGGGACCATGGCAGGGGAAAGGCCTGGCTGCGGTGCCGCACATGGACCACCAGCACGGTCATGGCGCCCGGGACCAGGCCCGCGAAGGGCACGATCATCCTGAAGTCGTCGCTGAAGATCCGGTCCTCGTCGTCCGGCAAGAGCTGGATGGTCGCCGGCTCGACCTCGATTCTCTCGCCGTTCGGCAGCAGGCTGTAGGCCTCGTGGATCGTCGCGATGTCGCTGTGGGCATCGACCCAGGTCTGGTCGTCGCCGTGGCGGCGGATCGCGGCCTGGCTCGGCAGCAGGCGGACGTTGGTCCGGGTCTCCTCGACGTCGCCGTCGGCCCGGAGGTGGATCTTGGAGCGCTGGAGCCGGTAGGCGTAGTCGATGTCCTCCTCCTCGAGGGCGCTGCGCCGCGCCGTGCTCAAGGCCAGGTCCTGGAAGGCGTAGCTGGGCGGCCGCGGCGACCAGAGCGCGAAGTCGAGCGGCTGGCCGCCCGACTTCAAGCGCAGGGCCTCCCCGGCGGCGGCGTCGCCGGCGAGAATCGCGCCGGCCAGCATCAGCAGGAGACTCAGCGGCCCTCGCATGACGTGGCGTCCTCCTTGGGTTTCAAGCTCCTGACCCTGCGTTCCATCGCTGCGCGTTCCCCCTCTCCGCCGCTGCTGTCGCCGATCACCTCGCCCTGGGCGAAGGTGGCCACCGGGCTGGTGGTCGGCCAGCGTTTCCAGCTTCCACTATAGCGCGCAAAGGAGATCGGCAAGAGGGACTCCGGCAAGAGCCGCCGCTCCTCCTCGGCGACCGGCAAGAACGTTCAAGCCGGGCCGGGCAAGGGCTGCTAGGCTGGCAGCATGGGAAGCGAAGCGGAAATCGTCGAGGGTGGGCGGGTCCGGGCCTTTCGCCGGGTCGCCGCGCTGGAGGGGCTGGAGGTGCTGCAGGCCGATTTCGGCCGCTACCGCTTTCCGGCCCACGCCCACGACCGCGACGTCATCAGCCTGATCGGGCGGGGCAGCCACAGCGTCGAGCGCCGCGGCAGCCGGACGGTCGCCGACGCCGGCAGCGTCGTGATGATGCCGCGGGGCTGGGTCCACGCCGGCGGCAACGTCGACGAGGAGGGCTGGCGGATCCTGACCCTCTACCTGCCGGAGCGCCTGCTCGGCGACGTGGCGGGCGAGCTGGTCGGCGGGGCCTCCGGTTCCGAGACCATGCCGGAGCGCGTGACCCGGGACCTGCGGCTGCGCCGGGCCCTGGTCCGGCTGCACGCCGACGTCCTGCGGGCCGAAGGCCGGCCCGCCGACCTGCTGGGACAGCACGAGGCCCTGCTCGCGCTCCTGGGCTACGTCCTGCGCTGCTACGGGCCGGGGCGAGAGGTGCGGCCGCTGGGCGCGGCGCCGCGGGCGGTCGGCCGGGTGCGCGACTACCTGCACGCCCGTTGGGCCGAACCGGTGTCCCTGGCCGAACTCTCCGCCGTCGGCGGGCTCAGCCCCTTCCGCCTGACCCGGGTCTTCAAGGCGGCCACCGGCCTGCCGCCCCACGCCTACCAGGTCCAGCTTCGGGTCGCCCGGGCGCAGGAGGGTCTGCGCGCCGGCCGGCCCATCGCCGAGGTGGCGCTGGACTGCGGCTTCGCCGACCAGAGCCACCTGACCCGGGTCTTCAAGCGCAGCCTCGGCTTCACCCCGGGCCAGTTCCGCAAGGGCTGATCGCCGAAAACGGCAAGAACGTGCAAGGCGGCTGCCCGCCAAGACCCTAGGCTCCGGCTCTCCGACATCTCGACAGAGGACCCGCGATGAAGATCGCCTTCAGCCTGCCCGGCCTTCTGGCCGGGGCCCGGGACATCCTGCCCTTCGCCCTTGGCGCCGCGATGTTCGGCCTGGTCCTCGGCCTGATGGCGGCCCAGAAGGGCCTGAGCCCGGCCGAGGTCATGGTGATGAGCGCCACCGTCTTCGCCGGGGCCAGCCAGATGGTCGCGGCCGAGCTCTGGACCGCGCCCCTGCCGGCCCTGACCATCGTCATGGCGACCCTGGCGGTCAACGCCCGCCACCTGCTGATGGGTATGACCCTGACGCCCTGGCTGAAGCCGCTGCCCCGGCCGCTGAGCTGTTTCTCGCTGTTCTTCATGGTCGACGAGAACTGGGGCCTCTCGGTCGCCCGGCTGCGCAAGGGCGAGGGCGACGTGGCCTACCTGCTGGGCGGCGGCCTGACCCTCTATCCGGTCTGGATCGCGACCACGGGGCTGGGCGCCGTCTTCGGCGGCCTGGTCGTCGATCCCGCCGCCTTCGCCATGGACTTCCTGCCGCTCGCGCTCTTCCTCGCGCTGCTGCTCATCTTCTGGCGCGGCCGGGCGAGCCTGCTGCCCTGGGGCACGGCCTTCGGCGTCGCCCTGGTCGCCTGGATGCTGCTGCCGGCCGGCTGGCACGTCCTGCTCGGCGGCCTCGCCGGCAGCCTGGCCGGAGGCCTGCTCGATGACGCTTGAGCCCCTGCACCTGGCGGTCATCGCCGGTATGGCCGCGGTGACCTACGCCAGCCGCCTGGGCGGCTTCCTGCTGCTCGCCGGGATCGAGCCCGGCCCGCGCCTGTCGCGGATCCTGAACCAGATCCCCGGCGCTACCTTCGCCGCCCTGATCGCACCGATGGTGGTCCAGGGCGGGCCGGTCGAATGGGCCGGCGCCGGGATCACCGTCCTGGCCTACCGGCTCTTCGGACAGGTCCTGGCCGCTGTGCTCTGCGGTGTGATCGCGGTGGCGCTGGCGCGGCTGCTGCTGGCTTAGTGCCTGCTTGCGCAGATCGGAGAGTCACCCCCTCCCAACCCTCCCCCATCAAGGGGGAGGGCTTAGATGGTCGGCGGCCGCGACTTTCTCCCTCCCCCTTGATGGGGGAGGGTCGGGGTGGGGGTGACTCACTGTCGTCTGCAAGTCGGCACCAGATCACGCGATCTTCAGCTCCGGCAGCGACTTGACCAGGTCGTCGACGGCCTTCATCTGGGCGAGGAAGGGCTCCAGCAGGTGCAGGGGCAGGGCGCTGGGGCCGTCGCACTTGGCGTTGTCCGGGTCGGGGTGGGCCTCCAGGAAGAGCCCGGCGATGCCGACCGCGAGGCCGGCGCGGCCGAGCTCGGCGACCTGCCGTCGCCGTCCGCCCGAGGCCGCGGCGTTGGGATCGCGCATCTGCAGGGCGTGGGAGACGTCGAAGATCAGGGGCGCGTCGCCGCTGGCATCCTTCATGGTCCGGAAGCCGAGCATGTCGACTACCAGGTTGTCGTAGCCGAAGCAGGCCCCGCGCTCGCAGAGCATCACCTTGTCGTTGCTGCACTCGCGCAGCTTCTCGACCAGGTTCTTGACCTGCGGCGGGCTCATGAACTGCGGCTTCTTGACGTGGACCGGCGCCCCGGTCCGGGCGATGGCGGCGACTAGGTCGGTCTGACGGGCCAGGAAGGCCGGGATCTGGAGGATGTCGCAGACCTCGGCGACGGGCGCGGCCTGGGCGATCTCGTGGACGTCGGTGATCACCGGGATCTGGAAGCGCTGCTTGACCTCCTGCAGGATCCGCAGCCCCTCCTCCAGGCCCGGGCCGCGGAAGGAATGCACGGAGGAGCGGTTCGCCTTGTCGAAGGAGGCCTTGAAGACGTAAGGGATGCCCAGCTTCCCGGTCACCTCGACGAAGTGCTCGGCGGCCTGGAAGGCCAGGTCCTGGGATTCGATCACGTTGATCCCGCCGATCAGGGTCATCGGCCGGCTGTTGCCGATCGGGATCTCGGCCACGGTCAGGGTCGTCATGGAGCTTTTCTCCTGGCTCGATAAAGCGAAGCTCCGCGCGGGCCGCCGCCGCGGCAGAGCAATGGTCCATTGCCGGCTAGAGCGCCGCCAGCCGCTCGGTCAGCAGCTTGAAGAAGCGGTCGTCGTCGATCTCGTCGATCACCCGGCAGTTCCTGGGCTCCTCGGTGGTGCCCCACCAGTCGACCACGGTCATGCCCATGGTGGCTTCCGACGCGGTCTCGATCCGGACGTTGCAGTCGCGCCCGGAGAAGATCGCCGGCTCCAGCAGGTAGGCGATCACGCAGGGGTCGTGCAGCGGCCCGCCGTCCCGGGCGTACTTCTCGGCGTCGTGGGCGCCGTAGGACGCCATCATGCCCGCCGCCGCCTTCGCCACCGGCGTCTCCAGGGCGCGCACCGCGGCGATCCGCTCCGCCGTCATCAGCGCCTTGTGGGTCACGTCCAGCGGCATCATGGTCAGCGGCACCCCGCTGGTAAAGACCACCTGGGCGGCGTGGGGGTCGACGTGGATGTTGAACTCGGCCGCCGGCGTCGTGTTGCCGCCGGCGAAGAAGCCGCCGCCCATCAGGACGATCTCGCGGATCTTCGGCAGGATGCGCGGTTCCTTGACGATCGCCATCGCGATGTTGGTCAGCGGCCCGATCGGGCAGAGCGTGACGCCTTGGTCCCCGGCCGCCATCAGGCTGTCGACCAGCCAGTCGACCGCGTGCTGCGGCTGCAGCGGCATGTCCGGCTCGGGCAGCGGCGCGTGGCCCAGGCCGTCGTGGCCGTGGAAGGACTCGGCCGTCACCAGGGGGCGCAGCATCGGCCGGCTGCAGCCGGCGAAGACCTTGACGTCGCTACGACCGGCCAGCTCGCAGACCTTGCGGGCGTTCTTCGCGGTCAGCGCCAGCGGCACGTTGCCGGCGACCGTGGTGACGCCGAGCAGATCGAGCTCGGGCGAGGCCAGGGCCAGCCAGATGGCGATGGCGTCGTCGGTCCCGGGATCGCTGTCGATGATGATGGGGCGTGGCGCCACGCTGGAACCTCCCTTCGTGAAATCGTCTTCCCAGTCTAGCCGACCTCAGGCGCGCTGCAGCAGGTCCCAGGCGTTGCCGTAGAGGTCCTCGAAGACCGCGACGGTGCCGTAGGCCTCCTCCCGCGGCGCTTCGCGGAAGACCACGTCCCTGGCGCGGTAGTCCCTGTAGTCGCGCCAGAAGTCGTCGGTCTCCAGGAACAGGAAGACCCGGCCGCCGGCCTGGTCGCCGATCCGTGCCGCCTGCTCCGGCGTCGCCGCCCGCGCCAGCAACAGGCGGGCCTCACGCGACCCCGGCGGCGCCAGGACCACCCAGCGCTTTTCGCCTTCCAGCTGCCGGTCTTCGACCACACCGAAGCCCAGCTTCCCGACGTAGAAGGCCATCGCCTCGTCGTAGTCCCGGACCAGCAGGGCGACCAGGCCAAGGTGCTGCGGCATCCTTTCCGTTCCTAAGGTTCCTGCCGTCGTCTCACTAGCAGTGATCGGCGGATTCGGACAGCCCTTCGATCAGGAAAGATCCTTGCGCTCTTCCCTGTCACCGCCCTGTCACGGCGACGCGGCAAGATAGAATTTTATCCGGTGCGAGAACCGTTATAGTGGCATCGCCGCTTCCTGCGATCCGGCGTCGTTGGACAGGTTTTTGGGAGGAATGTCGACGATGATCAAGCGAAATGACGCAAGCGCCTTGTGGCCGGCCCTGGCCCTCCTGCTGGCCTTCGGCCTCTTTCTGTGGCCGGCCCCGGCGGCCGCGGTGCCGATTCAGGGCGCCTGCAGCGGCGGCACCGATGCCGCCCCGCGGATCGCCTTGATCTCCGCCTTCTCCGGCGAGGCCGACCGCTTCATCGACGAGATGCAGCTCGACGACGGCGACAACGCCTTCGAGGGCTGCGTGGTGATCAACGGCCATCGCTTCGCCACCGGCCGGCTGCGCGGCCAGGACGTGGTCGTGGTGCTGACCAACATCTCCATCGTCAACGCGACCATGGTCACCCAGCTCGCCCTGGAGCGCTTCAAGGTCTCGGCCATCGTCTTCAGCGGCATCGCCGGCGGCATCGGCGGCCTGGGGGCTAACGACGAGAATCCGGCGACCCCCAACGAGGCGCCCATCGGCTCGGTGGTGATCCCGCGGCGCTGGGGCTTCCATCAGGAGACGTACTTCAACAACAAGGGCAAGCAGGTGCCCTGCGCCTTCCTGCCGGGGCTCAAGCTCAACCACAGCCTTCAGGACGCCGCGGCCGAGGCCAAGAGCTGCAACTTCGTCTTCGGCAGCGAGCGGCGCCCCGGCCGCGCCGAGCGCGACTCTCTCTTCCGGCCGGACGCCAAGAACGCCTTCCTGCGCGACACCAACGTCAGCTCGGCCGCCGCGCCGCAGTTCTTCCTGAACGAGCAGGATCAGCAGCAGCTCCGCGCCGTGCCCTTCCCGGGCGCGCCGGCCAATCCGGAGACCGACCAGGATCTGAAGTTCTGGTTCCCGGTCGACGAGACCCTCTTCACGGCGGCCCAGGGCCTCTCCGTCGAGCTCCTGGACTGCGCCGAGCTTGGCCCGGACGGGACCTGCGCCGGCACCCCGCTGGAGCCGGCGCCGCAGCTCATCGTCGGCCAGAACGGAGTCTCCGGGCCGACCTTCGTCGACAACGCCCGCTACCGCGCCTTCGTCGCCCGGGCCCTGAGCTTCGACGAGGACGGCAACCGCAGCGACGAGACCGACGTGCTGGTCCTGGACATGGAGACCACGGCCTCGGCCATGGTCGCCGACTCGGCCAGCGTGCCCTTCATCGCCGTGCGCAGCGTCTCCGACCTGGCCGGCGGCGGCGACTCGGCCGCGGGCGAGCTCGACACCTTCTTCGCCGTGGCCGCCGAGAACCAGGCCCGGGTCGTCCTGGCGCTGCTCGACGCCCTCTAGGCCGGCGCCGCTTTCCGCGGGCGGCACGGCCGAAGCGCGCTACACTGCCGGCACCCTGCGCCGAGGTGGAGCGACGATGGAGGAGGAGACCTGCGCCCTGTGCCGGCGCCCGCTGGGTCGGCGGCGCGAGAAGCATCACCTGGTGCCGCGCAGCTTCGGCGGGCGCGCGACCGTCGATCTGCATCCGATCTGCCACCGCAAGGTCCACGACGTGCTGGGCGAGCGCGAGCTGGCGCAGGACTACGCCACGCCCGAGGCCCTGCGCCGTCATCCCGAGATCGCGCGTTTCCTGCGCTGGCTGAGGAACAAGCCGGCCGACTTCCACAAGCTGACCCGGGCCAGCGCCGCCCGCAGGCGGCGGCGATGAGCGGCGACTTCGCCAGCAAGCCGGCGGCGCGGGGCGCGGTCTGGGACCGCCTGCAGGAGGAGCGCCTGGCCGCCTTTCCCTTTCCGCCGCACGGCCGGATCCCGAACTTCAAGGGCGCGGCGCAGGCGGCCGCGCGGCTTTTCGAGATCCCGGCCTTCCGCGACGCCAGGCGGATCAAGGTCAACCCGGACGCGGCCCAGCGTCCGGTCCGCGCCGAGGCGCTGCGCCGCGGGATCACGGTCTTCGTGCCGAGCCCGCGCCTGGCCGGCGGCTTCATGAAGCTCGACCCGGCGCAGATCTCGCCGGAGGACGTCCCGGCGGCGACCATGATGTCCAGATGCCGGCGCTTCGCCGAGGAGGTGGCCCTGGCCGACCTGCCGCAGCTCGACGCCATCGTCTGCGGCTCGGTCGCGGTGACCGCCGCCGGTTTCCGCTGCGGCAAGGGCGAGGGCTACAGCGACCTGGAGTTCGCGATCCTGGCCGAGCTCGGCCACGCGCCGGTGCCGGTCGCGACCACGGTCCACGACGTGCAACTGGTCGGCGGCTTTCCGCAAGCCGGCAACGACCTGCCGCTGAGCTTCATCGTCACGCCCAGCCGGACCCACATCGTGGCCCGGCCGCCGGCGCCGCCGAGCGGCATCGACTGGGCGCGCCTCACCCCGGCCGACCTCGAGGCCATGCCGGTGCTCGCGGAGCTGAAGGCTCTGCAGGACACCGCATAGTCCCTTTTTTCCGCGAGCGGTGGTTTTCACCCCCACCCAACCCTCCCCCATCAAGGGGGAGGGCTTGATTGGGCGGCGAACGTAGTCTTCTCCCTCCCCCTTGATGGGGGAGGGCCGGGGTGGGGGTGGCACTCTGAAAGCGCCCGAGAGAGCACCACGGAATCAGCATCGCACTGCCGACGCTCACCCCCGAACTTCAGGGCGATGAATCCCGCCGCCCGTTAGCAAGTCCGTAAGGGGCGCCGGGTTATTCATTCTCCACGGCGAGTTCCAGCGCCACTTGCCGAAAAAAAGACCTTTGC
>JANQGU010000393.1 GCA_028282935.1 Kiloniellales bacterium
CCCCATCACCTTGCCGAAGGCCGAGGAGAAGGCGCTGGCGCTGCGATAGCCGTGCCGTGCCGCGACCTGCGAGATGGGCTCGCCGCGCGACAAGGCCTCGAGCGCGCCGTGAAAGCGGACCCGCTGGCGCCAGCGGTTGAAGCTCATCCCGAGCTCACGCTCGAACAAGCGCGCCAGGGTCCGCGACGAAGCGCCGGCGACCTCCGACCAGCCCTCGAGGGTCCGGCGGTCCGAGGGATCGGCGAGCAGCCCGGCGCAGAGCTGCTGCAGCCTCGGATCGCGCGGCAGCGGGACGTGGAGCGCCAGTTCCTCCGCCCGGCCGATCTCGTGCTCGATCAAGCGGGCGAGCAGGGCGCCGCGGCTGTCCGGTCCGTAGACGACCGGCTCCTCGCTCAGCGCCAGGATCAGTTCGCGCAGCAGCCTGGAGACCGCGACCACGCACAAGGCGCGGACGGGCCTGGGACCCGCCGCAGCGTCGATGTACAAGGTGCGCATGTCGACGGCGCCGTGCATGCCGACCGAGTGCGCCGTCCCCGCGGGGATATAGACGGCCCCGTCCGGCGGCACGACCCAGGTCCCGCCGTCGCTCCGCAAGCGCATGGTCCCGCTGGTCGCGTAGAGCAGCTGGTCCCGCTCGTGGCTGTGCCGCAGTATGACGAAGCCGTCCGCAAAGGTCTTCGACATCGCGCCGATCGCCTGGGGCAGGTCCTGATAGTCCTGCGGGTTCGTGCTTCGTGGCGCCTGCTCTGCCATCTGGCCTGCGATCCCGGTCAGGGTAGGGGTTGTCCGTTTCTCGATAATAGTTGGCATGACATCGTGTTTCGGACAAGGGCAGGATCGGCGTGGCGTGCTTGTCCGGGGCCGCTTCGGGTCCCGGACCGCGCTGCGGCGTGCGAAGGAACGGGACGGGCATGACACGGGATCGAAGCTATTTCCTGCTGCTGAACATCGGGCATTTCCTGGACCACCTCTTCACGCTGATCTTCGCCACGGTGGCCGCCCTGGCGCTGCATCGCGAATGGCAGATCGGCTACGCCGAGCTCCTGGTCTACGCGACCCCCGGGTTCTTCGCCTTCGGCGTCTTCGCATTGCCCGCGGGTTGGCTGGCCGACAAGTGGAGCCGGGACGGCATGATGTGCGTCTTCTTCATCGGCATCGGCCTGGCCTCGATCGCCACGGGCTTTGCCGAGACCCCCTTGCAGATCGGCTTCGGCCTCTTCGTGATCGGCGTCTTCGCCGCCATCTACCATCCGGTCGGCCTGGCCATCGTGACCATGCGATGGCGCGACACCGGCATGCGGATCGCCGCGAACGGTGTCTGGGGCAACCTGGGCGTGGCCTGCGCGGCCCTGATCACCGGCTATCTGATCGACAACGGCGGATGGCGGATGGCGTTCCTCGTCCCGGGCGTCTTCTCCATCGTGGTCGGGCTGGCCTATACGCTGTTGCGCTGGGAGGCCCTGCGGGCCGAGGCAGGGACGCCGAAGGCCGCCGGCGCCGCCGCGCCTGCGCCCACCCCCGCCCCCACGACGGCCGCCTCCGGGCGTGCCCTGCTGCTGCGGGTGTCGGCGATCGTGTTCCTGACCACCGCCGTCGCCTCGGTCATCTTCCAGTCGACCACCTTCGCGCTGCCGAAGATCTTCGACGAGCGCCTGCAGGGCCTTGCGGCGGAGCTCTCGGCCTGGGCCGAGGGCTTCGGCGGACCCGAGCAGGGCGAGGTGGCGACCGTGGTCGGCTCCCTCGCCTTCGTCGTCTTCGCGGTCGCCTCAGTCGCCCAGCTCGTGGTCGGCAGCCTGCTCGACCGCCTCGGCCCGCGCCCCGTGTTCCTGGTCATGGCAGCGATGCAGCTTGTCTTCTTCTCGCTGATGCCGGGCCTGACCGATGGCTTGGCGCTCGCGGTGGCCCTGGGCTTCATGCTCGGCGCCTTCGGTCAGATCCCGATCAACGACTTCATGATCGGCAAGATGGCGAGTGGCCCCTTCCGGGCCCGCGTCTATGGCGTGCGCTACGTCGTGAGCTTCACGGTCCTGGCGCTGTCCCTGCCGCTGATCGCCTTCGTCTACGACAGCTGGGGCTTCGACACCCTGTTCCGCCTCCTCGCCGTCGCGGCCCTGGTGATTCTCGCCGCGGTCGCGGCCCTGCCGAGGCGCCTGCCGACGCCGGAGGCCGCTGCCCTCGCCGCGGAGTAGCCGCCGCGCCCGGTCGAAAGCCCTACCTGCGGGCGATGATCTCGACCGGGGCGATGCGGCCGGCGGCGATGTCCTCGACCAGGTTGCCGATCTTCTCCGCGCCGCTCGCGCCCATCAGGACGTGCAGGCCCAGGGGCGGCGGGCCACCGGCGGCGGCGATCCTGGCCCTGGTCGCGGCGAAGAAGTCGAGGGCGAAGTCGCGCCGGTTCCGCTCCGCCGCGACCTCGAAGCCGGCCGCCTGCAAGGCGCGCCTGTAGGTCTCGGGCGCCGCGACGGCGCTGGTCTCCGCGGTCGTGGCCCAGGGCAGCGGGAAGCTCAGCTCGCCTTGGCCGAGGCGCATGATGTCGTAGACGCCGAAGGCGGCGCCGGGCCTGAGCACGCGGAAGACCTCGGCGAAGAGGCGGTCCTTGTCCGGGATGTTCATCCCGACGTGCATCATGTAGGCGGCGTCGAAGCCGGCGTCGTCGAAGGGCAGCTCGAGGGCGCTGCCCTGGTGCAGCGCGACGCGGTCGTCCAGCCCGACCCAGGCGCAGAGCGTCCGGCCGGTCTCGACGTACTCCGGGGTCAGGTCGATACCGGTCACCCGGCTTCCGAAGCGGCTCGCGGTGAAGCGCGAGGCGCCGCCGAGGCCGCAGCCGACGTCCAGGGCGTGGGTCCCGGCGTCGAGCGGGAGCTGGCCCAGGAAGGCCTCCGACGCCTCGCGGCCGCCGATGTGGAACTCGTCGACCGGGGCCAGGTCTTCGACCGAGACCGTCGCGGGCGTCTTGCCCAGCGCCGCAAGGCCCGCGGTGATCGCGGCCAGGAGCGTCCCGTGCGCGTAGTGACCCGCGACGGCGTGATCTCCGGACATCCTTCCTCTCCTCTCTTGGCCTGCCTCCAGCCTGCATGGTGAATCCAATTGCGCTGTCCGCAATCCCCAATCTCGGTGAGGCACGGCGGGCTCGCCCACCGCGCCGCCGGGAGGGGCCGGCTGCCGTCCGGCCGCATGGCGCCCTGTCGCTAGCCGGTTGACATTCCCTACCCAGGGCCTAGGTTTCCCTCCAAGGGCCGGCGCGCCAAGCCGGCCCGGGGATTGGAGTTTACATAGCCGTCAATCCCGAGCGGGAGAGACCCGGTGCGCCATTGAGGCCGGCCGGGCGCCGAAGGAGCAACCGCCCCGGAAACTCTCAGGCCCAGGGACCGCTCGGGTTAGGCACTCTGGAAAGCAGGCAGGGCCCCAGGCGCTGCCTCACCGAAGGGTGAAAGCCGGTCAGCCCCCGAGGGGCAGCCCGAGACGGGCGACCGGTGAAATCTCTCAGGTTCGACGACAGAGGGGGCACGCGAGGCCGTCTATCGGACGGCCGGGTCGTGTCACTGTCGGAGGGCCGGGTCTTGAGCGACACCGCAGACGATCTGAAGCAGACGCCGCTCCACGGGCTGCACCTGGAGCTGGGCGGACGCATGGTGCCCTTCGCCGGCTACGCCATGCCGGTGCAGTACCCGGCGGGGATCATGGCCGAGCACCAGCAGACCCGCAGCGCCGCCGGACTCTTCGACGTGTCCCACATGGGCCAGGTGACCCTCTCCGACGGCGGCGACGGCAGCGCCGCCGCGGCGGCGCTGGAGGCCCTGGTCCCGGCCGACGTCCAGGGGCTGGCGCCGGGGCGCAGCCGCTACAGCTTCTTCACCAACGACGCCGGCGGCATCCTCGACGACCTGATGATCACCCGCAGGCCGGATGGCCTGTTCCTGGTGGTCAACGCCGCCTGCAAGGACGCCGACCTCGCCCATCTGCAGGCGGGCCTGGCCGGCAAGGCCGAGGTCCGCATGGACGAGACCGCCGGCCTGCTGGCGCTGCAGGGGCCGGCGGCGGCGGCCGTGCTGTCGCGCCTGGCGCCCGAGGTGGCCGAGATGTCCTTCATGACCCAGATCGAGGTCGTGCTGGAGGGCGCGCCCTGCCGGGTCAGCCGTTCCGGCTACACCGGCGAGGACGGCTACGAGATCGCGGTCCCCGGCGCTGCGGCCGAGGCCCTGGCCCGGCGGCTGCTGGCCGAGCCCGAGGTCGAGGCCATCGGCCTGGGCGCGCGGGACTCGCTGCGCCTGGAGGCCGGGCTCTGCCTCTACGGCCACGACATCGACGCGACCACCACCCCGGTCGAGGCCGGCCTGACCTGGGCGATCCAGAAGCGCCGCCGCGAGGAAGGCGGCTTCCCCGGGGCCGAGGTCATCCAGCGCCAGCTCGCCGAGGGCCCGGCGCGGCGCCGGGTCGGCCTCAGGCCCGAGGGCCGGGCGCCGGTGCGCGAAGGCGCGGAGCTGCAGGACGGGCAGGGCGCCGTGGTCGGTCGGGTGACCAGCGGCGGCTTCGGCCCCAGCGTCGGCGCGCCGGTCGCCATGGGTTACCTGGAGGCCGGGCTGGCGGCCCCGGAGACGGCCGTGACCGCCCTGGTCCGGGGCCGGGAGCTGCCCTGCCGGGTCGCCAAGCTGCCCTTCGCGCCGCACAGATACCACCGAGGCTGAAAGACAAGAACTGGGAGACGAGCATGAGCAAGCTGCACTTCACCGACGACCACGAATGGATCCGCCTGGAGGGCGACGTGGCCACCGTCGGCATCACCGACTACGCCCAGGAGCAGCTGGGCGACGTGGTCTTCGTCGAGCTGCCCGAGGCCGGCACCGCCCTGGAGAAGGGCAAGGAGGCCGCGACGGTGGAATCGGTCAAGGCCGCCAGCGAGATCTACGCCCCGCTGGACGGCGAGGTGACCGAGGCCAACGCGGCCCTGGCCGACGATCCGGCCAAGGTCAACAGCGACCCCCAGGGCGAGGGCTGGTTCTTCAAGATGACCCTGGCCGACAGCAGCCAGCTCGACTCGCTGATGGACGAGGCCGCCTACAAGGCCTTCGTCGAGACGCTTTAGGGACAGGCACGCGGTGCTGTTTCCGTTTCTCGCTGTCATCCCCGGACTTGATCCGGGGATCCATGGTGCAGCTTCCAGATGGATCCCCGGATCAAGTCCGGGGATGACAGCTGGGGTGGTATCGGGCGCCGAGGAACACAAGGCACCGCCGCAGACCCACCAGGACCCAACCGGCGCCCGGCGCCGCAAGACAAGCAGGAGCTTAGGCAGATGAGCGATATCCGTCCCAGCCTCGAGGAACTGGAAGCCAAGTCGGACTTCGCCCGCCGGCACATCGGCCCGGACGAGGCCGACTGCGCCGAGATGCTGGAGGTGCTGGGCCTGACGTCACTCGACCACCTGGTCGCGGACACGGTCCCCTCCTCGATCCGCGACGACACCCCGCTGGCGCTGCCGGCGGCCTTGAGCGAGACCGAGGCCCTTATCGAGCTGCGGGCCATGGCCGAGCGGAACCAGGTCGCGACCTCGATGCTCGGCCTCGGCTACCACGACACCATCATGCCGCCGGTTGTCCTGCGCAACGTCCTTGAGAACCCGGCCTGGTACACCGCCTACACGCCCTACCAGGCCGAGGTCAGCCAGGGCCGCCTCGAGGCTCTGCTGAACTACCAGCAGATGGTCATGGACCTGACCGGCATGGAGCTGGCCAACGCCTCGCTGCTGGACGAGGCGACGGCGGCGGCAGAGGCCATGACCATGGCCCGGCGCATCGCCAAGTCCAAGGGTGAGGTCTTCTTCGTCGACGCCGACTGCCTGCCCCAGACCATCGCGGTGGTCCGGACCCGCGCCGCGGCCCTCGGCATCAAGGTCGTGGTCGGCGACCCCTGGACGCAGCTCGCCAAGCAGGAGGCCTTCGGGGTCCTGATACAGTATCCCGGCGCCGACGGCGCCCTGCGCGATCCCCGCCCGGTGATCGAGGCCGCTCACGGCAAGAAGGCCTTCGCCATCGTCGCCGCCGACCTGCTGTCCCTGGCCGTGGTCACCCCGCCGGGCGAGATGGGCGCCGACGTCGTGCTCGGCTCGGCCCAGCGCTTCGGCGTGCCGCTCGGCTACGGCGGGCCGCATGCCGCCTACTTTGCGACCCGGGAGGCGCACAAGCGCTCGACCCCCGGCCGGATCATCGGGGTCTCGGTCGACAGCGCCGGCCGGCCCGCCCTGCGCATGGCGCTGCAGACCCGCGAGCAGCACATCCGCCGGGAGAAGGCGACCAGCAACATCTGCACCGCGCAGGTCCTGCTCGCGGTCATCGCCGGCTTCTACGCCGTCTACCACGGGCCCGAGGGCATCCGGCGCATCGCCGGGCGCGTGCACCGCATGGCCGCGATCCTGGCCGACGGCCTGCGCCGGCTCGGCTTCACCGTCGAGACCGAGCACTTCTTCGACACCTTCGTGGTCAAGGCGCCGGGCGAGGCGCTGAAGATCGCCGAGCGCCTGAAGGCCGCCGGGATCAACCTGCGCAGCGTCGAGAGCGAGCGCTTCGCCATCGCCTGCGACGAGACGACGACCCGCGAGACCGTGGCCGCGATCTGGGCGGCCTTCGCCGGCGGCAAGGAGGACGCGATCAGCAGCGTCATGGAGATCGACATCGTCGCCAGGGACCCGCTGCCCCAGGCCCTGAAGCGCGACAGCGACTACCTGACCCATCCGGTCTTCAACCGCTACCGCTCCGAGACCGAGATGCTGCGCTACCTGCGCGGCCTGGCGCGCAAGGACGTCGCCCTCGACCGCTCGATGATCCCGCTCGGCTCCTGCACCATGAAGCTGAACGCGACCACCGAGATGATCCCGCTCTCCTGGCCGGAGTTCGGGCGGCTGCATCCCTTCGCGCCCCTGGAGCAGGCGGCGGGTTATCAGGCGCTGTTCAAGGGCCTGGAGGCGCAGCTCTGCGAGCTGACCGGCTTCGACGCGGTGTCGCTGCAGCCCAACGCCGGCTCCCAGGGCGAGTACGCCGGCCTGCTGACGATCCGCAAGTACCACGAGAGCCGCAAGCAGGGGCATCGCGACGTCTGCCTGATCCCGAGCTCGGCCCACGGCACCAACCCGGCCTCGGCGGTCATGGCCGGCTTCAAGGTCGTGGTGGTGGCCAGCGACGACCAGGGCAACATCGACCTCGGCGACCTCAAGGCCAAGGCGGCGGAGCACAAGGACACCCTGGCCGCCCTGATGATCACCTATCCCTCGACCCACGGCGTCTTCGAGGAGGCCATCGTCGAGATCTGCAAGATCGTCCACGACCACGGCGGCCAGGTCTACATGGACGGCGCCAACCTCAACGCCCTGGTCGGGATCGCCAAGCCGGGACGCTTCGGCGCCGACGTGATGCACATGAACCTGCACAAGACCTTCTGCATCCCGCACGGCGGCGGCGGTCCGGGCATGGGGCCGATCGGCTGCGTCAAGCACCTGGCGCCCTTCCTGCCGGATCATCCCCTGGTCGAGGGCGTGAACCCGGCCAAGGGCAAGAAGGGCACCATCGGCACGGTCTCGGCGGCGCCCTGGGGCTCGGCCTCGATCCTGCCGATCTCCTGGGCCTACATCGCGATGATGGGCCCCGAGGGCCTGAAGCGGGCGAGCCAGGTCGCGATCCTCAACGCCAACTACATCGCTCACCGCCTGGCGCCGCACTTCCCGGTGCTCTACACCGGCAAGGACGGTCGGGTCGCGCACGAGTGCATTATCGACCTGCGCGACATCAAGGAAGCCTCGGGCATCGGCGTCGAGGACGTCGCCAAGCGGCTGGTCGACTACGGCTTCCACGCCCCGACCATGTCCTGGCCGGTGCCGGAGACCATGATGATCGAGCCGACCGAGTCCGAGTCCAGGGCCGAGCTGGACCGCTTCTGCGACGCCATGATCCGGATCCGGCAGGAGATCGCCGAGGTCGAGGCCGGCAAGGCCGATCCCGAGAACAACCTCCTGAAGAACGCGCCGCACGGCCATCACCTGCTGGGCCGCGACTGGCCCTATCCCTACAGCCAGGAGGCGGCCTTCTTTCCGCTGCCGGACTCGCGCGACGACAAGTTCTGGCCGCCGGTCGGCCGGGTCGACAACGTCGCCGGCGACCGCCACCTGGTCTGCTCCTGCCCGCCGATCGAGGCCTATCAGGCGGCGGCGGAGTAGGCCGCCGCGGGGGGCAGGCGGCCGAGGCCGCGACGGGTTTCCGGCCTCGCCGTCGCGACCTTTGGTAGCAATCGCTATTGATCTCGCATGCGGTTTTCGGCAAGCTTTGCGATTGTGCTGGCGGCCCGAGACCAAGAGGCGGCAGAAACCTCAGCGCCATCGCAAATTCGACAGCTTCGGGAGTCCGGCAAGAAAAGAGCCTCTTCGCGAGGCCGCCGGGCGCGTCCTAGTTCGCGTTACCAGCTCTCGACCAGGAAAGGGGGAAACGGCCTGGTAAGCCACACGGAACTAGGGGATCACGTATGAAAACCGAGACCCACCTGGCATCCAAGACAGCATCCCTCGACGACAGCCGGCTCAAGAACCTGGAAGCCGTATGGCGCTTGGCGACCGATGCCTTCGACGCGGCCTATCAGTGCGGCTTTCAGGAGCACGTCTTCGATCCCATAGCGCGGCGTATCGAGGACGCGGAGAAGCACATCACGATAACGCCGGCCAGCACGCCCAGCGGCGTGGCGGTGAAGCTGCGCGTCATCCTGCGGCACGAGCGCAACGAGGCGGAGCCGCGCCATTGGTTCGGGCTCCTGCAATCCGCCCTGGCCGACCTCGAGGCCCTCAAGGCGGGCAAGGACGAGCTGGGCTGACGACCGCCGGACCCGGACCCCGTTCCGGCCGGCTCTTTCCGGGCGGCGCGGCGGCGGGTTAACCGCCATGGCGCGCGCCGGCAGGGCCGCGCGCAGCAAGGGTTCCAGCGAAATCGCAAGCGCTTTACCGGGCTTTTACGAAGCGCTGCCACACAGGGTGCAGCGCGGGCCACCTGGGGGGCTGCATGCGATTCTCCGGCAGCGTTTCCGTCCGGGACCACCATGACCTGGTCGCCTTTCTGGCCGGGCCGGGCCGGTTCAAGACGCAGATCTGGGCCGCCGGCCTGCTGCTGCTCGGCTGCGGTTTCTTCATCGCCTTCTCGGCCCTCACCTATCTCTGGTTCCTGGGCGGCCTCCTGCAGCGCGGGTCGGCCGGGTCGGTCCTGGCGCAGCCTTACCTGGTCCTCCTGGTGCTGCTCGGCCTGCTCATGCTGCTGCTGCTCGTGGTCTGGCTACGCGGCTTCGGCCGGCTCTGGTCGCGCCTGCGCGCCCTGCCCCGGGACGGCGAGATGGCCCGCGAGCTGCTGCGCGAGGGCGTGAACATCGGCGAGATGGTCTTCGAGGCCGACGAGCGCGGTCTGGTGATCGCCTCCGGCCTGGTGCGCTCGACCTATGCCTGGAAGGCCTTTCGGGAAGTGGCGGAGTCCGAGCGTAACCTTTTCCTGGTGGTCGATCCCAGCGCCGCCGTCATCCTGCCCAAGGCCGCTTTGGGCGAGTCCGGGCTGCAGGCCTTCAAGGCCCTGGCCGCTGCGCGGATCGCAGGGGCTCCGGCGTGACCGGCGCGCGCTTCGACCTCGACTTCATCCTCACCGCGCGGGAACGTTTCGCCGGGCTGGAGGCCTGTGCCCGGATGGCGAGCCGGCGCCGGGACGTCACGCTGCATTTCCTGAGCCATCCGCTGCTCGCGGCGATCCTCCTTCCCGTGCTCGGCTACGCCTGGGTCGCCTGGCTTCTGCAGGTCGTCGACGCGGTCTCCGCCGATGGCCTCGCCGCCCTGGCACAGCGCTTCGGGGTCATCGACGGCCTCTTCGGAATCTTTCTCACCTGGCTGATCCTCGACCAGGCCTGGGGCCAGCTCGCCCGCTTCTGGGGCCGCGAAAAGGCGATGCGCGCCGGGCACGAGGGCGTGAACTGGGGCGTCCAGCGGCTGCGCGCCGACTCCGAGGGGCTGGCGGTCGAACTGGCGGCGCGCAGCACGCACTATCGCTGGCCCGCCTTCATCGGTCTCGAGCGGACCCGGCGCTTCGTCCTGCTGATGCTGGCGCCGGGCCTGGGCGTCGCGATCCCGCGGCGGGCCTTCGCTTCCGAGGCCGAAGCGGAGTCCTTCTGCGGCTTCGCCGAAGCGCGCATAGCGGAGGCCGGGTCTCGGAAGGCTTGACTTGGAAAGCAAGGTCTTGGGGAGGGGGTTAACGTGCAGGCCCGGATTAGGTTAACATGAACCACGGGGGAAACCTGTGTTCAGACCGATTGTCTCTAGAGCCGCGGGGAGGCGGCGAAAGGACTGGCGCAGTGGATACTTATAGGTCGGTAGTGGAGAGCCGGCGGGACACGGGCTATCGGCGTGCGGTGGTGAGGGGTCTCGGCTTGGCCGTCAGCCTCGCCATCCTCGTGCTGCTGGTCGTGTTCTGGCTGCCTTACGGCGGCTGAGCCCGGCGTTATAGGGGCGCCCGCCGACGCGGGCGCGGAGGGCGTTCTCACCGCGGGACGGATGAGAAAGAGAGGAGTGTTGTGCGCCGGATTCCAGCGCCGCCGCCTTCCTCGCAGTGTCCTGCGCGTCGGTTCCGACGGGGCCCTGCATCGCCGCGGACCGGGTCGCGGACCGGCGCCGAAGGACGAGGGGCGCGGCGGCTCCCGATCGACAGCTTTCAAGAGCAACTGACGCGGCGCACGCCGCTTGCTATGCTTTCGGGCTTGGCGAAACGGCGGACGGCGGGGGTGGGGCTTGCCGGTCGCTGGACCTGTCGTTGCCGGCGGGCTTGTCGGCCACGGGTCCCTAGAGCAGCCCGCGTTTACGTGAACGCGGATATGCCGCTCTATCTATGTGAAATAGATCAAACCCTGTTCAATTGAGTCCAACTGAACAGGGTTTGATCTAGGTTCGAGGCGAGGGACGAGATGACAGCTGAGCAGCGCAGCTCCTTGGCGCGCCTTCACCGGCGGCGGCGTTCGCCCGCCTGGCTTTTCTTTCGGCGCTTCCTGGCGCATCCGCTCCGCCTGGCCTCGGTCCTCGAATCCTCCTCGGCCTTGAGCCGGCTCGTCGCCGCGGAGCTGTCTTGCGATCCCGGGGACTACGTGGTCGAGCTGGGCGCCGGGACCGGCCCCGTGACCCGGGCCTTGCTGGCGGCGGGGGTTCCGCCGGAGCGTCTGATCGCGGTCGAGATCGATTCGGAAATGGCCGCCTTCCTGCGTCAGAGCCTGCCCGGGGTGACGGTGATCGAGAGCGATGCCCTGGCGCTCGAGCAAGCCCTGCCGCGCGAGTCACTGGGGCGGGTGGGGGCGGTGGTCTGCGGCCTGCCGGTTTCGCTCCTGCCGGCCGCGCAGCGTGGCGAGCTGATCGGCGCGATGCTCTCGCTCCTGCCGCCCGGGCGGCCTTTCCTCGCCTACACCCACCGGCTGACCTCGCCGCTGCCGGCGGCGGAACTGGGCCTGGAAGGCGAGCGGCGGGCCTTCACCCTCCTGAACCTGCCGCCGGCCTCGGTCTGGGCCTTTCGTCCCCTGTCCCGCTGATTGCCGTTTCGGGGCGCCCGCGCCCGCTCCAGGGGCGGGGGCCCAGGGGCGGGGGAAGGGGGCCGGATCACTGGCTCCGCTGCGCCTCCGCCGGGGCCTCCGGAGTCGGCACGCTGCCGTCGGGCCGGTGGTAGCCCGGGCCGACGGCGAGCGGCTGTTCCGGCAGGATGTCGGCGTCCAGCTGCGAGCGGTAGACCCGCGCTTTGCGGGCGATGACCGCCTCTTCCGCCGCACCGGGGCTCAGCAGCCGAAGCTCGACCTCGTAGTCGCGGTCGCTGCGCACGCCGGTGACCGGCGGGGTCTCGAACTTGTAGCTCTTCCGTGCCGGCAGGACGGTCTGGCGCAGCACGATCGGCGGGCCGCCGGCCGGGTCCTCGAAGACGGCTTCCAGGACGCTGCCCGCAGGCGCCTCGCCCTTGATGCGGGCGACGAAGCCGTAGGTGATCTCGGCCTGGCGGTAGTTGAAGACGAAGCCGCCGCCGACGAACGCGACCTCTGGTCCCTTGTCCTCGCCACAGCCCGCAAGCAGGAGGATCACGAGAGCGCAGCGGCAGAAGCGGCTCATGTTCCGAGGATCCCTCTTACCGCCCAGGTGCGACCTCCCGGACCAGGCGGTACCTCAGCGCCGCCGCCCGAGGCGGCGGTTGAAGCGAGACAGTCCCTGGCGCGCATCGCGCAGGCGGCCGGTCGCCCTCGGACCGG
>JANQGU010000446.1 GCA_028282935.1 Kiloniellales bacterium
TGGTCCGCAACCCCGCGGGCGAGGTGCTCTTCGTCCGCTACGATCCGGAGAACGAGAAGTGGTGGCTGCCGGGCGGCGACGTCGCGCCCTTCACCCACCCCGACGAGGCCCGAGACGAGGCCCTGAAGGAATTCGCGACCCTGGAGGTCGGCGAGCGCCGCCTGAGCTTCGTTGAGTCCTTCCGCGGCCGCCGCGGCTGGCACCTGGTCTTCCACTACGACGTGCGCGCCCAGGGCGCACCCGGCGGCGCGCGCGAGGCAGCCTGGTTCCCGCCGAAAGACCTGCCGCGCTCCATGCACGGCCAGTGGGAGAAGACCGTGGTCGCCCGGGTGCTCGGCGGCTAGGCTTGCGGGAGGGGCCCCGGGGCGCTAGCCCGAAGGCCTGCCGGACCAGCGCGGGAGCCTTGCCTTGACCAGCGCCCTCATCGTCATCGACATGCAGCTCGGGTCCTTCACGCCCCGCAGCGCGAGGTACGACGCCCTCGGCGTGGTCTCGCGGATCAACCTGCTGGCCGAAAGGGCGCGCGCCGAGAAGGGGCTGGTCGTCTTCGTGCAGCACGACGGCCCGCCCGGCGATCCGCATCATCCCGAGGCGCCGGGCTGGCAGCTCTTGCCGGAGCTCGACCTGAGGGCGGACGACCGCTTCGTCCGGAAGACGGCCTGCGACGCCTTCCTCGGAAGCGGCCTCGAGGACCTGCTGCGCTCGGCTTCGGTCCGGCGGCTCGCGGTCACCGGCTGCGCCACCGACTTCTGCGTCGACACCACGGTCCGCAGCGCGCTGGCGCGGGGCTACCGGACGGTCGTGCCGAACGACGGGCACACCACGGCCGACCGGCCCCATCTCTCGGCCGAGAAGATCATCGAGCACCACAACGCGGTCTGGGCCGACTTCATTTCGCCGGCGGGTCCGGCCAGAGTCTGCGCGAGCCGGGAGGTCGCCTTCGACTGACGGCGGGCCTCGCACAGCCGGAGTGTCGGGCCCCGAGCAGGGGACGAAAGGCTCGAGCAGGTCCCCGGAACAGCCCGGCCCGCGCTAGCCGCCGAAGAGGTAGGGGGCGAAGATGAGCCAGGCCATGACGACGGCGCCGAAGGCGCAGATCAGGACCGCGGCGGCGGCGACGTCCTTGGCGACCTTGACCGAGGCGTGATAGTCCGGCGAGACGACGTCGCAGAGGTGCTCGAAGGCGGTGTTCATGGTCTCGGCGACCCAGACCATCACGATCGTCAGGACCAGCCACTTCCAGTCGGCGGCGCCGAGACCGAGTGCGACGCCGGCGGCGACGGCGAGGAGCGTCGCCACCGCATGAAGCCAGGCGTTGTGCTGGGTCCGCAGCATGAAGCCGAGGCCGCTGAAGGCGTGGCGGAAGCTGCCCGCGCGCTCCCTGAAGCTGAAGCCTCTCAAGGTCCTATTCCTCCCGCTTGTCGCCCAGACGCCAGGCCGCCGCGCCGTCGTGGCTCCGGCCGGTGAGCCCGCGCAGGACGCCGAGGCCGAGCGCCATGAGCCCCGCAGTGACGATACAGCACAGCATCCTAGTAGCGCACCCGAAGCAGGGACCGCCCGGAGAGCCGCAGCGTGATCTCGGCCCGGCCGGTTTCGTCGGCCCGGCCCGCGCCGCTGGCGCAGCCTTCGCAGCGGAAGGCGGCGCCGGGCGCGAAACCGGAGAGGGGCAGGGTGAAGCTCCCGTCCTCCCGCTCGGGCCGACCCGGGTAGAGCACCGCCCTCAGGCAGCGGCCCTGCCAGTCCGCGGCGGCGACCAGGCAATCGGGGTAGGCCTCGGTGTCGATGACCGGGCCCGGCGCCACGGCGGCTGTCCTGCCGACCAGCTCGGCCACGCCCTCGGCGGCGCCGAAGCGTGCCATCAGCTCGACCGCATGCGCCCAGACGGAGGCCCTCTCCCGGTGGACGACGCCGCCTCGGGACCGGCTGGGACAGGCCGTCTCCAGGGCAGCGAGGGCCAGCCCGGCGACCTCGGCGTCGCCCATCTGGACTGCGGCGGCGGCGACCCCGGCATAGCTGGTGGCGCGCGAGAAGCGGTAGTCGCCGGTGTCGATGGGCCAGAACCTGCGCGTGTTCAGGCCGTCCTCGGCGGTCAGCATGTCCCGCCGCGCGAGGATCCAGAGCCGCAGCGCCTCTTCCGGCAGGGCCGCGCCGTAGAAGACGCAGGGGAAGGCCTCGGCGACCGCCCCGCCGATCTGCGGCGCGGCGATCCCGGTGTAGGTCGAGCGGAAGGGCACGAGGCGTCCCGCCGGCGTCGTCAGCTCGCGGTGCAGCGCCGCCCGGAAGCCCGGCCCGATCGCCGGCCAGGCCGCCTCTCTGAACTGCCGGTCGTGGGCCATCACCGCGGTCGCCCCGATCCCGTTGCACAGCGGATAGACCCAGTTCGGCTCGCAGGCCATGAGGAGATAGGGCGAGCGGCGCCAGCCCGCCTTCAGGGCGGCGACCAGGCCGTGGAAGTCGTGGGCGTAGGTGCGGCCGCCGGGATGCCTCAAGGCGAAGGCCTCGGGCTCGGAGAAGCGCAGGTCGCCGCTCGCCGCCTGATAGTAGGCGATCTGGGCGGCGACGAAGCCGGCGTACATGATGTTGTCCCGCGGGACGGGGTCGGCGTCGGCGCGCAGGTTGCCCCAGAGGTTCTCCCGCTGCCAGTAGCGCCAGACCCGGTGGTCGCGCTGCTTGTCGATCAGGTTGCGCTGGGCCCGGGCGTAGTAGCCGCGGAAGGCCGGCAGGTACCTGGCCTGCGCGAAGGCCAGGGCGTAGCCGGCGAAGCAGAGCTGGTAGCGGACCGCCGAGGTCTGGAACTGCTCGATCCATTGGAAGCCCTCGAAGGCGTCCAGCGGCTGGAGCGCCCGGTCGAGCAGGAAGCGCAGGCGGGCGAGGTCGTCCTCGCTCAACTCGGGCGGCGCGGTCTCGCGCGCCGCGGCCCGCAGCTTTTCGCCCTGGGCCGGGCGCTGCGCCTCGACGTAGAGCGCGTTCCGCCGTCCCGCCCGCCGTTCCAGGGCGCGCCGGGCCAGGGCGGCCGCGGCGACCAGGGGGAGGGCGCCGGCGATGCCGCCCGGCAGCCAGAGGAAGGCGCCGCCCCCGGCGGAGGGCCCGCAGATCACGGGATGGCTCATGGCCAGGGCGGCCAAGGCGGCGGCCAGCCAGACCAGCGGCGCGAGCAGCGCGTTCCCGGTCGCGAACCAGAGGAAGAGGCCGAGCCCGAAGCCGAGCAGGGCGCCCGCCGCCAGGGCGAGGTGGAGCGCGGCCTGCAGCGGATCGCCGCCGAGGTAGGCGAGGAAGCCGCCCCCCGGCAGCATCAGCCCGAGCCCGAAGGCGCGCCAGCCCGGATCTGCCGCAGTCCAGACCAGCAGCAGCCCGGCGCCGTAGAGGCCGGCGTAGATCGCGGCCAGTCGAAACAGGCGCCTCCGCGTGCTCGGTCCCCAGCCGCCGGGATAGGGGCTCCCGTCCGGATTGTCCTCCGCCGCCGCCATCCGGCACCCCCGCCTCTTCAATGATCTGGAACTAGGGTGGAAGGAGTCTCGTTGCCTCTCTTCGGCCGTCTCTCGGAAAGCCGATCTTCTGCAATACTGAGCGCCGGATTGTGGCGGTTTTCTATCGCGGGCAAGGCCGAATTCTGGTTCTCGGCCCCCTCGGTCGCGGCTTGACATTCCGCGCCGGTGGGCTAATAATAAACCAAATGGTTAAGTATCAATCGCAAGACCTCGACGCCGTGTTTTCCGCCCTGGGCGATCCGACCCGCCGGGCGATCCTGGCGCGCCTGGCGCTGGGGGAGGCCAGCGTCGGCGACCTGGCGGCGCCCCACGAGATGTCGCTGCCGGCGGTCTCCAAGCACCTCCGCGTGCTGGAGACGGCGGGGCTGCTCCGCAAGGAGAAGGACGGCCGGGTGGTCCGCTGCCGACTGGAGGCCGAGCCGCTGCGGGACGCCGCCGCCTGGATCGCCGAGTACCGGCGCTTCTGGGAGGCGCAGCTCGACGCCCTGGCCGGCTATCTGGAGGGCCTGGACGAGGAAGTCTGACGGGTCGAGGCCCAGTGACGAGAAAGGAAGAGACCATGGGACAGCTTCACCAGCAGCACCTGCCGGGCGAGAGCGAAGCCTACCGGGCGGCCCGCGACCGCCTGCTCGAGGCCGAGATGGCCCTGCGGGTCCAGGTCGAGACGGTCGCCGCGCTGCGCCGCGACCTGCCGCGCGGCGGCCTCTTGAAGGAGGATTACGTCTTCGAGGAGGGCGGGGCCGAGCTTTCGGACAGCGAGACGGTCACCCGGACCCGGCTTTCGGAGCTCTTCGCGCCGGGCAGGGACAGCCTCGTCCTCTATGGCTTCATGTACGCGCCTGACGGCCAGCCCTGCCCGATGTGCAACGCCTTCCTCGACGGCCTCGACGGCAACGCGCCCCACATCGCCCAGCGGACCAACCTGGCCGTGGTCGCCAAGGCGCCGATCGGGAAGATCCGCGACTGGGCGCGGGCGCGGGGCTGGAACAACCTGCGGCTCCTGTCCTCCGGCAGCTGCAGCTACAACAGCGACTACCTCGCCGAGACTCCGGCCGGCGACCAGCTGCCGATCGTCAACGTGTTCCAGAAGACCGACGGGGGCATCTACCACCGCTATGCCTCGGAGATGTTCTTCGTCCCCTCGGAGCCGGGCCAGCACCCGCGCCACGTCGACCATCTCTGGCCGCTGTGGAACCTGCTCGACCTGACGCCCGAAGGCCGCGGCGGCGACTGGTTTCCGCAATACGACTACGACCGACCCGAAAGGACTCCGCGATGACGAGCAAGTACGAGGGCGGCTGCGTCTGCGGCGCGGTGCGCTACCGCTGCGGCGCCGAGCCGGTGGCGACGGTGAACTGCCACTGCCGGGACTGCCAGAAGACCTCCGGCAGCCCCTACATCTCGGGCTTCGTGGTGCCGGCCCAGGCCTTCGAGCTGACCGGAGAGGTCACCTCTTACGCGACCACGGCGGACAGCGGCAAGCGCTCCGAGCGCGCCTTCTGTCCGACCTGCGGCAGCAGCCTCTTCGGCCGGCCCGAGGGCGCGGACCTGGTCTTCGTCCACGCGGTCTCGCTCGACGACCCCTCCTGGTTCAAGCCGGCGGTCGACATCTTCACCGCCAGCGCCCAGGCCTGGGACGTCATGGATCCGGCATCGAAGAAGTACGAGAAGATGCCGTCGAAGGATCCTGCCTAGTACGGGCTTGCATTGGTGCCGGCAGCACCCCCCACCCTGACCCTCCCCCACAAGGGGGGAGGGAAGTCTCTATCGGACCAGCCGCTTTCTCCCTCCCCCTTGATGGGGGAGGGCTGGGGTGGGGGAGACTCTGCCTACAAAGAAAGTCGGCACTAGCTCCCGAACAGGCGCTTCAGTTCAGGCATCGCTCCGCGGCGTCTGCGTGGCCGCCTGGCCCGCCTGGGTCGAGTAGTAGAAGGCGATGGCCTGGGCGCGGCTGTTCACCTGCAGCTTTTCGAAGAGATTGCGCAGGTGGAACTTCACCGTGTTGACGGTGATGCCGAGGTCCTGCGCCAGTTCCTTGTTGCTGCGCCCCTGCGCCAGGGCGGCGAGCAGGCTGTGCTCGCGCTCCGTCAGGCTCTGCAGGGGATCTCCGCGCAGCGCGCGGACATCGAGGAAGGGAAAGACCATCTTGCCGCCGGCTACGTCGCGAACCGTGTCCAGAAGCTGCCCGGGCGCCTCGCTGCGCGAGCAGAAGCCCGCGGCCCCGGCGGACATGGCGTGGCGTGGCACGGCCTGGTTCTCGGCGTGGGAGTACACGACGATGCGCGGCGCCGCCGCCTGATTGCGCAGGACGTCGATCAGCTTCTCGCCGCCCAGCATCGGCAGGGTCCAGTCGATCACGCCGACGTCCACCGGGACCCTCAGCACCGCTTCCAGAAAGCCCTCCGCCGTTCTGGCCGTCGACACCAGGCTGAAGCGTTCGTCGCGATCGAAGATCTCGGACAGGGCCGAGAGCATCAGCGGATTGCTGTCGCCCAGAGCCACCTGGATCGCCTTCGGGGTCTCGATGACCATCGCTTGGCCCTTCCAGAAGCGGAGAACCTACCCCTAAGGGTGGGGTTGTTAATCGAGTCTAGCGCATAACCCGCACAAATGGGTAGTTAAATGACCACCCCTTTAGATCCCCAAAAGCAGGGTATTCGGGTGTTGTGCCAGGCTCGGCGGAAAGCCCAATCTGCAGTCCCGCGAGCTTCCGGCGAGAAATTCAATCGGCAGCCCGCCCAGATGACCGCGACACAGACAACCATGAAGCCCAGGAGGCTCAGCCGGTGGCCACAACGTCAGGATTGTTCATCCCAGGACCGACCAACGTGCCCGAGCGGGTGCGCAGCGCCATCGACATTCCGATGGAGGATCAGCGCGCGCCCGACCTGCCCGCTTTCACGCTGCCCCTGTTCCGGGACCTGAAGCGGATCTTCCAGACCCGGGACGGCCAGGTCTTTCTCTTCCCCTCGTCCGGCACCGGCGGCTGGGAAGCGGCCATGACCAACACGTTGTCGCCGGGCGACAAGGTCCTGGCGGCCCGCTTCGGCCAGTTCTCCCACCTCTGGGTCGATCTCTGCCAGCGCCAGGGCCTCGACGTCGAGGTCGTCGACGTGGACTGGGGCGAGGGCGTGCCGCTGGACGTCTTCGCCGAGAAGCTGGAGGCCGACCGCGGCCACGAGATCAAGGCCGTCCTGGTCTGCCAGAACGAGACCGCGACCGGCGTCACCAGCGACGTCGCCGGCGTGCGCCAAGCCCTGGACGCCAGCGGGCATCCGGCCCTGCTCTTCGTCGACGGCGTCAGCTCGATCGCCAGCATCGACTTCCGCATGGACGACTGGGGCGTCGACGTCGCGGTCTCCGGCTCGCAGAAGGGCTTCATGCTGCCGGCCGGCCTCGCCATCCTCTGCGTCAGCCCCAAGGCCCTGGCGGCCGCCGAGACGGCGCGCAGCCACCGCTGCTACTTCGACTTCGCCGACATGATCAAGACCAACGCGGAGGGCTACTTCCCCTACACGCCGCCGCTGTCCTTGATCCGCGGCCTCCGCGTGTCGGTCGACATGCTGCTGGAGGAAGGCCTGGAGAACGTCTTCGCCCGGCACAACCACGTCGCCGAAGGCGTGCGCCGCGCGGTCCGGGCCTGGGGCCTCGAGCTCTGCGCCAAGGAGCCGAAGTGGCATTCCGACACGGTCAGTGCGATCTGCCTGCCCGATGGCTACGATTCCGGCGAGTTGCTGCGCCACGCCTACTACCGCTACGGCATCTCGCTCGGCGCCGGCCTTTCCAAGGTCGCCGGCCGGGTCTTCCGCATCGGCCACCTCGGCGACTTCAACGAGATCCTGGCGCTCTCGGCCATCGCCGGCAGCGAGATGGCGCTGCGCGACCTCGGGGTTCCGGTCGAGGCCGGCAGCGGCGTCGCCGCGGCCCAGGAGCACTATCGCCTGGCGAAGCGCGAGGCCGGGGTGACCCGCCTGGCCGCCGCCGGCTAGACTCGCCGGTCGGAGCGCGGGGAGAGGGCCGCCATGGAAATCCACGAGTACCAAGCCAAGGAGATCCTTGAAGGCTTCGGCGTGCCGGTGCCGCCGGGCGGCCTGGCCTACAGCCCGGAGCAGGCCGCCTACCGGGCGCGGGAGATCGGCGGCGACCGCTGGGTGGTCAAGGCCCAGGTGCACAGCGGCGGGCGCGGCAAGGTCGGCGGCATCAAGCTGGTCTCCGACGAGCACGAGGTGGAGGACGCCGCCGACGAGCTCTTCGGCAAGCGCCTGGTGACGCACCAGACCGGGCCCGAGGGCAAGGCGGTCTACCGCGTCTACGTCGAAGGCGCCGTCGATATCGAGCGCGAGCTCTACCTGGGCTTCGTGCTGGACCGCAAGTCCGAGCGCATCATGGTCGTCGCTTCCGCCGCCGGCGGCATGGAGATCGAGGAGATCGCCGCCGCCAGGCCCGAGACCATCGTGCGCTCGGTGGTCGAGCCCGCGGTCGGGGTCCAGGCCTTCCAGTGCCGGGAGATCGCCTTCGAGCTGGGCCTGGATGCGGCCCTGGTGCCGCAGCTGGTGAACATCATCCTCGGCTGCTGCAAGGCCTTCGAGGAGCTGGACGCAACCATGGTCGAGATCAATCCCCTGGTCGTGACCGGCGACGGCCGGGTGCTGGCGCTGGACGCCAAGATGACCTTCGACGACAACGCCCTCTACCGCCATCCCCAGATCTCGGAGCTGCGCGACAAGTCGCAGGAGGATCCGCGCGAGACCCAGGCGGCGGACCGGGGGCTGAACTATGTCGGGCTCGGCGGCAACATCGGCTGCATCGTCAACGGCGCCGGGCTCGCCATGGCGACCATGGACATGATCAAGCTGGCGGGCGGCGAGCCGGCCAACTTCCTGGACATCGGCGGCGGGGCGACCCCGGAACGCGTCGCCAAGGCCTTCCGCCTGGTCCAGTCGGACCGCAAGGTCGAGGCCATCCTGGTCAACATCTTCGCGGGCATCAACCGCTGCGACTGGGTCGCCGAGGGCATCATCCAGGCCTTGGAGAAGGCGCCGGTCGAGGTGCCGCTGGTGGTGCGTCTGGCCGGCACGCATGTCGAGCAGGGCCGCAAGATCCTGGCCGGCAGCGGCCTGCCCCTCATTCACGCCGCGACCCTGGCCGAGGCGGCCGATCGCGTGGTCACGGCCTGGCGGAACAGCCAGGGCGCGAGCGTCCGGGCGGTGATGTCATGAGCATCCTCGTCGAGCGGACCACGCCGGTCATCATCCAAGGCATCACCGGCCGGATCGGGGCCTTCCACGCCAAGGAGATGATCGACTACGGCACCAACGTGGTCGGCGGCGTGACGCCCGGCAAGGGCGGCGAGAGCGTGCACGGAGTCCCGGTCTTCGACACGGTCAAGCAGGCGGTCGACAAGACCGGCGCGACGGCCAGCGTGGTCCTGGTGCCGCCGCCCTTCGCCGCAGACTCCATCATGGAGTCGGCGGACGCCTGCCTGCAGCTCTGCGTCGCCATCACCGACGGCATCCCGGCCGGCGACATGATCCGGGTCAAGCGCTACATGCGCCGCTACCGCCAGGAAAACCGGCTGCGCCTGATCGGCCCCAACTGCGCCGGCGTGATCAGCCCGGGCAAGGCGCTGCTCGGCATCATGCCGGGCCACATCTACGAGCCCGGCGCGGTCGGCATCGTCGGCCGTTCGGGCACGCTCGGCTACGAGGCCGCGGCGCAGATGAAGGAGCTGGGCATCGGCGTCTCGACCAGCGTCGGCATCGGCGGCGACCCGATCAACGGCAGCTCCTTCCTCGACGTCCTGCGGCTCTTCGAGGCCGACCCCGACACCAAGGCCGTGGTCATGATCGGCGAGATCGGCGGCCCGCAGGAGGCCGAGGCCGCCGAGTTCCTGCGCGACCACATGACCAAGCCGGTGGTCGCCTACGTCGCGGGCCTCAGCGCGCCCAAGGGGCGGCGCATGGGCCATGCCGGCGCCATCATCTCAGCCTTCGGCGAAAGCGCCAGCGAGAAGGTCGAGATCCTGCGCGATGTCGGGGCGACCATCGCTCCGACCCCCGCCGAGATCGGCAGCAGCGTTGCCGAGGTTCTTTCCCAAGCCGCTTGAGGGACTGCAGACATGATCAAGCCCAAAGTCGTCGTCACCCGCCGCTGGCCCGCCGCCGTCGAGGCCGCCCTGGCCGAGAGCTTCGACGTGACCTTCAACCGGGACGACCGCGCCCTCACGGCGGAGGAGCTGAAGGACGCCGTGGTCGGCGCCGACGCGGTCCTGCCGACGGTCACCGACCGCATCGACTCCCGGGTCCTGGAGACCAGCCGTCCGCGGACGCGGATCCTGGCGAACTTCGGCGTCGGCTTCAGCCACATCGACGTCGAGGCCGCCCGCGAGCGCAGCATCACCGTCACCAACACGCCGGACGTGCTGAGCGAGTGCACGGCCGACCTGGCGGTCATGCTGATGCTGATGGTCGCCCGGCGCGCCAACCTGGGCGAGCGGGAGGTTCGCGCCGATGCCTGGTCCGGCTGGCGCCCGACCCACCTGCTTGGCTCCAAGGTCTCGGGCAAGACGCTCGGCATCATCGGCTTCGGGCGCATCGGCCGCGAGGTCGCCAAGCGGGCGCGCTTCGGCTTCGGCATGCGGGTCTTGGCCTACAACCGTTCGCCGATCGCGGCGGAGGCCCTTGCGGAGACGGGGGCCGAGTCCGTGTCCTCCATCGACGACCTGCTGCCGCAGGTCGACTTCCTCTCCCTGCACTGTCCGGGCGGTGCCGAGAACAGGAACCTGATCGACGCCCGCCGCCTCGGCCTGATGAAGCCCAGCGCCTGCCTGGTCAACACCGCGCGCGGCGAGGTGGTCGACGAGTTCGCGCTGGCCCAGGCGCTGTGGTTCGAGACCATCGCCGGCGCCGGGCTCGACGTCTTCTGCGGCGAGCCGAAGATCCTGCCCGAGCTCCGGGCCTGCGAGAACGCGGTGCTGCTGCCGCACCTCGGCAGCGCCACCGTCGAGACCCGAGAGGCCATGGGCTTCCGGGTGCTGGAGAACCTGCAGGACTTCTTCGAAGGCCGCCCGCCGCGCGACCGCGTCGCCTGAGGGGCGGTGGGAGGCAATCGCCAGCCTTACTCCGCGCCTCGGAACGTCGGCCGACCTCCGAACTATCGTCTTCGGAGAAAACTTGGCATGTCGATAAGAGACAGGCCTCGCATACCGTCTTCTCTTTGCTTGATTGCCTTGGAGCTCGGGGTCTGTTTCTTTGGTTCAAGAATTGGTTCGTCACTGACTTCGTTGCGCTGCTGTTCATTCTGCGTCGCGCTGGCCTGGGCCTCTTGTGCCTTTGGCGGTTTTGGTCTCCAAGACTGCAGGTGCTGGCCTATGTCGGCATAGAAGCGAGGAACCGCCTGCTCCAAATCTTCTATGAATGTCTTTCGGCCCGAAAACCGACGCACATCGTCGGTGATTGCAAATATGTCAAACGCTCTTGGTGGTTGCCCTTTGCCGTCGCTCAGTATGTTGGCCGTATTGTCGCGTAGCTCTTGCAGTGAACAGATCGTATCCCCAGTTCGAGTCGGCCATTTCACAGCGATACAGATTCCATCGGACAAGCTCTTCGGTATTTGCCTGAGGAGCCAGTTAACTCTTGCTGTGCCTCTCTGTTTGTCTAGAGGTGCATCGATCTGCATCCCAACTCGTATTGAGCGAGTCTTCAAATCGGCAGATACCTCTAAGGGGGCTGCTGCGTTTGGAACAATCAAGCTTGCGGTTAGCGAGTTTGTATCTACCAAGCTGGCCGTCGCATCACGCATCCTCTTATCAGGATCCGCTATGTGCGCGCGTTCAATCTTGCATTTGATGTTAGTTCCAAGCTGAAAGCTCAGCTTCAATTCAAGATCACGGACCTCTTGGTGCCACGCCCCGATAACAGCTTCAATTGATGGAGAAGTTCGTTTCAGAACAGCCCCATTCTGTATGCCAGTTATGGTTTCGCGCCACTCAGCCGGCATTTGTTCGAATCCCTTCACGCCAACCGAATCGTGAGAGATGAAGCGGATAAACTCCTTGAGGATAAATGCTTGGTCTGGGTCCTCGATAGCAGAGTTCTTTTGGAGTAGGATCGCCTCTGTCAGGACAAAACTCCACGACCAGTGGAAGAGGGATGTCTTTCTCGTCAGAGGTCTTGGAACAGATAGTGGATGATGATCAGGCCTTGCAGCAAATTGATTGGATATGGTGATCACTGCATCAACTTCGTGGTTTTTTGCGAGCCGGAGATATCGCTCGACTTGTTCTTGACCTAATGTCGAACTCCCGATCTTTGCCTCGACCAACGCCAGCCATTCTTTTTTTCCCTTCCGTACCTGTATGAGGCCATCTGGTCTATCTGACTTCCCGGATTGGGCGTGCGCCGACGAGAATGCGACCTCCGTAAAGGTCCTAACGATAGATCTTGGTCCGGTCCGGTGGCCAACTGAGAGCAGGAGAGCTTTTGCGTAGTCTGGAACGGCTCCCAAGGTGGCGAGGAAGACAGCAGCAACCCTTTGTTCCTTGCGGGCGTCTGCAATGACAGGAATAAGTCTGGCTACTTCGCCAGATGCGAGTTGATGGGGAAGCTCCATTTGCCGCCTCTGAGTGTCTTGTCCCCATGAAGCATACAACAAGAGCGCTCTACCGCAATAAGAGAACCAAACTAAAGAGTATAATCCTATGGTGGCTAAAGCAGCGAGGTCGCCGTTGTAAGTAAAGGTCAGGGTCGCTGGTTGGCAGCGCGTCTTTAGGGGGAACCTGTTTGCGCGTGGCAGTAGTCAATGGAAGGTTGGATAGGCAAGCCTAAGTGCTACACTAGCGTCTCGAAGAGGCGGATCATCGGCGCGTTACCTTGCGTCTGCAAGTAGAAGTAGACGCATGCCTCGCCGCCGTGGAGGCGTCAGCCGTCGGTGCCCAGATCTGGGACCTCTTGGATCCGGAACTGCCCGAGTTCGAGAAGAGGCCGCCATGTCGGCGGGGTTCCCATTCAATTACAAGAAGGGTCTAAGCCACAAAGAAATTATGGTGATAAGGCGTGCCTATTTTTGTAGCATCCGCATCTAGCTCAATAACAAAAAGGTAAACACGTAGTCACCGATCAGCAACACGCGATCACCACATCCCGCAGATCCTCGGGGCACGGCCCGAGGTACCCGATGCGAAATCTTCTAGCGTGTAGGAAGGGATGTGCTGATGCGGCGTTCTCTCTTGTCTGCGGCGGTGACCGCACTGCTGGTTGCGGTACCTGTCGTCGATGTCCAAGCCGACGATCTCGAGGTCGGCAATGTTGTCTTCTTCCACCCCGATGGCTCCGCGCTGCAGCAATGGAACGCTGCCCGCATGTATTGGGAAGGTCCCGACGGCTTTCTTCAGTGGGACCGCATGCCCTGGATGGCGGTGTACCGCGGCCACATGGCCGATCGGCTCACCGGCACCTCCAACGGCGGCGCCACCACGCACGCTTTTGGCTACAAGGTGACGGGGCCCAACTCCTACGGCCGGGACAACGGCCGCAGCATCCTGTCCCTTTCCGGCTATCCCGGGTCCATCTCCCGCGAAGCGGCGAACGCCGGCCATCCCACCGGCCTGGTGAACGACGGTGATATCGCCGGTGAGCCTGGAACGGGTGCCTTCTTCGCCGAGACCGATACCCGCGGCGAGCCCGAGTTCCAGTCCCTGCAGCTGTTGGGCGGCCGGCCCGGCTTCAACGGCTACGACGGCGATCCCGAAGCGGATCCGGACGTCACGGATGGCGAAGCCGATCCCGTGGTCATCCTGGGCGGCGGCGAGCGCTTCTTCCTGCCGCAGGGCACGCCCTACTGCGGCGATCGCCGTCTCTCTCTGCGCCGGCCGAACCTGCAGTGCTTCGTGCACTTCGATGCCATCGGCGCGGCCGAGGACGTGCGCGACGGCATGACGCCCGGCGATGCCATCGCGGCAAACGGCCCGACGCGCAGCGACGGCCGCAACCTCCTGCAGGAGGCCGCAGCCGACGGCTTCGTGATCCTTCGGACCCGCCAGCAGTTCAATCGGCTGATGCGCGACCTGCGCAACGATCCGAGCTATGCGCCGAAGGTGCTGGGCCTCTTCGCCGCCGACGACATCTTCAACGATCAGCCCGAGGAGCGCGTGCGCGCGGCCGGGCTGCTTCGCACTCCGGACACGCCGATCCCCGACGACGTCAGGCAGCTGCCGGACGACCTGGCCCTGGAGAAGATCGGTGATCTGGTCATCTGGGGCACCCCGGCCGGTGCCTGGGGGCCTGAGGCTAACCCCGAAGCCTTCGATACCCCCAACTCGGTCAACCCGCCGAGCGCCCGGGAGCTGACCCGCATGGCGGCGCTGATCCTCGATCGGCACAGCCAGCGGAGCGGCTTGCC
>JANQGU010000078.1 GCA_028282935.1 Kiloniellales bacterium
GTTCTACACGGCAGCGCCACGACGACAGAGGCGGTGCGTCGAGCAATACAAGATAGTCAAGAGAGCCTGAGGGTTCTGGCCAGGCGCTACGGGATCAACCCCAAGACCGTCGCCAAGTGGAAGAAGCGTAAGTCGGTCAAGGATCGGCCGACGGGACCGAGGGCGCCGCACTCGACGGTCCTGTCGCTCGAGGAGGAGGCAGTCATCGTGGCCTTCCGCCGGCACACGCTGCTGCCGCTCGATGACTGTCTCTATGCCCTGCAGGCGACGATCCCAGGGCTCACCCGCTCGTCCTTGCACCGCTGCCTCCTGCGCCACGGCATCAGCCGGCTGCCCGAGGTCGAGGGCGACAAGCCGGCGAAGAAGGCCTTCAAGCGCTACCCGATCGGCTACTTCCACATCGACATCGCCGAAGTCCGAACCGCCGAGGGCAAGCTCTACCTCTTCATTGCCATCGACCGGACCTCGAAGTTCGCCTTCGTGCAGCTCGTCGAGCGCGCCAACACCAAGACGGCAACAGCCTTCCTCGACGCCCTGGTCGACGCCGTGCCCTACCTCATCCACACGGTGCTCACCGACAACGGCATCCAGTTCGCCGACCTCCCGAAGAACCGCAAAGGGCCAACTGCGATGCTGCGTGGCCATCCCTTCGATCGGACCTGCCAGCGCCATGGCATCGAGCATCGGCTGACCAAGCCGAACCATCCTTGGACCAACGGCCAGGTCGAACGGATGAACAGGACGATCAAGGAAGCAACCGTCAAACGCTACCACTACGACAGCCACGACCAGCTCCGCAGCCACCTCGGCGACTTCATCTCCGCCTACAACTTCGCCCGGCGCCTCAAGACCCTCAAAGGGCTCACGCCCTACGAATACATCTGCAACGCCTGGACAAAAGAGCCAGAGAGATTCAGGCTCGATCCGATCCATCAAATGCCGGGACTAAACAGCTAGGGCTCGGCGGATCGCCTCGCCAAGCCTCCTCATCCCTCTCCCCAGGGGAGAGGGAGGGGCCCGCAGCGCGTCAGCGCTGTGGGAGGGTGAGGGGACCTCAACTCAACGGCCAGGGCAGCTCGACCAGGGACTGCAGCAGGCCGCGCGGAAAGTCGAGGACCATGACGTGGGACATGGTCGCCAGGAAGGCGGCGGCCGCGCCGGCCAGGATGGCCGCGGTCGCCGGCCGGACCCGGGCGATCGCGATCATGAAGGCCAGGAAGAATATCACCACGGCGAGGAAGAAGCCGACCAAGGCGGCCAGGGCCAGAAGGCCGAGGATCGCCAGGAAGTAGAACTCGGCCGAGCGCTTCGGCGGCGGCAGGCCCTCGGGGGCGGTCAATTCCTGGTCCTCGACCGTCGGGTCGCCGGGATCGCCCCGCCAGAGCTTCCAGAGCACCACCAGCGCCAGCAGCAGCATCACACCGTTGACCGCGAGCGGGAAGACGCTGCCCAGGAAGGACAGGCCGATGCTGTCGATCAGGCCGACCAGCAGGGCGAGGGCGGCCAAGCCGGCGAAGAGCAGCTGCGGTTGCCGTCGGCTTCGCTCGATCGCGGTGCCGGCACCTTCGGCCGTCGCCTCGGCGCCGGGCGAGCGGCGCGCGCCCATCCAGATCGACAGCAGGGTGATGGCGCCGATGATCAGCACGCCGGGCCGCGCGACCCAGGCCCAGTCGTAGAACTGCACCGCTTGGTAGAGGTAGGTCTCGGCGTTGTCGGCCAGGACGAAGCCGATCAGCAGCGCCGGCCGCGGCCAGCCGAAACGGCGCATGTAGATGCCGAGGATGCCGACCGCCGCCAGCGCGATGATGTCGCCCCAGTGCCGCGTGCCCTGGTAGGCGGCGAAGCAGATGATCATCACCATGAAGGGCGCCAGGTAGTGGTAGGGGATCGTCGTCAGGCGGGCGACGAAGGGCGAGATGAAGAGGCAGAGCCCGGCGCCCAGCACGTTGGCCAGGGCCAGCGACCAGACGATGGTGTAGGTGACGTCGAGGCTGGTCTCGACGAAGCCGGGCCCGGGCTCGTAGCCGATCAGGATCAGGCCGCCGAGGAAGACCGCCATGGAGCCGGAGCCCGGGATGCCGAACATCAGGGTCGGGATCAGGCCGCCGCCCTCCTTGGCGTTGTTGGCGGACTCCGGCGCCAGGACGCCGCGGATGTCGCCCTTGCCGAAGGACGAGGGCCCGCGGGTGGTCTGCACCACGTGGCCGTAGGCGATCCAGTCGACCACGTTGCCGCCCAGGCCGGGCAGGGCGCCGACCACCGCGCCCAGGCCGGCGCAGCGCAGGCAGAGCCACTTGTTGCGCAGCATGTCGGCGAGGCCGCGCAGCCAGCCGGCGCCTAGGCGCTGGGTCTCGGAGATCGCGCCGGCGCGGCGCAGCAGGTCGACGATCTCCGGCACCGCGAAGATGCCGAGCGCCAGGACGACCAGCGGAATGCCGTCGGTCAGGTAGTTGGAGCCGAAGGTCAGGCGCCATTCCCCGGTCGCCGGGGCGCCGCCCTGCATGCCCAGCAGCAGGCCGAGGCCGCAGGCGACCAGGCCCTTCCAGATGCTCCGACCGGCCAGGACGCCGACCATGGAGAGCCCGAGCACGGTCAGCATGAAGAGCTCGGCCGAGCCGAAGGAGAGGATGATCGGCCGCGCGATCAGGACGAAGCCGGTCAGGATCACCGCGCCGAAGAGCCCGCCGAAGAGCGAGGCGGCGAAGGCCGCGCCCAAAGCCCGGGCGGCCTCGCCCTTCTTGGCGAGCGGAAAGCCGTCGAGCACGGTCGCCTGGCTGGCGCTGGAGCCGGGGATGCCCATCAGCACCGAGGTGAAGGTGTCCGAGGTCGGGATCACCGCGACCAGGCCGATCAGCAGAGCGAGCGCCGAGGTCGGGTCCATGCCCCAGAGGAAGGGCAGGCAGAGCGACAGCCCGACGATGCCGCCGAGCCCGGGGAAGATGCCGACGGCCAGGCCGAGCAGCACGCCCATGGCCAGGAACTGGGCGTGCTCCAGGGTCAGCAGATTGCCGAGGGCGAGCAGCAGGGCCTCGAGCATGGCGGGATTCCTTATGGGCAGGGGCAGGGCGGCTGGGCGGTGCCGGGCGGCCGCTCTCAGGCCGCCCGGCCGGGACTTGATGTCAGCCGGTCGAGCCCGACAGTTGCCTCCCACCCGCTGTCATGCCCGGACTTGATCCGGGCATCCATGGCGCCGGTGGCTCGATGGATCCTCGGGGCAAGCCCGGGGATGACAGATGAGGGGTGGGCAAACCACCGTGCGACTCAAACGCCGACATCACGCCACCACGCGCTAGTCCTGCTTCAGGCCCGTGTTGTAGGTCGCGTTGAGCCAGTCGATGACCCAGCGCTTGGCCTTGGGGTCGACGTTGAGCGCGATGTCGAAGAGCGGCTGCGCGGCCTCGCCGGCCTTCTGCTCGTAGTCGCCCAGGACCTTGGCCGAGGCCGCCGCGAAGTCGGGTGCGGCGATGGTCTTCCGCGCCGCCTCGCGCCAGGCCGCCAGGATCTCGTCCGGCGTGTCCTTGGGCAGGAAGATCATCTTCTGCGCCGCGTAGCCCGCGATCATGAAGGACTTCCAGGCCTCCCAGGCCGGGCCCGCAGGGGCCTCGCCCTTGATCTGGGTGTAGGCCTCCTTGAAGCTCGGCAGGTCGGGGAAACTGGGATCGCGGACCACCTCGCCCTGATCGTTCACCGCGCCCCAGGTCATGAGCGCCACCGCCTTGCCGGCTTCGGCCAGGGGCTTGACCTTCTTGATGAAGGCCGCCGAGGTCTGATGGTCGATGTTGGTCTCGCCGCGCTCGAAGGCCAAGCGCCGGCCGCCCGAGCCCTTCATGCCGAAGATCGCCTTGGGCCGGATCTCCAGCATCTCCAGCGCCAGCAGGGGGATCAGGTCGAGCGAGGTCGCGCCCTGGCTGCCGAACTTCAGGTCGTCGCGTCCGGCCAGCTTGCCGAGATCGGCGGCGCTTTCGATGCCGAGGGAGGGGGCTGCGTAGAAGACCCCGCCGGTTGGCGTCGCCATGACCAGGCGCCAGTCCTTGTATTCGTAGTCCACCCGCGGGTCGTTCAGCAGGTAGGGAAACTGGGTCGAGCCCGAGGTGCCGAGGATGGTCAGGCCGTCCGGCTTGGCGCGGGCGGCGAACTGGTTGGCGCCGATTGTCGAGCCGCCGCCGGCGACGTTCTTGACCACGATGGTCGGCGCGCCCGGCAGGTTCGCGGCCAGCAGCGGGGCGTAGAAGCGGGCCCAGGTGTCGGAGCCGCCGCCCTCCTTGAAGGGGATGATCCACTGAATGCGCTCGCCGGAGAAGTCAGCCTCCGCAGAGGCCGCCCCCGGCAGGGCGCCTGACAGGACAAGGGCCGCGGCCGCCGTCGCGGCCAGGGTCAGGACCGTTCTACGCTGCATGTTTCTGCCTCCCTTGATCTCGCTTGTTTTCTTGGCTTCCTTGAGTCGCTTCTTGCGTCTTCTTAAGGCGTCACCTTATACCAAGGAGCGTTGATAATGACCCATTTGATGGCGCGCTGCGGCCCGCCGGGCAGGCGCGGCCCGCAGCGCGATGCCCACGCATCGGGCAAGGGGTGCAACGCAGCCGGCGGGCCGCCGTGCGCCACCGAAGGCCGGGTTTGCTTGCCCGCCCGCGGCGTTGCGCTCCGCTTACGGTACTCCAGCACCGC
>JANQGU010000091.1 GCA_028282935.1 Kiloniellales bacterium
GACCGCGAGCTCAGCGTTCGGCGTAGGGCTGGACCAGGGCGCGCAGCCGATTCCGCTGCTCGTCGCTCAAGGCGGCGTAGAAGGCCTCGAAGTCCGGGCGCAGGGCGGCGACCTGCTCGCGCACCGGGCCGGCATGCTCGCCCAGGTCGTCCCAGCTCCGGATCCGGAAGCCGACGCCCCGGTCGATCAGCGAGCCGCAGGCCTCGGCCATCGTCGGGCCGGCCTCGGCAAGGCCCGTGCGCAGGGCCTGCCACTCCCGGTCCTGGTCCTCGGTCACCCCGACCCGGTACTTGATGTAGGCCAGGGCCAGCCGCAGGCCGGTGCCGTCGGTCCAGAAGCAGGCGGCATGGCCGCCGTTCTTGAAGGTCTTCCAGATCCGCGACCCGGTATCGTCGGGCCCGGCGTCGCCGCCGTAGGCCGCCGTCGCCTGCTGCGGCGCGTGGCCCTGGACCGTCAGGATGGCCTTGCTGCCCCAGACGACCAGCCCGCTGAGGGCCACGGCGGAGATGGCGACCTTGATCCAGGTCATTGGCCGGACCGACCCCTTTCCTCGACCGCTTGATCGGTTTTTCCGAAGGCTTGATCGAGTCTGTGGCTTCGGTCCTAATATTTCGGTAACGAGGGTCCTGGGACGAGCCGCCTTCCCAGGGCGGCTGCAGGCCTCACGTCACTTGGTTCCAATCGATATCCAGAGGAGGGAGCGGCCCGTGCCCGCACGTTTCGACCTGCTGATCAAGGATGGCATCGTGGCCACGCCGAGCGGCATCCAGGTGACCGACCTCGGCCTGGCCGGCGGCCGGATCGCGGCCCTGGGCGGCCTCGACCCGGCGGCGGCCGACGAGGTCTTCGACGCCAAGGGCCTGACCGTCCTGCCCGGGGTGATCGACTCCCAGGTGCACTTCCGCGAGCCGGGCCTCGAGCACAAGGAGGACCTGGAGTCCGGCACCCGGGCCGCGGTGCTGGGGGGCGTCACCACGGTCTTCGAGATGCCCAACACCAAGCCCTCGACGACCACCGCCGAGGCCATCGCCGACAAGCTGGCGCGCGCCGAGGGCCGGGCCTGGACCGACCACGCCTTCTTCGTCGGCGCGGCCGAGGAGAACCAGGACGAGCTGGCCGAGCTGGAGCGCCTGCCCGGCGTTTGCGGGGTCAAGATCTTCATGGGCTCCTCGACCGGCAGCCTGCTGGTCGAGGACGACGAGACCCTGCTGCAGGTGCTCAGGAAGGGTCGGCGCCGGGTCGCCGTCCACGCCGAGGACGAGGCCCGGCTGCGCGAGCGCCTGGCCCTGGTCCGGGGCGGCGCCGAGGTCGATCAGCACCCGGTCTGGCGCGACGAGGAGACCGCGATCCGGGCGACCACGCGCCTGCTGCGCCTGGCCCGTCAGGCCGGGCGGCGGGTCCACGTCCTGCACATCACCACCGCCCAGGAGATGGACCTGCTGGCGCAGCACAAGGACATCGCCACGGTCGAGGTGACGCCGCAGCACCTGACCCTGGCCGCGCCCGAGTGCTACCAGCGGCTCGGCTCCTTCGCCCAGATGAACCCGCCGATCCGCGGCGCCGAGCATCAGGAAGGCCTGTGGCGGGCCGTGGCCCAGGGGATCGTCGACGTCGTCGGATCCGACCACGCGCCGCACAGCCGCGAGGAGAAGGCCGGCGACTATCCGGCGACGCCCGCCGGCATGCCGGGGGTGCAGACCCTGCTGCCCCTGCTGCTGGACCACATGAGCCAGGGCCGGCTGACCCTGGAGCGCCTGGTCGACCTGACCAGCGCCGGCGCGGCCCGGATCTACAACATCGCCGGCAAGGGCCGGATCGCGGTCGGCTACGACGCCGACCTGACCCTGGTCGACCTCAAGGCCCGGCGCGAGATCACAGAGGACTGGCTGGCCTCCAAATGCGGCTGGTCGCCCTTCGCCGGCCTGCGCGTCTCCGGCTGGCCGCGCGCCACGGTGATCCGAGGCCAGGTCGTGATGCGCGAGGACAGCCTGCTCGGCACGCCGGCGGGGCGTCCGGTGCGCTTTCTCGAAACGATGCTGGGGGAGGCCGGCTGAAGGCCGGCCGGCGGGTCTTCTCGGCCGGGCTCAGACCGGGATGTCGTTGCCGGTGCTGGTGTCGAGCCATTCGCCGGGCCGGATGATGTCGACGTAGGCGACCCGGATCGAGTGCAGCTTGCCGTCGATCTCCCGTTCCCAGAGGCCCAGGAAATCGTGCAGCTTGGGGAAGTCGGGCAGGCGGTCGAGCTCTTGCCAGACGTAGGTCTGGACCATGTCGGGGTAGTCCGGCAGGTGGTAGAAGATCTCGGCCGTGGTCAGGCGGTAGTCGGAGAGAGAAGGGTCGACCGGCGGCATCTCTTCGGCGGTGATGTCCAGTTCCTGCATCTCGCGTCTCCTTCGCACCATGGAGAGGGCGGACCGTGGTTATGCCGCTCGACAGATATGATCCCGCGAAACCACTGCCGAAGGGTTACCGGCGCTAAAAAACGCTTAACCATGATTTGGCGGAATTCTGGGGTTTTCCCGTGCCGGGGCGCGAGACGGCTCGAGTTTGCTCTGGAATTTTTCCACATTTGGGCCGATTTCGACAAAGGCGGCCTAGATCAAGATCGGATCAGATTGAATCAATCTGATCCGATCTTGATCTACTCCAACAAGTTTGAGCATGATTCACGCGCCACACCACGCTGGTGTGACACGATCATGCTCTAGCGCCGGTCGCGCGGTGACGTTGTGTCCCCGACCGCGCCTTTGCTAGCTTGGTCGCCTCAGCGAGAGACGGAGGAACACCCGAAATGACCGCCTGCATCGTCGGCTGGGCGCATACGCCCTTTGGCAAGCACGAGAGCGAGGATCCGGAGTCCCTGATCGTCCGGGTCGCCGTGGAGGCCCTGTCCGACGCCGGCCTCGAGCCGGGGGAGGTCGACGAGATCGTGGTCGGCCAATTCAACGAGGGCTTCTCGCCCCAGGCCTTTCCGGCCTCGCTGGTGCTGCAGGCCGACGAGCGCTTCCGCTTCAAGCCGGCGACCCGGGTCGAGAACGCCTGCGCCACCGGTAGCGCGGCGATCCACCAGGGCCTCAAGACCATCGAGGCCAAGCGCGGCCGTTTCGTCCTGGTGGTCGGGGTCGAGAAGATGACCGGCCTGCCGGGGCCCGAGATCGGCGGCGTCCTGCTGAAGGCCTCCTACCTGAAGGAGGAGGCGGAGATCGAGGGCGGCTTCGCCGGGGTCTTCGGGCGCATCGCCCAGCAGTACTACCAGAAGCACGGCGACCAGACCGAGGCGCTGGCCATGATCGCCGCCAAGAACCATAAGAACGGGGTCGCCAACCCCCTGGCCCAGCTCCGCAAGGACCTGGGCTTCGAGTTCTGCCGCGCCGTCTCGGAGAAGAATCCCATCGTCGCCGGGCCCCTGAAGCGCACGGACTGCTCCCTGGTCTCGGACGGCGCCGCCGCCGTGGTCCTGGCCGACGTCGAGACGGCGCTGTCCATGGACAAGGCGGTGGTCTTCCGCGCCGCGGCCCAGGCCAACGACTTCCTGCCCATGTCGAAGCGCGACATCACCCTTTTCGAGGGCTGCGAGGTCGCCTGGAAGCGGGCCCTGTCCCAGGCCCGGCTGGGCCTCGACGACCTCGACCTGGTCGAGACCCACGACTGCTTCACCGTCGCCGAGCTGCTGGAGTACGAGGCCATGGGCCTGACCCCGCGCGGCCAGGGCGCCAAGGCGGCCCTGGAGGGCTGGACCCAGAAG
>JANQGU010000135.1 GCA_028282935.1 Kiloniellales bacterium
TCCCGGCCCTCGAAGCCCCAGTCCTCTTTCAGCTTGGCCATGAAGGCGGTCAGGTTGGCGGCGGCGATCCGCTCCGCCGAGGGCTGCCACAAGGGCCCGATCATGGTCCTCCCCCAAGTCAGTCGGGTTTCTTGGTTTCTCCCTTACTATCAGGAATCGGCGCCGCTTGCGCATCCTCTTCTTGCGCTTGCCCAGGATCTTCGAACTGCGCTTTCGTCGCGTCGACGGCCCCCGCCAGGCTCGAGTCCTTGCCGCCGACCGAGAAGACGACGATGGAACCGAGGCTGGGCGGCTCCGGCCAGTCTTGGGCGAAGGAGAGACCCAGATACTCGTCATCGCGACCGTAGTAGACGATGGCGAGATGGCCCGTGATCGATTCCCAGCCCGTTCGTTCCAGCGCCGACGTGTAGAAACGCCCCATCTCATCCCAGCGGCTCGCGGGGAAGGTGAAGCAAGACAGTGTGACATCGGGCTCCCGGAAGTCCGGATCGCCCGATTCGCGCCACGCGTCCAAGCGCTCGAAGGTCTTCTTGAATAGACTCCGGCAGTCGACCCGGGTGAAGCCATCCCAGACCGGCAGGTCGTCCGTGCCCGGCACCATGCGCGGGCTTTCGGCCGCCGACCCTGTCGTCGATAGGCCGAGCAGCAGGCCCGTAGACAAGGTGAGAGCTCTTAACCTCGCCGCCATGTCGGGCAGTCTGGCCTCTCGCTGGGGCTAGAGTAAGGCAGGACTTCGCTAACCCCGCTCGGGCAAGCTTGTTCGGGCGACGCGGCCAGAAACCGCGTCCGGAGCCAGGGGACCCGATTGATCGATGCTTGCCGCCCTTGACCGCTACGTGGCCGAACTCGACGCCGGAGGCATCGATGACCATCCGGGGTCGACCTCGCCGCGGCCACTTGACGTCTCGCCCCTGGTCAGCCTCTTGGCTCTCGCGTTGCTCGCCGTCTTTTTCCTCGGCGAGGGCATCGTGGTGTCCATCTCACCGCCGGACGGCGGCGAAGCCGGCAATGCCTTGAACCTCTACTACCTGGCCTCGCTGGCGGTCATCCTGTGCCTCTGGAGATTATTCTCATGGCACCGGAACAAGCACCCCGACAGCCCGCTCTGGCGCCTGGAGCGCGGACGCGGCTTGACGCTTTGGGTCTTCGCCCTGTGGTTCTGGCTGCGCGGCGTTCGCTGGATCATCGCGCTGGTGGTCGCGCTCCGGTCCGGCTCCTGGCTGGCGGGGCAGGCGACCGCCGCGGGCGCCGGGCACTTCGACGTCGCTGGCCTCGACCATGTCGAGGACGCCCTGGGTCGTCTGTTCACGATGGCTCTCCTCTTCGTCGTGGTCTGGATCACGAAGGCGCTGATCGAGCGGCGCCTGGAGGAGACACGTGCCGCCTAGATCAAACCCCGTTTAACTGGAATCAATTGAACGGGGATGATTTGATCTATTTCACATAGATAGGGCAGCCCGCGCTCACTCGAACGCTTTGCTTTAGCGGGGCGGCCCCGCCGAATGCCCCAGAACCGCCATCCTCTCGCCATGGCCTCGGCACGCCGATCCGTGAACCTTCCGACATGAGACGCAAGCGGACTCTCCTCGGTCTGGCCTTGGCCGCTTTCACCCTTCTGGTGGCCGGCCTTCTGCTGCCGGAGCGGCTGGCGATCCCGGTCGCGGGGGCGAGTTCGGCCGACTGGAATCACGAGACCTTCTGGTACGAGCCCTGGGGTGCCTCCGGCGTGCACAAGGGGATCGACATCTTCGCGCCCGAGGGCCGGCCGGTGGTCGCGGCGACGCCGGGCCTGGTGGTCTTCGCCGGCGACTTCGGCCGCGGCGGATTGTCGCTCGCCGTGCTGGGGCCGAAGTGGCGGCTGCACTACTACGCCCACCTGTCCCGGGCCGACGCGGCCTTGGGGGCCTGGGTCGCGGGCAGCGAAAGGCTCGGCGCCGTGGGGACGACCGGCAACGCCGCCGGCAAGCCGGCGCATCTGCACTACTCGATCCTGACCCTGGTCCCCTATCCCTGGCGCCTGCGCTGGGTGACCCAGGGCTGGCTGCTGCCGGTCTTCCTCGATCCCCACGAGAAGCTGATCGCGGCGCAGTCGTAGTAGCCTCTGGCTGAACGGCGGCGGTGCCGACCCTCGCCCTTCGACAAGCTCAGGGTGAGGGTGAGATACCTTAGAAAACTCTCCTCATCCTGAGCTTGTCGAAGGATGATCGCGCCCAAGGGCTCCTTTCGCCTCTGGCCGCCGCCGAGAGCGGCCGCGCATGGCAGATCTGCGGAGATACCGCTGGTCCGGGGCCCTTGCCGGCGCGTAGGGTCCAGCATCCATGCCCGCAACCGTTGAGTCCGCCGTAGAGAAGCTGCGCGCCGTGCCCGCCCCTGTGCAAGGCGCGCTTTACATGACGGCTGCCTCGCTCGGCTTCTCGGTGATGAACATCGCGATCCGCAGCGCGGCCGAAGAGCTCGATCCCCTGCAGATCGCCTTCTTCCGCAATTTTTTCGCGCTGCTCTTCATGCTGCCCTGGCTCTGGCAGGTCGGCTTCGGGGGCCTGAGGACCGCGCACCTGGGCCTGCACCTCTGGCGCGCGGTCATCGGCCTGGCGGCGATGTGCCTCTGGTTCTACTCCATCGCCCTCCTGCCCCTGGCCGAGGCGGTGGCGCTGAACTTCACGGTGCCGATGTTCGCGACCCTGGGGGCCGCGGTCTTCCTGGGCGAGATCGTCCGCGCCCGGCGCTGGACCGCGACCATCGTCGGCTTCCTCGGGGTGCTGATCATCCTCAGGCCCGGCTTCACCGAGCTGACCCCGGCCATGGCCCTGCCGGTGATCGCGGCGGCCTTCATGGCGATCTCGGTGATCATCGTCAAGCGGCTCTCCGGCACCGACCAGCCCGGCGCCATCGTCTTCATGATGAACCTGCTGCTGACGCCCCTGTCGCTGGTCCCGGCGCTCTTCGTCTGGCGCTGGCCGAGTTGGGAGGTGCTCGGCCTGATGCTGCTGGTCGGCTTCTTCGCCATGCTCTCCCACATCGCCATCACCCGGGCCTACACCAAGGCCGACGCCTCGGCCGTGCTGCCCCTGGACTACGCCCGCCTGCCCTTCATCGCCGCCCTCGCCTTCCTGTTCTTCGGCGAGGTGCCGGGGCTCTGGACCTGGGTCGGCGCCGGGGTGATCGCGGCCTCGGCGGTCTACATCGCCCGCCGCGAGGCCCAGGTGGCGCGCGAGCGCGAGGCCAGCCAGGCCGCCTCACACACCCCGGCGGCCCGGCCGTGATCGGGGCTTCCCCCGCGGTCCCCCCTGCGGCCGAGGGCGGCTTCGGGCTCTCGCCCAACCACCGGGGCGCGCTCTGGATGCTGGCCGCGGGCCTCGGCTTCACCCTCAACGGCACCCTGGTCAAGACGCTGGGCCAGCAGGGCCTCGACGCCTACCAGATCGCCTTCTTCCGCAGCCTCGTCGGGCTCGTCGTCGTCTCGCCGCTGCTGTGGCGGATCGGCTTCTCGCGCCTCAAGAGCCGGCACCCCTGGCTGCATGTCTTCCGGGTGATCTTCGGGGGCGGCGCCATGGTCTGCGGCTTCTATGCCCTGACCCGGCTGCCCCTGGCCGACGTGACCGCGCTCGGCTTCACGACCCCGCTCTTCGCCACGGTCCTGGCGGTGATCTTCCTGCGCGAGCCGGTCCGCTGGCGGCGCTGGAGCGCCACCGCGCTGGGCTTCCTGGGCGTCGTGATCATGGTCCGGCCGGGCGCCGGGGCCTTCGAGCCGGCGGCGGTCGTCGCCCTCGGCATGGCCTTCGGCATCGCCGCCGCCCTGGTCCTGGTCAAGCGCCTGCCGGCGGGCGAGAGCCAGATCGCCATGCTGTTCTACTTCGGCCTCGGCAGCGTGCTCATCACCGCCGGCCCGGCGGCCGCGGTCTGGCAGCCGCCCAGCGGGCCCCAGTACCTGCTCCTTATCGTCATGGGTCTTCTGGGCCTGGGCTCCCAGGCGATGATGATCCGCGCCTTCCGCATCGGCGAGGCCAGCTTCGTGGCGCCCTTCGACTACGGCAAGCTGCTGGCGGCCGGGCTGCTCGGCTTCTTCGTCTTTGCCGAGGTGCCGGACCTCTGGACCCTGACCGGCGCCGCGATCATCGTCGGCGCGACGCTCTACATCGCCCGCCGCGAGGCCGCAGTCGGGCGGCCGTCGCCGGCGAAGCCGGCAGCCATCTGAATTCGGCAGGACTCCGGCGCGCCGAGGGAGGTCAAGTTCGGCGCGTCGGATCGATCCGCTCCGACGCGATCCCCAGACGAGGAGAGGCGATGAAGGAAGATCTGAAGCCGGGCCTCAGCTTCGAGCTGAGCTACACCGTGCCCGCGAACAAGACCGTGCCCCATCTCTATCCCGAGGCGCCGGACTTCGCCGAGATGCCCGAGGTCTTCGCCACCGGCTTCATGGTCGGCCTGATCGAGTGGGCCTGCCTGCTGGCGGTCAAGCCCTACCTCGACTGGCCGCGCGAGCTGAGCGTCGGCACCCACGTCGACCTCAGCCACCTCGCGGCGACGCCGCCCGGCCTGACCGTCCGGGTCGAGGCGACCCTGACCGAGGTCGAGGGCCGCAGGCTCGCCTTCTCGGTCAAGGCGACGGACGGCGTCGACGTCATTTCCGAGGGCCGCCACGAGCGCTTCGTCATCGACGCCGAGGGCTTCAACGCCAAAGCGCGCCGGAAGGCGGCGCGCACGGCCGGCTGACCGGCGGCTTCGGTCCCAGAGTACGGAAGCCTCGGCCATGCCCGCCATAGAGACCCTCGAGACCGAACGGCTCAGCGGCCGGCGCCCGGGCGCGGCCGACTTCGAGCTGCTTTACCGCCTGCACCAGGATCCCCGGGCCACGGCGACCCTCGGCGGCCTGCGCGACGCCGGGCAGACCCGCTCCCTCCTGGAGATGTTCATCGACCACTGGCGCGAGCGGGGCTTCGGCACCTGGATGCTCTTCGACCGCGAGAGCGGCGCCTTCGCCGGACGCGCCGGCCTGCGCCGCCTGGAGATCCTGGGCCGGCCGGAGGTCGAGGTGCTCTATGCCCTGCTGCCGGACTTCTGGGGCCGCGGCCTGGCGACCGAG
>JANQGU010000137.1 GCA_028282935.1 Kiloniellales bacterium
TTCGCCATGACCGCGATCATGCACTGGGCGCTGATGAACGGCGGCTCGATGATCCTGCTGCCGCGCTTCGACCTGGACCAGCTGCTGAAGGTCATCAACCAGAAGAAGCCCAGCGTCTTCCACGCCGTGCCGACGCTCTACGCCGCGATCGCCAACCACCCGAAGATCGCCGACTTCGACCTGACCTCGATCAAGTCCTGCATCTCGGGCGGCGCGCCGCTGCCGCTGGAGGTCAAGAGCCGCTTCGAGGCCCTGACCGGCTGCCGCCTGGTCGAGGGCTACGGTCTCTCAGAAGCCTCGCCGGTCCTGAGCTGCAACCCGCTGAACGGCGAGAACAAGGCCGGTTCCGTCGGCCAGCCGCTGCCCGACACCAGGATCGAGATCGTCGCCCTGGACGACCCGGACAAGGTCCTGCCGGTCGGCGAGCGCGGCGAGATCACCGGCATCGGCCCCCAGGTCATGACCGGCTACTGGGAGAAGCCCGAGGTCTCGGCCAAGACCCTGCGCCAGGGCCGTCTGCACACCGGAGACGTTGGATATCTGGACGAGGATGGCTATCTCTTCATTGTGGACCGCATCAAGGAGATGATCATCGCCAGCGGCTACAAGATCTACCCGCGGATGGTCGAGGAGGCGCTCTACGAGCACCCCGCCGTCGTGGAATGCGCGGTCATCGGCGCGCCCGACGAGTACCGCGGCGAGACGGTCATGGCGGTGATCGCTCTGGCGCCCGGCAAGCGCGCGACCGAGGAGGAGCTGACCGAGTTCCTCAAGGAGCGCCTGGCGCCGATGGAGATGCCGAAGATCTACAAGTTCCGGGACAGCCTGCCGAAGACCCCGGTGGGCAAGATCGAGAAGAAGGTCCTGGTCGCCGAATACGTCGGTCAGCCCGACGGCGAGCCCAAGAGCAATCAGGGCTGATCCGGCCCGCAGAGGTCCGAGACGGGAGCAAGGAACCCCATGCAGAAGAACGTCGTCATCACCGGCTTCGCCCGGTCCCCCTTCCACTTCGCCAACAAGGGCGAGCTGACCCGGGTGCGGCCCGACGAGCTGGCCGCCCAGACCGTGCGCGGCCTGATCGACAAGACCGGCATCGATCCCAACGAGATCGAGGACCTGATCCTCGGCTGCGCCCTGCCCGAGGGCGAGCAGGGCCTGAACATGGGGCGCCTGGTCGGCTTCCTGGCCGAGCTGCCGATCTCGGTCGCCGGCATGACCGTGAACCGCTTCTGCGGCTCCTCGATGCAGTCGGTGCACATCGCCGCCGGCGCCATCCAGATGGGCGCCGGCGAGGCCTTCATCTGCGCCGGGGTCGAGTCCATGACCCGGGTGCCGATCCCCGGCTTCAACCCGCTGCTGCACCCGGTCATGGCCGAGCGCTATCCCCAGGCCTACATGTCGATGGGCGAGACCGCCGAGAACGTCGCCGAGAAGTACAAGATCCCGCGCGAGCGCCAGGAGGAGCTGGCCGTCGTCAGCCACCAGAAGGCGGCCAAGGCCCAGGCCGAGGGCCGCTTCGAGGGCGAGCTGGTGGCGATCACCCACGGCAACCACAAGATCGAGGCCGACGGCTGCATCCGGCCCGACACCAACGCCGCGTCCCTGGCCGAGCTCAAGCCCGCCTTCAAGGAGACCGGCAGCGTCACCGCCGCCACCTCCTCGCCGCTGACCGACGGCTCGGCCGCGACCCTGGTCACCTCGGAGGACTTCGCCAAGGCCCACGGCCTGACCCCGCTGGCCCGGATCAAGGCCATCGCGGTCGGCGGCTGCGCGCCCGAGATCATGGGCATGGGCCCGGTGGTCGCCAGCGGCAAGGCCATGGAGCGTGCCGGGGTCGCCGCCAAGGACCTCGACGTGGTCGAGCTCAACGAGGCCTTCGCCTCCCAGGCCCTGGCCTGCATCGACGAGCTCGGGCTCGAGATGGAGAAGATCAACATCGACGGCGGCGCCCTGGCGCTGGGCCATCCGCTGGGCGCCACCGGGGCGCGCATCACCGGCAAGGCGGCCCAGGTCATGCACCGCGACGGCAAGGGCCTGGCGCTGGCCAGCCAGTGCATCGGCGGCGGCCAGGGCATCGCCACCATCCTGGAGGCGGCCTGACCATGGCGGAGAAGTCGATCGAGAAGGTCGCCGTCATCGGCGCCGGCGTGATGGGCGGCGGCATCGCCGCCCAGGTCGCCAACGCCGGGATCCCGGTGCTGCTGATGGACATCGTGCCCGAGGGCGCAAAAGACCGCAGCGTGATCGCCAAGACCGCGATCCAGAAGATGCTGAAGGCCGATCCGGCGCCCTTCATGAGCAAGCGCGCGGCCAAGCGGGTCACCCCCGGCAACATCGAGGACGACCTTGACCAGCTCGCCGACTGCGACTGGATCGTCGAGGTCGTGATCGAGCGCCTGGACATCAAGCAGGACCTCTACAAGAAGATCCAGGCGACCCGGAAGCGGGGCTCCATCGTCTCCTCCAATACCTCGACCCTGCCCCTGGCGCAGCTGGTCGAGGGCATGGACCCGGCGCTGAAGCCCGACTTCATGATCACCCACTTCTTCAACCCGCCGCGCTACATGCGCCTGCTGGAGGTAGTCGCCGGTCCGGACACCCGCGACGACGCGGTGGGCCTGCTGAGCGACTTCGCCGACCGGCGCCTGGGCAAGGACGTGGTCGCCTGCAACGACACGCCGGGCTTCATCGCCAACCGCATCGGCACCTTCTGGATCCAGGCCGCGGTCGCCACGGCGCTGGACCAGGGCCTTTCGGTCGAAGAGGCCGACGCGGTCATGGGCCGGCCGCTGGGCATCCCCAAGACCGGCGTCTTCGCCCTGATGGACCTGGTCGGCATCGACCTCATGCCGCACGTCGACCGCAGCCTCTCGGAGAACCTGCCCGAGGACGACGCCTACAACCAGGTCCGCCGCGACCTGCCCATCGTCCGCGAGATGATCGAGGCCGGCTACACCGGCCGCAAGGGCAAGGGCGGCTTCTTCCGCCTGAACAAAGAGGGCGGCAAGCGCATCAAGGAAGCGCGCAACCTTCAGACCGGCGACTACGCCCCGGCGCGGAAGGTCGCCCTAGAGAGCCTCGACGCCGCCAAGCAGGGCGGCGCCAGGGCCCTGGTCGCGCACAAGGACAAGGGCGGCGTCTACGCCTGGACCGTGATGTCGCGCCTGCTCGACTACACGGCCTCGCTGGTGCCGGAGATCGCCGACACCGTGGCCGACGTCGATCGCGCCATGCGCCTGGGCTACAACTGGAAGTTCGGGCCCTTCGAGCTGATCGACAAGCTGGGCGCCGCCGACTTCGCCAAGCGTCTGGAGGACGAGGGCGCGCCGGTGCCGGCGCTGCTGAAGACCGCCGCCGAGGCCGGCAGCTTCTACCGCGTCGAGGACGGCCGGCTGCAGTACCTGGGCGTCGAGGGCGGCTACCACGACGTCGAGCGCCCGGAGGGCGTCGAGCTGCTGGCCGACGTCAAGCGGCGCAGCGAGCCCCTGGTCCGGAACGGCTCGGCCAGCCTCTGGGACGTCGGCGACGGCGTGCTCTGCTTCGAGGTCCACACCAAGCTCAACGTCCTGGACCCCGAGGTCTTCGCCCTGTTCCGCAAGGCCATCGAGATCGTGCCCAAGGCGCACAAGGCCCTGGTGCTCTACAACGAGGGCAGCAACTTCTCGGCCGGCGCCAACCTGGGCCTCGCGCTCTTCGCCGCCAACACGGCGATGTGGCCGATGATCGAGTCCATGGTCGGCGAGGGCCAGAAGACCTACCAGGCGCTGAAGCGCGCGCCCTTCCCGGTGGTCGCCGCGCCCTCGGGCCTGGCCCTGGGCGGCGGCTGCGAGATGCTGCTGCACGCCGACGCGGTGCAGGCCCACGCCGAGAGCTACATCGGCCTGGTCGAGGTCGGCGTCGGGGTGATCCCGGGCTGGGGCGGCACCAAGGAGCTGATGCATCGCCTGGCCGAGAACCCCAGGCTGCCCAAGGGCCCCATGCCCCACGTCGCCAAGGCCTTCGAGACCATCGGCACCGCCCAGGTCGCGAAGTCGGCCTTCGAGGCCCAGGAGCTGGGCTTCCTGCGGCCGACGGACGGCATCACCTTCAACCGCGACCGTCTGCTGGCCGACGCCAAGGCCAGGGCCCTGGAGCTGACGAAGGACTACCAGCCGCCGGAGCCGATCGTGCTGACCCTGCCCGGGCCCTCGGGCCGCGCCGGGCTGAACCTGGCGCTGCACGACCTCAAGCTGAAGGGCCTGGTCACGCCCCACGACGAGACGGTCGCCGGCGAGCTGGCCAACGTCCTGACCGGCGGGCCGGGGGCCGACCAGACCGAGCCGGTCTCGGAGGACGAGGTCCTGGCCCTGGAACGCGCCAGCTTCATGCGCTTGGCGCGCACAAGCCAGACCCTGGCCCGGATGGAGCACACCATCACCACCGGCAAGCCGCTGAGGAACTGAGGCATTGGAGAACACATCGGCTTCCTGAGGAGAGTCCCCTCCCCCTAACCCCTGCGAAGCAGCGCGCTACGCGCCCCACCAGGGGAGGGGGGAAGAGCGGAGCCGCCTCGGAATTCCCTCCCCCTTGATGGGGGAGGGCCAGGGTGGGGGTGAAATACCGGAAGCCGGTCACCGACCTGGAAGGATAGAGGCAAGACAATGGTCACCTACGCCGCACCGCTCGATGACATCCGCTACCTGCTGAACGAGGTCTTCGACTACGAGAAGACCGTCGCCGGGCTGCCCGGCTACGAGGAGGCGACGCCCGAGATCCTGGACGCCGTGCTCGAGGAGGGCGCGCGCTTCTGCGAGAACGAGCTGCTGCCGCTCAACCTCCCGGGCGACGCCGAGGGCTGCCACTACGAGAACGGCGTGGTGCGCACGCCCAAGGGCTTCAAGGAGGCCTACAAGGCCTTCTGCGAGAACGGCTGGACCAGCCTGGCCTGCAACCCCGAGTACGGTGGCCAGGGCCTGCCCAAGACCCTGCAGTTCGTGATGGAAGAGCTGATCTGCTCGACCAACCTCAGCTTCGGCATGTACCCGGGTCTCAGCCACGGCGCCTACAACGCCCTGGAGCTGCACGGCAGCGAGGCGCAGAAGAGCCTCTACCTGCCCAAGCTGACCGACGGCTCCTGGTCCGGCACCATGTGCCTGACCGAGCCGCACTGCGGCACCGACCTGGGCCTGATCAAGACCAAGGCCGAGCCCAACGACGACGGCAGCTACCGGATCAACGGCACCAAGATCTTCATCTCGGCCGGCGAGCACGACCTGACCGAGAACATCGTGCACCTGGTCCTGGCCAAGCTGCCCGACGCGCCGCCGGGCAGCCGCGGCATCTCGCTCTTCATCGTGCCCAAGTTCCTGCCCAAGGAGGACGGCGGCGTCGGCCAGCGCAACGGCGTGCGCTGCGGCTCGATCGAAAAGAAGATGGGCATCAAGGCCTCCTCGACCTGCGTGATGAACTTCGACGACGCCCAGGGCTGGCTGATCGGCGAACCGCACAAGGGCATGCGCTACATGTTCACCATGATGAACGTCGCGCGCCTGGCGGTCGGCATCCAGGGCCTGGGCCTGGCCGAGACCTCCTACCAGTCC
>JANQGU010000208.1 GCA_028282935.1 Kiloniellales bacterium
TTTTGCGGTCCTCTGGGGGCGTCAGCGCCGCTTGCCGATGCGCCAGCATCGCCAGCGCGACGCTTCCTGCCCAGAGGACCGCAAAAGCGATCCTAGATATGACGAACTCCGGAACCACCACACTAGCGCGCGGGCGCCGTGCCGACTTGAGAACCGCGTGAGAATGCCATGAGGAATTCCGGAGGCGCCCTAGAGGGAGCGCGAGAGCGGGACGGAGGCGGGATGGCCCTGCCGGAGGTCCGCTTCTTCAAGGCCCGCTCGGGGAACAGCGTCGCCTACGTGCGGCAGGGCGAAGGACCCCTGGTCGTCTGCCCCTCCTGGTGGGTGAGCAACGCCGAGAAGGACTGGGGCCACCCCTCCTTCCGCCGCTTCTTCGCCCGTCTCGGCGAGGCTGTGACGCTGGTCCGCTACGACCGGCCCGGGGTCGGCCTCAGCGACCCCTGGCCGGGCGGCGGGAGCCTGGAGGCCGAGGCCGACCTGCTCGACGACCTGGCCGCCGAACTGGCCGCGGATCGCTACGGGCTTTTCGCCACCTCCTGCGGCGGGCCGACGGCGATCCTCCACGCGGCGCGGAACCCCGGCCGTGTCGATCGGATCTGCTTCTACGGAACCTATGCCGAGGGGCCGGCCATCTGTCCGAAGCCGGTTCAGGATGCCGTGGTCTCGGCGGTCGAGGCGCACTGGGGCTTGGGATCGCGGGCCATGGCGGACATCTTCTTTCCGGACGCGGACCGCGCGCTGCTCGACGCCTTCGCCCGCTACCAGCGCGACTCCGCGCAGGCCGCCGTCGCCGCCGAGTTGCTGCGGCTGACCTACGCCATGGACGCCAGGCCGTTTCTCGACCGGGTCGAGGCCGAGACTCTGGTCATCCACCGCCGGGGCGACCGGGCGATCCCCTTCGACTGCGCGCGCGCCCTGGCCGCCGGTCTCGAGGGCGGGCGGCTGATCGCCCTCGAGGGGCGCGCCCATCCGCCCTGGGTCGAGGGCGACGAGATCGCGGCCCTGGCCAACGCCTTTCTCCGCGGTCACGAAGTCTCGTCCGGCCCTGCGCCCCAGGTGGCCTCCGGGCCCGCCGCCGCGCCTGACGCCGAGGCGGCCCGCCTGGACGCGGGCAACCGCTGCCTGGTCATCGCCGGCCGGCGGATCGGCCTCACGCCCCTGGAGTTCGCCGTGATGCGGGAGTTCACCCGCCTTCCGAACCAGGTCGTCACCCGCGACCATCTGCTTGAGACGGTGTGGCAGCGGGCCTTCGAAGGCTCGAACCGGGTGGACGCGGTGATCCGCGGCCTGCGCCGGAAGCTCGGCGCCTACGCCCCCTCCATCGAGACGGTCATCGGCCACGGCTACCGCTTCCTCGGCTGGACGAGGGAGCATCGCACCAAGGCCGAAGCCCACGGCAAGCCCGGCGGGCATTGAATCCGGCCGTCGAGCCCCAAAGTCTGGAGGCAGTCGAATTTGGCTGGGGTGATCGGACATGACGGTCGAAGCCGGGCGCCCGGACGCGCCGGCACCGGAGGTCGCGGCGCGGGCCGCCGCCCTCCGGGACTGGCTCATCGGGGAGGCCCGTTTCATCGATGACCCCGACACCGTGGTCGAGGGCTTCGCCGCGCGCCTGATCGGCGCCGGCCTGCCGCTCGACCGGATGACCAGCGTGATCCCGACGCTCTACGCGGTGCGCCGCGGCCTGGGCCGCAACTGGAGCCGCGAGGCCGGCATCCGGACCCTGGATTTTCCCTGGGACAATCAGGCCGACTACGAGGCCAGCCCCTTCTACCCGGCCCACCGGACGCGCGACTGGGTCGCCTTCCGCTTCGACGAGGTGGCGGACCAGGACTACGGGATCGTCGCCGAGCTGCGCGGCGAAGGCTACACCCACTACCTCTGCATGCCGGTCTTCTTCCGCGACGGCACCGAGGGCGGCCTGACCTTCGCGACGCGCCATCCCGAAGGCTTCTCCGAGGCGGATTTCGCCCTGCTGCGGGCCATCGAGGACTCCATCGCGATGGTCCTGGAGCTCAACCGCGTGTGGATCCTGCTGCGCGAGACCCTGCGCATGTACGTCGGCGAGGCGCCGCAGGCCCGGATCCTCTCGGGCCAGGTGCGGCGCGGCGACGTCGTCCATATCCGCTCGGCGATCGTCTTCGCCGACATGCGCGGCTTCACGGCGCTCTCGGGCGGCATGAGCGGCGAGGAGACGGTCGACCTGCTCAATCGCTACTTCGACTGCGTGGTGCCGCCGATCGAAGAGGCCGGCGGCGACGTCCTGAAATACATCGGCGACGGCGTCCTGGCGATCTTCCGCGCCGAGGCGCGCGGCGAGGCCGCCTGCGCCAAGGCTCTGCGGGCGGCCCGGGCGATCCTCGAGCGGATCGCGGCGGATCGGGCCGCGGCGGCGCCGGCGCGGCGCTTCGACATCAAGATCGCGCTGCACTTCGGCGAGGTCGCCTACGGCAACATCGGCTCCGGTGCCCGCCTGGACTACACCGTGGTCGGCCCCGGCGTGAACCTGGCCAGCCGCCTGGCCGACCTGGCCGGCCGGCTCGAACGCCGCATCCTGGTCTCCGAAGACTTCGCGCGGCGGCTGCCGGACCAGGGCTTCGAGGCGATGGGCGCGCACGCGCTGCGCGGGGTCGCCGCGCCGCAGCGGGTCTTCGCGCCGCGCGCCTGAGGCGGCCTGCGAGTCTCCGGATCCCCCGCGGGCCGCCGCGGCGCGCCGTTATCCCAGCGCTTCGAAGTGATCCTCCCTGAGCCGCATGCTGCCGTCGGGCTGACGCACCCAGAGCTCCCGGGTGATAACGCCCTCGGCCTTGTTCATTCTCCACTTCGACGTCAGGACGGCGGAGTGATCGTCGATCACCTGAATCTTGGAGTCGAGGTACTCGACCTCGGCGAAACCGTCCCCGATCAGCTTGGTCCAGAAGGCTTCGATTTCGCCGCGACCCCTGTAGGTCCCGAAGGGCGCGGCCACCATGACGGCCTCCGATTCGTAACAGGACGCGCAGCCGCTCGGGTCGCCGGCGTTGAAGAAGGCTTGCCATCTCGCGCTTGCGGCGGCGGTCGCGTCTTTCACTGAATCCGTCATCTCCATCTCCGATGCAGTTCGTTCCGTGAGGTCGTCAATTTGCCTCTCCGGCGCGGCCGTGATAACTCCCCATTGTCTTGAATCTAAGTTCAATAAAACTGGACAATGAAACCCAGCCTGCTCGACATGCTGGTCTTCCTCGAGGTCGTGGAGGCGCGCAGCTTCACCGCCGCCGCGAAGCGGCTCGGGCGCGGCAAATCGGCGGTCAGCCAAACCGTGGCGCGGCTCGAGGCGGACCTGGGCAGCCGGCTTCTCTATCGAAGCACCCGTTCCCTGTCGCTGACCGAGGCCGGGGCGCGGCTCTACGCCCACTGCCGGGATCTGCGGGGCACCTACGAAGCGGCGCTTGCCGATCTCCGCTCGGAGACTGCGGAGCCCTCGGGCACGCTCACGGTCACGGCGCCGCACGCGCTCTGCGCGCCGGCCGTAGCCCCGGCCATATCGCGCTTCCTGGACCTCCACCCGAAGATGCGTGTCCGACTGCTCGCCGAGGACGCGCAGGTCGATCTCATCGAGGCACGCCTGGACTTGGCGGTCCGCGTCGGGATGCCGAAGGAGCAGGCGGCCCGGATCTCGAAGCTGGGCACTCTTGGCGAGAGCCTCTATGCGAGCCCGGGCTACGTCGCTCGAAACGGCGGCCGGCCGGACGATCTGGCGGCCCTGGCCGACTGGGATCACATCGCGAACGACTGGCAGGGCGACCCGGTCCGATACCCTTCGATCGGGGGTTCGCACTTGAGGGTCGCGCCGCGCCTCCGCTGCTCCGCGCTGCCGGATATTCTGCGGCTCGCCGAGATGGGGGCCGGCGTGGCCCTGCTGCCGGATCTGACGGCCGAGGATAGCCTCGCCAGCGGCGCCCTGGTCCGGCTCTTCGCGATCAGCGTCACGCCGATCTATGCGATGCACCACTTCCGGACCCGGCCGCCGATCAAGGTCCGGAGCTTCACCAGGCTGCTGCGGGCCGAGCTGAAGCGACGGCCGGCTCTATCTGTATGAAGTAGATCAAACCCCGTTCAATCGATTCCGATTGAGCGGGGTTTGATCTAGGGCAAGCTCGGGCCGAACCCTGAAAGGGTCATCCTGATCGCTGGACCGATGGCCGCTTCAACGCCCTGGCGAGCGCGGGACCGTTTCTCTCGGCCATCGCCACCGCCGTCTCGCCGAACTCGCAGGGCAGGTCG
>JANQGU010000278.1 GCA_028282935.1 Kiloniellales bacterium
GAGCGGATCGCCCGCCTGCGCGACCTGGGCTGATACCAAGGAGCGCTGATAATGACCCATTTGACCGGGTTTGCTTGCCCGCCCGCGGCGTTGCGCTCCGCTTACGGTACATCGCACCGCTGCGCGAAGCGCGCCTGGCGGACCGGCAAGCAAACCCGGTCAAATGGGTCATTATCAGCGCTCCTTGGTATCAGCCCAGGTCGCGCAGGCGGGCGATCCGCTCCGGCATCGGCGGATGGGTCGAGAAGAGCGCGGTCGAGCGCGCCGAGAACTTGCGCAGGGGGTTGGCGATGAAGAGGTGCTGGACCGCCCGGTTGGCGCCCTCGAAGCGCGCGCTGCTGCCGTCGATCTTCTCCAGCGCCCCGATCAGGCCCAGGGGGCTGCGGGTCAGCCTGACCGCGGTGGCATCGGCCAGGTACTCGCGCTCGCGCGAGATCGCCATCTGCACCAGCTTGGCGGCCAGCGGCGCCAGGATCGCCACCACCAGAACCACCAGCATGACCAGGGCCACGGCCCCGCCGCTGCCTTTCCCGCCGCCGCGCCGGCGGGACCGGCCGAGGCGGCCGTAGCGCAGGCTGCGGAACAGGGTGTCGGTGATCAGGGCGATCAGGCCGACCACCACGCCGATGGCGGTGGCGTAGCGCACGTCGTTGTTGGCGATGTGGCTCATCTCGTGGGCGACCACGCCCTGCAGCTCATGGCGGGTCAGCTTGTCGAGCAGGCCGCGGGTCACGGCGACCGCCGACTTCTCGGGCTTTAGCCCGGTCGCGAAGGCGTTGAGGGCCGGGGTCTCGATGACGAAGACCCGGGGCTTCGGCAGCCCGGCGGCGATCGCCATCTCCTCGACCACGTTGTGGAGCTGGGTCTCCGCCTCCGGCGCGACCTCCTCGGCGCCGGTCATGCCGAGCAGGATGCGGTCGCCGAAGAACAGCGCGACCACGATCCAGATCAGGCTGGCGGCCGTCAGGCCCCCGGCGGCGCCGAGGCCCCAGGCGCTGGGCGCGACGAAGAGCGCCCAGGGCGAAAGGACGGCGTCCCCGACCGCCCCGCCCCGGTTGACGAACTCGGCCGCCCAGCCCAGGACGTAGCCCAGCCCGGCGCCGATCAGCAGCATCGCCAGGCAGAGCCAGACGGTGTTGCGCTCGTTGCGCCGGATCGCGGCGTAGAAGTCGGTCTGGGCGAGGCCGGCGGCGACCGACATGGTGCTAACGGAGGTCGACGGCCACCGGTCCGGTCTCGGTCTCGGCGACCTCGAAGTAACTCGCCCGCCGGAAGCCGAAGGCGCCGGCCACCATGTTGCCCGGGAAGGACTCCACCGCGTTGTTCAGGCTCATCACCGAGTCGTTGTAGTGCTGGCGCGCGAAGGCGATGCGGTTCTCGGTGGTGGTTAGCTCTTCCTGCAGCTTCGAGACGTTCTGGTTGGCCTTGAGGTCCGGATAGTTCTCGAAGACCGCGAAGAGCTTGCCCAGCGCCGCGCCCAGCATGCCCTCGGCCGCGATCGAGGCCTCGCGCGGGCCGTCGTGGGCGGCCATGGCCTTGGAGCGGGCCTCGACCACCTCGCGCAGGGTCTCCTGCTCGTAGTCCATGTAGTCCTTCACGACCTCGACCAGGTTCGGGATCAGGTCGTAGCGCCGCTTGAGCTGGACGTCGATCTGCCGCCAGGCGTTCTCGGACTGGTTCCGCTTCGCGACCAGGCCGTTGTAGAGCAGGATCACGAGACCGGCCAGGACGGCCAGCACCACCAGGAGGACAATCACTTCGATCGACATGGGTCAAAGCTCCGTCGGGCAGCGAGGCCCCGGAACCGGCGAAGCGTGATTCCAGGGATCAGGACCTGCGGGTTCGGGCGACTCGGGCCTCAGGTCTCGGGAAGTTCACCCTGTTCCGGCGCTCCAGGCAAGGACCGAGGCGCGCCGGCAGGGGACGCCGCCGGATCCCCGGCGGCGGAGTCCGCCGCGCGCCCGGGGTCGAGATCGGAGGGATCGGCCTCCCCCAGGCCGTGCAGCGCGATCCGGACCGCGTCCTGCACCGCGGCCGGGCTCTCCGTCGCCGCGCTCGCGCCCCCGGGGCCCCCGTAGGACAGCGGGTCCGAGAAGAGCTCGATCTCATCCAGGTCCTCGGCCGGCGTCTTGCCTTCCTCCAGGGGCGGCGGCGGCGCCCCGGCGCTCTCCGGCGGGATCACCGAGGGCGCCGGCAAGGGCATCTCCGCCGGCTGGGTCAGCTCGAGCACCTCTTCCTCGTCGAGCACGGACTTCGCCGGGACGGCGGTCTCCCCGGCGCCGCCGGCCGCGGCCTCCGCCTCGGCTTCGGCCTCGGGGCCGAGCGAGGGCAGGATCCGGTTGCCGGCCCGCAGCACGCTGGCGACGGCCGAGCGCAGGATGCCGCCGCCGGGCGCCGGCGCGTCTTCGGCCCCTGCCTCCGCGCCGAGGGCCGGCAGCGGGTCGGGCTCCGGTGCCGCCGGCTGCGGATCGGCGTCGGCGGGGACGGCCGCGTCGCCGAGGCCCGCGTCCGCTGCCGGAGGCGGAGGCAATGGCTCGGGGCTCTCGAAGAGCTCCATGGGCGGGACCTCTTCCGCCTCGGCCACGGCCTGCAGCTCGAGCCCGGCCTGGGTCGCGAGAGCCGCGAAGCTGGGCGGAGCGATCTCGGGTGGAGAGGTCTCGGGCGGGGCGATCTCGGGCGGGCCAGTCTCGGGCAGGGAGGTCTCCGGCTCGAAGGTTCTGGGCTCGAAGGTTCTGGGCTCGGAGGTCGTGAGCTCGGAGGTCGTGGGCTCGGAGGTCGTGGGCTGGACGGGACCCGGGCCGGCCTCGTCGCTTTCGGTTGGAAGCGGCGCGTCGGACGGCGACGTCCCGACCGCCGACGGCGCGGCGTCCCGGCCGGTGGGCTCGGCGGGGGCCGCCGGCGCCGCGGCCACGGCTTCGATCCCGGCTTCGATCCCGGCGGCCTCCGCGGCGGCCGGCCGCGCTTCCTCCGGCCAGGGCAGTTCGGCCATCGGCTCCGGCGGCCCGAGCTGGTCCGCCGCGGCCGGCTTGGGCCAGAGCGACGCCTCGGGCGCAGCGAGGACGTTCTCCGGCGGCGCCGGGTCGAACCCCGGCTCGGGCTCCGCCGCCAGGTCCACGCGGCTTACCGCCTCGGCCTGGATGCCGGCCCCGATGACCGCGTCTCCGACCACCGTGTCCCCGATAACCGCGTCTTCGGCTTCCGGGTTCCCGGCCTCCGCGTCGAGGCTAGGCTCGGCGGGCGGCAGCATCGGCCCCGGAGTCGGCCCCAGAGTCGGCCCCGGAGTCGGCCCGGGCGTCGGCCCCGACATCGGCTCGGCCGCCGGAAGGACGGTCGCCTCCGGCCGGTCCGCCGGCTCCGGGATCGGCAGGGCGTCCATCCGGCCGGTCTCGGCCTGCGGCTCGACTGGATCCCGGCCGTGCTCGGCTTCGGTCCCGACCCTCTCGGGCGCCAAGGGAGGCGGCGGCGGGGGCGCCGGGACCGGGGCTGCCGGCTCCGGCTCGAAAACCTGGGCCTGCGGCAGGGGCGCCGGCGGCGGAAGCGTCTCCGGCAGCGCCGGCCCGGCTTCGCTCGGCGCCACGGCGTCGTCCTGCGGCGCGGGGGCCTGGCCCTGCGCCGCCTCGCCCGCCGACGGCTCGGAGGGCACGACCGCGGGCTGGAAGCTGCGCGGGTCGAAGTCCTGGGACTCGAAGCTCTGGGATTCGAAGCTCTGGGGCGCCGGGATCTCGGTCGCAGAGGCAGCAGCCTCCTCCTGCCAGGCCTCGGCCTGGGGCGCTTCCTGGGCTGAGGGCGCCAGCGCGGGTTCCACCCTCCCGCCGTCCTCGACGGCCGGCGTCTCCCCGGGCTGCGTTTCGGCGAGCTCCGCTGGGGCGGGCGCTCCCGGCACCTCCGGCGCGCCCGGCGTTTCGGCCACAAGCGGCCCGGCCCCCGGCATCTCGGCTCCCGGCATTTCGGTCAAGGGCGTTCCGGTCTCCGGCGTTTCCGGCTCCGGCCGGGCCATCTCAGGCGCCACCGCCTCGGCCGGGAAGTCCGGAAGGGCCTCGGCGACCTGGTTCACAAGGTCGGCCGCGGAGCCGGAGGGTTCCGGCGCCGTCGCCGCGGGCACGACTCCCTGGGCCTCGAGGTCCTGCAGAATCTCCTCGACCGGAAAATCCGGCTCCGGCGGCGCGCCGAGGGGCGCCGGCCTCGGCTGGGTCGGCGCCGGCGTGGGCGGCTCGAGCCAGGCGGACTCCCTTTGCGCCACCGCCGCCTGCTGCGGCTCCGCCGGCGCGGCAGTGGGCACCTCGGGCTGGACCGGCGCCGTCTGGACGGGCGCGCGCGCCACGGCTTCGGGTTCGGCAGGCCCGGGCTGGGCCGGCGCGGATTGGGTGGGCGCGGATTGGGCGGGCCGGGCGGCCAGGCCGTCGTCGCTGGGCAGCGCCGGGGCCTCGCCCAGCTCGCCCAGGGCGTCGGCGACGTAGTCGCCCGGCAGCAGGCTGCCGTCGGGCGGCAGCAGATGCAGGGTCGGATGGGTCTCGGCGATGCCGACGAAGCCCCGGAACACCACCTCGCCACCGTTGTCGAAGCAGAGCACCATGTCGTCGCCGCGGCGGCCGACCCTGGGCAGGGCGAGGTCGAAGTCGAGCCGGATGAAAAGCTGCGGATGGATCGGGTAGACCAGCCGCCGGCCGGCCGGCGGCACCTCTACCGCATAGACGCCGAGCTGCGGCGCGGGCGCCGCCGCGGCCTCGCTTGCGCCGCCCATCCGGGGCCGGTCGTCGCTGATCGGCTCGCCGCCGGTCCAGTCGCCACTGGTCCCTTCGTCCGGCGACGGGCCGGGCAGGGCCGGGGCAGCGGGCGCCGGCCCATTCTCGGCGGGGCTGAGTCCCTCTGCCATACCTGGCTCTCCGCTGGGCATAAAGGTCGAGAATCCGGGCCGCAGGCTAGGCCAAGCCCCTGAAAAATTCCTTTAAGGCTAAGGAATCGCCTGCGAAGCCTCCCCTTTCCCGGGCACCGGCTCCGGCCGGACCCGATCCTCGACTACCGAGATTGAGTGCAGCGCGTCTCAAGTCCTGCAGCCGGCTTCCGCGCCAACTTGCGCGAATCGGATAGCTGCAAACGGCAGGTTGTAATAGAAATGTCAAATAAGGTGCTGCTTACTTGAGGCAGATCAACAAGTTCCCTAACTAAGGTGTCTAGGCTGGCAACCAATGGTTTGCACGGCGGGTTGGGGAGGCCCCTGTGTCGGAAACACAAGCAGCACAGCTCCTGGCGGCGGCGGAGGGCGCTGTGCAGTTCGAAGCGGGCCGGGCCCAGGACAAGCAGCCGAATCAGGAAGTGGAACTCAAGCTCACCGCCGATCGCGAGCAGCTCGACCGGGCCTGGGCGAGCCGTCTTCTGGCGACCCGCGCCGGGCGCGAGGCGGTCCACGAGCTGGAGACCGTCTACTACGACACCCCGGACGAACGCCTGCGCCGCCGCGGGCTGGTGCTTCGTGTCCGCAAGAACGGCAGGCGTTTCGTCCAGACCGTGAAGACCGAGAACGGCGGCGCCTCCGGCCTTCTGAAGCGCGGCGAGTTCTCCTGCAGCCTGCCCTCGGCCCGCCCCGACCTGAAGCGGATCCGGGACCCCGAGCTGAAGCGGCACATGGGCCTGATCCTGCAGCCCGAGCTGGAGCCGGTCTTCACCACCCGTTTCGAGCGCCGGACCCGGAAGCTGCGCCGCGGCGGACGCAACCAGCCCAAGGCCGTGATCGAGGCCGCCCTTGACGAAGGCGAGGTCATCACCAAGGCCGGTCGCCAGCGCCTAGTCGAGCTGGAGCTCGAACTGGTCGAGGGCTCCTCCGAGGTGCTCTACGACCTGGCCCGCAAGCTGGTCGGCGAGACCCCGCTGGCCCTGCAGACGGTCAGCAAGTCGGACCGGGGCTACGCCCTGGCCCGCGGCGAGACCCCGAAGTGGGTGCGCGCGGCGGATCCGGAGTTCCCCTCCGACATCACCCTGGACCGGGCCCTGGACGGCATCTTCCGGAGCTGCCTCGGCCATTGGCTCGCCAACCACGCCCCGGTCCTGGAAGACGACGATCCGGAGGGCGTGCATCAGCTCAGGGTCGCGCTGCGGCGCCTGCGCTCCGCGCTCTCGGTCTTCAAGGCGATCCTGCCGCAAGAGGACGTCGCCTGGATCAACCAGGAGGCGCGCTGGCTGATCCAGAGCCTCGGCCCGGCCCGCGACTGGGACGTCTTCCTGACCGAGCTGATGCCGCCGCTGCAGGCGGCGCGGCCGGACAGCGGCGACCTCGCCGCCCTGACGGCCGCCGCCGAGGACGCCCGCAAGCTGGGCTACGAGCGCGCCCGCACGGCGCTGCGCTCGGGACGCTACACCGCCTTCGTCCTGGACCTGGAGCGCTGGACCGAGGCCGGCGGCTGGCACGACGGCGAGGCCAACGGCCGCTTCGAGGAGCCGCTCTCCGACTACGCCTGCCGGTTGCTGCGCAAGCGCCACAAGCGGGTCCTGAAGGAGGGCCGCGATTTCGAGCGGCTCTCCGACGAGGAGCGGCACGACCTGCGCATCACCCTGAAGAAGCTCCGCTACACCTGCGAGTTCTTCGCCTCCCTCTATCCCAAGAGCAAGGCCCGGCCCTACCTCAAGGCCCTGAAGTCGCTGCAGGACGAGTTGGGCCACCTGAACGACGTGGTGGTCGCGGAGGACCTGCTCGGCAGCCTCCACGGCCGCGGCGACGGCAGCAACACGGCCGCCCTGCGGGCCGCGGCCGGCATGGTGATCGGCTGGTACAGCAGCGCCATCGACGCCTCGCGCCCGGCGATGGTGCGGCGCTGGGCCGACTTCGCCGCCTCGGACCCCTTCTGGACCCGGGGCTGAGGGTCCGCGCCGGCCATGATCTCCGTCCTCGTCGCGAACTCCAAGGGTGGCTGCGGCAAGACCACCATCGCGACCAACCTGGCCGCCGCCTTCGCCGCCGGCGGCCTGCCGACCGTCCTGGCCGACACCGACCGGCAGCGCTCCAGCCTCGGCTGGCTGCAGTCGCGGCCGGACACGGCGGCGCCGATCACCGGGGTGGACTGGGTCAAGTCGCCGAAGAAGCCGCCCAAGCGCACCGAGCGCCTGATCATCGACTCCCCCGCCGCGGTGACCGGGAAGGACGCCAAGGAGCTGGTGGCCATGGCCGACGTCATCGTGGTGCCGGTGCTGGCCTCGGCCTTCGACCAGGGCGCGACCCGCGAGTTCCTGGACAAGGTCCGGCAGCTCAAGGCGATCCGCAAGAACCGCAAGCCGCTCGCCCTGGTCCGCAACCGGGTGCGCAGCGGCAGCCGCGCCGCCGCCCGCCTGGACATGTTCCTGATGGAGCTGGAGACCCGCGACGTCGGCTGGCTGCCGGACCGCGCGATCTACAACGAGATGGCCTGGCGCGGGATGAGCATCTTCGACCTGGACAGCCTGCAGGCCGAGACCCTGCAAAGGGACTGGGTCCCCCTGATCCGCTACATCGAGAACGAAGGCTTCGCCTTCGAGGACGAGTCCCTGGAACAGGGCCAAGCCTAGGGCGGCCCGCGCTCACCCGAACGCGGACAAGCGGCTCTAGGATCCGGCGCGGCCTGCGCGCGGCTCCGCTGCCGGCTCGGGCGTGTCCGGCGCTTGGTCGAGCACGCCGCCCCGGCCGTTGATCTGCTCGATCGCCAGGACCAGGCCGCGGCGAATCGCCTCGCCGCTCTGCGCCGCGCCCTTCGACATGTCGGCGTCGAGCCCGATGACGATCGGGTCCGCCGTCGGGTCCCCCGCCGAGTCCACGGCCGCGGACTGGGTGTCCGCCAGGGCGGGGTGGAGGCAGAGGCAGAGGCCCAGTGCAACCAGCCCTCCGAAGGCGGCGGTTTCGCTCCGTCGTGTCACCTTCGCTGTCTCGTCTCGTCTGCTGGAGGACCGGGAGGGACCCGCGCGCGCCGGGAGGATCTGGGGGGCGGCGTGCCGCAGCTTCGCGCCTGTGAGTTCTGCCACAAGGGCTTATGCCAAAAGATATTTTTATCTATTGGAATTAAGAGACACTGAAGGGAGTTCAGGCTTTTGAAACAGAAAAGTGCTAAGCTGGGGAGATCGATTCGGCCCCTTGTGCGACGTGCTCGAGGTTACCACGTCGGGATTGAGGTCAAGGCCGAACACGCGGGGAGACGGCGAGCGATCACCGCGTATAACAAAGCAGGACTGAGGGAAATAAAGGGGTCGGGAGCTCGATATCGACGGAGGCCAAGAATCTGTTAACCATATTCGTGCAAGGTTCTTTGGCGCCGTTGCAAGTCAACGTCAGCACTTGTGTGGGAGCCCACGATGACCGCCCTTGCCAAGGATGTTTTCGACCTCTTCTCTGAAGTCTACGACCGCGACAAGCAGGAGGACATGAGTCTTCAGGACTACCTGATGGCTTGTCGCGACGACCCGATGCTCTACGCCACCGCTGCCGAAAGGATGATCGCGGCGATCGGCGAGCCCGAGGTGATCGACACCAGCGCGGACTCCCGCCTCGGCCGCATCTTCCTGAACCGGACGATCAAGATCTACCCGGCCTTCAAGGACTTCTACGGGATGGAGGACACGATCCAGCGGATCGTGGGCTATTTCCAGTACGCGGCGCAGGGCCTGGAGGAGCGTAAGCAGATCCTCTACCTGCTCGGCCCCGTGGGCGGCGGCAAGTCCTCCCTGGCGGAGCGCCTGAAGAGCCTGATGGAGGCCTATCCGATCTACGTCCTCAAGGCCGGCGACGAGATCAGCCCGGTGCTGGAATCGCCCCTCGGCCTCTTCGATCCGGAAAAGTTCGGCGACCTGCTGGAGAGCAAGTACGGCATCGCCCAGCGGCGCCTCAACGGCCTGATCTCGCCCTGGGCGACCAAGCGCCTGGACGAGTTCGACGGCGACATCTCAAAGTTCACGGTGACCCGGCTGATGCCCTCGCGGCTGCGCCGGATCGGCATCGCCAAGACCGAGCCGGGCGACGAGAACAACCAGGACATCTCGGCGCTGGTCGGCAAGATCGACATCCGCAAGCTCGAGCACTACAGCCAGAACGACCCCGACGCCTACAGCTTCTCCGGCGGCCTGAACTGCACGACCCAGGGCATGCTGGAGTTCGTCGAGATGTCCAAGGCGCCGATCAAGGTGCTGCACCCGCTGCTGACCGCGACCCAGGAAGGCAACTACCTCGGCACCGAGAGCTTCGGCGCCTTCCCCTTCCAGGGCACCGTGCTCGCCCACTCCAACGAGGCCGAGTGGGAGCAGTTCAAGAACAACAAGAACAACGAGGCCTTCCTCGACCGGATCTGCGTGGTCAAGGTGCCCTACTGCCTCAGGGTCCACGAGGAGGCGAAGATCTACGACAAGCTGCTGAGGGAAAGCGAGCTCGGCGAAGCCTCCTGCGCGCCCGAGGTCCTGGACACGCTCAGCAAGTTCTGCGTCCTGACCCGCCTGCGCGAGCACGAGAACTCCTCGATCTTCTCCAAGATGCGGATCTACGACGGCGAGAACCTCAAGGACACCGACCCCAAGGCCAAGTCGGTCCAGGAGTACCGCGAGGTCGCCGGGGTCGATGAGGGCATGAACGGCGTCTCGACCCGCTTCGCCTTCAAGGTGCTGTCCGAGACCTTCAACTACGACACCGAGGAGGTCGCCGCCGATCCGGTGCACCTGATGTACATCCTGGAGCAGTCGGTCAAGCGCGAGCAGTTCCCCAAGGACACCGAGGAGCGCTACCTGGAGTTCATCAAGTCCGAGCTGGCGCCGCGCTACGCCGAGTTCATCGGCCACGAGATCCAGAAGGCCTACCTCGAATCCTACTCGGAGTACGGCCAGAACCTCTTCGACCGCTACATCGCCTACGCCGACGCCTGGATCGAGGAGCAGGACTACAAGGACCCGGACACCGGCCAGGTCTTCGACCGCGAGATCCTGGACGCCGAGCTGTCCAAGATCGAGAAGCCCGCCGGCATCGCCAACCCCAAGGACTTCCGCAACGAGGTCGTCAAGTTCTCGCTGCGCGCCCGGGCCAACAACAACGGCAAGAACCCCTCCTGGACCAGCTACGAGAAGATCCGCGAGGTCATCGAGAAGCGGATGTTCAGCCAGGTCGAGGACCTGCTGCCGGTGATCAGCTTCGGCAC
>JANQGU010000327.1 GCA_028282935.1 Kiloniellales bacterium
AAGGAGCTCTTCGGCGGCATCATCGCGGCGCACGGCACGATCTACGAGAAGATCGTCGACGCGGCCAACGAGATCGACGCCGAGATCATCGTCATGGCCGCGCACCGGCCCTCGCTGAAGGACTATCTGCTCGGCCCCAATACCGCCCGCGTCGCCCGCCACGCCCGCTGCTCGGTGCAGATCGTCCGCGACTGAGGGGGCGGCGGGGTGGCGGCCCTTGACCGCCCCTGCACGCCATGGCGATGTAGCCCGCCATCGCGGGGAGAGGGAAAGATCGTCAGACCGGGACAACCGTCGTCCAAGGGAACAGCCGGCGCCGCGCCGCCGGAGCTGGCGCAGGCCTTGCGGCTGCAGCAGGCGGGCGACCTCGCGGGCGCGGAGCGGCTTTATCGCGATCTGCTGCTGCGCCTGCCGGGCGAGCCCGACGTGCTGCATCTCCTCGGCCTGGTCCAGCACCAGAAGGGCGATTCGGCGGCCGCGCTGCCGCTGATCGCGCAGGCCCTCGCGGCCCGGCCGGATTCGGCGATCTACCGCCGCAACCAGGCCTCGATCCTGGCCGGACTGGGCCGCCTCGAAGAGGCCGCCGAGGCCTACGAGGCCCTGCTCGCCCTGACCCCCGGTGACGCCGAGGCCCAGGCCGGCCTGGCCGGCGTCTGCCGCCATGTCGGACGCTGGGACGAGGCGGCGGCGCGCTACCGCCGGGCGCTGGAGCTGCGCCCCGGGTCGGCGCCCTGGCAGAGCGCCCTCGGCGACGTCCTCCAAGGACAGGGCGACCTCGACGGGGCGGCGGCGGCCTACCGCGCCGCCCTTGGGCTGGACCCGGACTTCGGGGTCGCCGAGAGCGGCCTGGGCAACGTGCTGCGCGAGCAGGGTCGCCTCGAGGAGGCGCTGACCCATTGCCGCCGGGCGGTCGAGCTGGCGCCGGACTACCCTCAGGGCCACAGCGACCTGGGTTATTGCCTCCAGGAGCTGGGCCGCCAGGACGAGGCCCTGGCCGCCTACCGCAAGGCCGTCGCCCTCGACCGCCGTCTCCTGAAGCCGATCATGATGAAGATCCCCAAGGCCGCCCACGGCCGCCTCTGGCTCCAGCCCTCCAAGCTCAAGGCGCTCTTGCTCGAAGCCGGCGGTTCCTCCAGCCAGCCTCGTGATCGCGTACTGTGACGCCCTTGTTCGGCCCCTCGCGCGTGTCTTGAATCCCGTTGCCAGCGAGTCCGCGAAGACCGGCAAGCCGGCCGTAAACCTTTGATCAACGTGGACCACATAAAGTTGTGTCAGCGATGGCGGAAGCATCCTAAGCGGGCATGTGACGCAGCTTCTTGCGATCGAGAAAACAGTGGGCCGTGGGACCCTCCGTGATGCGGACAGGGCGCCCTAGAGCAGCTTATCCGCGTTCATTCGAACGCGGATAAGCTGCTCTAACCCTATGAAATAGATCAAATTATCTGCGTTTAATTGAGTCCAATTAAACGCAGTTTGATCTAGCCGCCGGGTCGATCGGCCTTCCGACTAGAGGTATCCCTGATGAAGGTGTTGTTTGCAGGTGAAGGGCGTCGGGTTTCGATATCCCGGCGAGGCTGTCTTTCGGCCGTCGCCGTGGCGGCGGGCTTCGCGCTCACGGCGCGCTTCGGGCCGACCTGGGCGAAGCGGGCCAACTACGACCACATCATCAACCTGGCGGGTCGGCAGCGCATGCTGTCGCAGCGCATGAGCAAGGAGATTATGCTCATCGCGTTGCAGTACAACGTGCGGGAGAACGTCCGCAACCTTGGGTTCAGCAGCGAGGAGTTCGGCCGCGTCCTGCATGGGCTGCGCTACGGCGACGGCGAACTCGCCCTGCCGGCGACGGCCGAGGACGCGGTCCTCAAGAGGCTGAGCAAGGTCGAAAGCCTCTGGCCCGCCTTCAAGGTTCTGGTCATGGATGCGATCGCAAAGAAGGAGGTCGTTCCGGGCCAAGTCAAGTTCTGCGCGGAGGCGAGCCTGCCACTCCTCAAGGCGATGGACGACACGGTAAAGGCCTATGAGAGAGCGGCCAGCGCCGGCCACCTGTCCGGGATCCTTGCGATCGCGATCAACTTGGCCGGGGCGCAGCGCATGTTGACCCAGAAGGCGTCCAAGGAGTGCTATCTGATCGCCTTGGATCATGAGGCCGCGGCCAATCGCAAGCAGCTCGGCCAGTCGATCGACCGCTTCGAGCGCGTGCTGAAGGGACTCCTCGAGGGCGACACCGAATTGCGCCTGATGGCGGCGCCGACGGCTCCGATCAAGGCCCAGCTTCGGACAGTCGAGCGGCTGTGGGCCGAGTTCCAGCCGATGCTGTCGAAGGTCCGGGACGGGGCCCCGGTGAGCCCGGACATGATTGCCGAGACCGCGAGTCTGAACCTCACCCTGCTCGGCGAGATGAACACGGCCGTGGGCATGTATGAAGGGCTGCAAGCGACGTAGCGCGGAAGCCTTCTTGGCCCGGCGACCCGGCCCGATGCGTAGAGCGGATCGGTGGCGCGGCCGAGGGGCGGGCGGCGTGGCTTGAATCTTTTTCGCGCGTCGCCCAAGCTGGACGCATGGCCAGATCCAAGGCTTCCCTGCCGCCCTTCGCCGCTCTGCGGGCCTTTCACGCCGCCGCCACCCACGACCGCTACCGCGACGCGGCCGAGAGCCTGGGGATCACGGAGTCGGCGATCAGCCATCAGGTCCGGAAGCTCGAGGACTACCTGCGGATCTCGCTCTTCGACCGCTCCGGCGGGCGGGCGGAGCTGACCGAGGTCGGCCGCCGCTACCTCGAGCAGATCGATCCCGCGATTCGCCAGATCCAGGCGGCGACCGAAGCCATCCTGCCGGCCAGCGGCCGCAGCGTCGTGCGCCTGACCCTGCCGCCCTCGCTGGCGGCGGCCTGGCTGATCCCGCGGCTCGGCGACTTCGAGCGCAAGCAGCCGAAGATCGACCTGCAGCTGGTCCCCACGACCCGCGTGGTCGACCTCGGCCGCGACCAGGTCGACCTGGCGATCCGCCACGGCAAGGGCCGCTGGCCCGGCATCGAGGCCAGCTTCCTGCTGGAAGAGACGGCCATGCCGGTCTGCGCGCCCGGCTATCTGGAGCCCGCCCAGAGTGAGCCGACGGCGGAGCTGCTGCGCGACGTGCGGCTGATCGTCAGCGCCCATTTCCCCGGGGAATGGGAGGAGTGGGCCCGGGCGCACGGGCTGGAGCCGCCGCCGCTGGCCGGCTCCGTGACCTTCGACGCCGCCGAGCAGGCGCTGCAGGTGGCCGAGGGCGGGCACGGCCTGGCCATGGGCCGCCGGCCCGTCGTCGACGACCGCTTGGCCCGCGGCACCCTGATCGCGCCCTTCGGCGAGGCCGACCTGACCGGGGCGGGCTACTACCTCTGCCGGCTCGCGGACCAGCCGCCGACCGCCGCGGCCCGGCGACTGGCCCGCTGGCTGGCCGAGGTGGCGGGGGACGGCGGCGACGCCTCCGCGGCGGCCGGCTCGGCATAGCTTGAATCTCGTTCAAGAAGTCCTGAGCCGAAGTCCTTGGCGCCCGGCGATTGTGAGGCCCAGGTGTTTTGGCAGGCCAACCGCCGGCCGCGCTGCGGCCGGGCTGAACGAGGACCCCGCCATGAACCAGACCGTCTCCCTTGCGCCGGCCACGACCGCGCCGCCGCTGTCCGCGGCGATCACCCGGGCGCCGCTCAGCTTCATCCGCCCCCAGAAGGAGAAGCCCTCCTTCCACAGTTCCGCGATGACCGGCGGCGCGCCGAAGGTCTTCTTCGAGAGCGAGGCGCAGAGCGTCGCCATCCACGACCTGCGCGGCATCGCCGAGGACCTGTCGCTCGACCGCGAGGGCTTCGCGCTGCGCCGCCACCGGACCGCGGTCGCGGACCTCTACGACGACGCGGCGGTGGAGCGGGCCTACCTTCCGGAGATCGAGGCGCTGCTGCGCCGCGAGCTCGGCGCCAGCCGGGTGGTGATCTTCGACACGACGCGGCGCTCGGACGGCGGCGATGGTGCGCCGAACCCGGACGGGCCGCGCGGCCCGGCGACCAGGGTGCATGTCGACTACACGACCAAGAGCGGCCCGCAGCGGGTCAAGGACCTGCTCGGCGCGGCCGAGGCGGCCCGCCTCGCCGCCGCCGGCGCCCGCATCGTCCAGGTCAACGTCTGGCGGCCGATCCGCGGCCCGGTCGAGCGGGCGCCCCTGGCCCTGGCCGACGCCGCCAGCGTGCGCCCGGAGGATCTGGTCGCCACCGACCAGGTCTTCCCGGACCGGGTCGGCGAGATCTATCACCTCGCCTATGATCCCGGGCAGCGCTGGTACTACGCGCCGCGCATGACCCGCGACGAGGTGCTGCTCATCAAGGGCTGGGACAGCCTGGACGACGGCCGCGCCCGCTTCACCCCGCACAGCGCCTTCGAGGACCCGAACACGCCCGAGGGCGCGGCGCCGCGCGAGAGCATCGAGGTCCGCACGCTGGTCGTGATCGACTGACACTCGCCGGCCGCGCCGCTTCCCTGAGGCGTTTGCAGCCGGTCCCGGACGTGCCACTCTGGATCCTGCAATGCCAGGAGGCGGGCGGGACTCGCGGCCCCAGGACGGTCGCCATCGTCCGCCTCCTCGCCGTCCGGAAGCAGGAGGCGCGCCGTGCCAGGGGGAACAGCGGGGACGCCGCCGCCACGCGGCTTTCCCGACGCCGAGTTCGAAGCCCGGTTGCAGCGGGCCCAGGCGCTGATGGCGCGGGACGGCCTCGCGGCGCTGCTCCTGACGACCGAGGTCGAGCTCCGC
>JANQGU010000361.1 GCA_028282935.1 Kiloniellales bacterium
CAGGCTTGCCGCTTCCGCACCTGTCATGGCCGGGCTTGTCCCGGCCATCCATGGCGCAAGCGGAACCATGGATGCCCGGATCAAGTCCGGGCATGACAGCGAGTGAGGGTTGCCGGCGAAGCGCGCCCTCACATAGCCGGGCGCAGCCACGGCCTATGTACCGCAATCGGCGGATCAGCGAGCTTCGCCACTCTCTCTTCCGGCGTCGCCACCTTCTCCTCTGTCATGCCCGGACTTGATCCGGGCATCCATCTTGCCGCTGCTCCATGGATGGCCGGGTCGAGCCCGGCCATGACAGACCTTGGGATGACAAGCGGCGAGCGTGCCAATCACACGTGCCGGGTCTCGCCGCCGTCGACGCGGAGGCTCTGGCCGACGATGTAGCTCGCGTCCTCCGACAGCAGGAAGGCCGCCGCCTTGGCGACCTCCGCGACGCTGCCGATCCGCCGGGCCGGAATCCCCTGGGCCCGGGCCTCCGAGTGCTCGATGCTGTCGATGGCGCCCGGCAGCAGGCAGTTCATGCGCAGGCCCTGGGCGGCATAGCGCTCGGCGTGCAGCTTGGTGAAGGCGCTGACCCCGGCGCGGAAGGTCGCCGAGACCGGAAAGCGCAGGGTCGGCTCGAAGGTCGAGGCCGTGGTGACGTTCACGATGGCGCCGCCGCCCTGTCCGAGCATCACCGGGGTCACCAGGCGGCTCAGGCGGATCACGCTCATAAGCACCTGGTCGAAGGACTCCGCCCAGGTCTCGTCCCCGATGTCCAGGAGCTCGCCGGCCGGCAGGTGGCCCGGGTTGTTGACCAGGGCGTCGATGCGCCCATAGGCCTCGAGCGTGCGCGCGACCAGGGCCTCCAGGTCGGCCGGCTCGGCGACCGAGCCCCGCAGCCCGATCCCGCCCAGCTCCGCCGCGACCCTGGATCCGCTGTCCGAGGGCGTCAGGATCGCCAGGCGGTAGTCCCGTGCCGCCAGTTCCCGCGCGATGGCCGCGCCGATCCCCCGGCCGCCGCCGGTGACGATGGCCACCTTGCGGCCCGCGCTGCCGGTCATGGCTCCGTCTCCCTTCCTTACCGGTGACGAAGCCTAGAGCAACGCGGGCAGCGGCGCAGCCGTCTTCGCCGTCGCGATCCGGGCCGGCGGCGAGAAAGGCTAGGGAGCGCGCCGGCCTGGACAGCGGTTCCGTGTTACCTGGTACAGTGGCGCCGACGGTGGGTCCCGTCGCCCTCGGCCGCCGGAGGGTTCGGGAGATCTCCCCGGCCGGGCGTCCCGAGAACGCGCGAGGAAGGCGCAAGCGCGATGTCATCACCGACCCTGCCGGTCCTCGACCTCGGCCCGCTCCGGGCCGGCGGCGACGCCGGTCTCGCCAACCTGGCCGCGGAGATCCGGCGCGCGGCCGAGGAGGTCGGCTTCTTCTACGTCGCCAATCACGGCATCGACCCGGCGCTGCAGACGGCGGCCCAGGCCGCCGCCCTGGCCTTCTTCGCCCGGCCCGAGGCCGAGAAGCGCCGGGTCGCGGTCGACCGTCGCAACCGGGGCTTCATGGCCATGGGCGACTGCCGCCTGCCCGGTGCCGAGGCCAGCGATCTCAAGGAAGTCTTCTTCTGGGGCCCGGAGGCGGCGCCCGACGACCCGGAGGTCCTGGCCGGCCGACCGCTGGTCGGGCCGAACAACTGGCCGGACTTCCAGCCCGGGCTGCGCGCCGCGGTCTGGCCCTACTACCGGGCGGTGCTCGGGGTCGGCGCCGGCCTGCTGCGGGCCGTCGCCCTCAGCCTCGGCCTGGATCCGGAGGTCTTCGCCAGCCGCTACCGCAAGCCCCTGGGTCGCGGCCAGCTCGTCTTCTATCCGCCGCACCCGGCCGGGCGAGAGCTGCCGAACTTCGGCGCCGCGCCGCACTGCGACTTCGGCTGCCTGACCCTCCTGCTCCAGGACGACAACGGCGGCCTCGAGGTCAAGACCCGCGACGGCCGCTGGGTCGCGGCGCCGCCGCTCGAGGGCACCCTGGTGGTCAACATCGGCGACCTCCTGGCGCGCTGGAGCAACGACCGCTTCCGCTCGACCCTGCACCGGGTGGTCAACCGCTCGGGCCGGCGTCGCCTCTCGATCCCGATCTTCTACGATCCCGACAGCAGCGCCGTGGTCGATCCCCGCGACCTGGGCCTGCCCCCGGGCGAGGCGCCGCGCTACGAAGCCATCGCCGCCGGCGACTACATCCTGTCCCGCAACAAGCTCTCCTTCGCCCACTACGCGAAGGCCGAGGACTGAAGGGAGCACGGCCTCGCCGGGCGATCCGCCACGGCCGGAGCGGACCAGGCAGGCTAGAAGATTGGCTGCGGCACGTCTCCGTAGTAGGTCGTATCGGTCATCGTCAGGTTGGTCAGCGTCCCTGTCGGCAGGTTCAGATCCACGATCAGGACCGGGGTCATCTTGGCGCTCATGTCCATGATCTCGGCCAAAGGAACGAAGCGATTCCCGGGCTTGTCGATCTTCGAGAGAACGATCTTCACGTCATCGGAGTCGGTGCCCCACAAGAAGGCCCTCAAGGACGACCTGTTGATGAAGTTCCTGACGATCTCCGCCTCATGATGCTCATTGATGGATACGAACTTTCCCAGCATGCCGTAGTCCTTCGGCAGGACATGGGCGGTGAAGCTCACGTTTCCCTGCCTGTCCAAGGCGCCTCGAAGCGCTTCGTCGGCAAGGGCCTTGGTGACCGCGTCGCGCAGATAGGCTTCGTCGTGGGGGAAGATCGATATCGCCAGTATCTTCTCGTCGGACAGCTCCGCCATGGAGAGGTTCGAGATCGAGAGGGTCCTCAGGCCGATCGCGCCGGCAAAGGCAAGAACGACGATCGATAGAACTGCCATGACCTGGGCCAAGCCCCGGCTCGGCACCCATCCGAACAGCAGGTTGAACAAGCGGCCCCCGGGATTGCCGGGAATGAACATCGCCGTTCTTCGCATATACGCCGCGTAGTCGGGATACTGCGCCTGCATCCGGCGCTCCTCGAACTTCGCCAGATAGAAGTAGAACAGGCTCATCATCAGAAACAGGATCAGCATCATCATCCTGGGCCAGATGAAGAGCAGCCCGAACGCGGAGAGCATGAAGAACAGGTATTGCGGGTGCCTGATGTAGGCATAGATGAAGCTGCTCACCATGCCTTTACGTGTCAGCTTGGCCCAATAGACCGGCGCGGCGGATACGAGGAACCCGGCCAGCCCGATGTAGAACAGGTACTCCCCATAGCGGATGAACTCGATGAACGAGCTGTTCGTCGCGTAGACGGACTGGGGAAGAAAGAAGGCGGCGACCCATGCCGTCACTTCGCTCTGGCGGGCGCCCGCCAGGAAGGGGTCGTAGAACGAATACAACAAGATGCCGAAGGGGGAGGCCATGAGGATGCCCTCCAGCATGATGAGCCAGTAGAGGAAGTTGACTGTTCCCGAAGCCAGGGTCTTACGAACTGAAACCATGGTCGATCTGATTCGCGGCGGGGGTCTGATTCTTGTGGCGCGGCGGAACTTGCCGCTGTGGGGCTCTCTCGAGGGTTTGGCGTGTGCTGTCGCTGTTGCACCCACCAGACGCCCCAGGGTCCCCTGTTCCTGATATCCCGGCCTTGATTCACGTCAACTTGGCGCGCGCCCAGGGCGCTATCTTTTCCGCAGGGATCGAGAGGGTCTGGTAGAAGGTCCCGGAACGCTCGACCGATGTCACCTTCAGCCAGGGAGAACGAGATGTCCGACGACGACAAGGCGACCGGGCGCTGCCTCTGCGGGGCCGTCAGGATCACGCTGACGGGGGCCCACAAGGAGGTCGGCGTCTGCCATTGCGGCATGTGCCGGCGCTGGGGCGGCGGGCCGAACATGGCGATCGAGGTCGGTAAGGACATCGAGATCGACGGCAAGGAGCACGTCACCGCCTACCGCTCCTCCGACTGGGCCGAGCGGGCCTTCTGCAAGGTCTGCGGCACCAACCTCTACTACCGCATCGTCGAGGCGGACGACCACGTCCTCTGCGCCGGCGTTCTCGATGATCCGGACGGCCTGGTCCTGACGGGCCAGATCTTCATCGACGAGAAGCCGGCCTTCTACGACTTCGCGAACCAGACCAAGACCATGACCGGCGCCGAGGTCTTCGCGCTCTACGCGCCTCCGGCCGAGGAGACCTGAAGCAGCCCTCTAAACCGCGCTCGGCGGGACGATCAGCTCGCGGGGATCCAGGGCGAGGTAGGGGGGCAGGGTCATGAGGGTGAAATCGCCCCCGGCGTGGATCCCGCGCATCACCGTGTTCTGTTGGGCCGGGTCCAGGAGGTTGTGGAAGGGCGCCACGCTCGAATCCAGGTCGTCCGGGTCCTTGTCGAGGATCGTCACCCCGGCGGCGTCCCTGATCTCGCCCTCTTTCTTCGACCAGACGCCGCCCAGCTCGGTCGCGCCCGCCGGCACGTAGAAGAACCACTGCGGCGATCCCGTGAACACGGCCTGGGTCTCCGCCGGCAGCACCCGGAAGCTCACCAGGTAGGTCCCCGAGATGTCGTTCGGGCTGCCGTCCGGATCGCCGTCGAGCCACCAGCACAGCAGCATGCCGTCCTTGCGCGGGTCCCTGATCCGGACCTGGTAGACGCTGTTCTCCTGCAGGCCGGTCGCGACCCAGTTGGTCCACACCCTGCCGTCCACGGCGGCGGTGAAGCTGCGGCTCGCGACCACGCTCTGCGACCCGTCGACGATCTCGACCGTCTGGTCGGCGCCCGGATTGGGGGCGACCCAAGGCCGGAACCACCAGTCCAGCGAGGTCTGGCCGGCCTTGGTCTTGACCCACAGCGTGACCGCGTCGCTGCTGTCGTACCAGCCCTGGCTGTCGGCACGGTTGGTCGCCGGCGGAGCGGCGGCCGCCGGCAAGGGCTCGACCAGCCCGTCGAAGGGGTCGTCCGGATAGCCGATGGCCGTGAAGGGGTAGAGCGCGTTGTTGGCCATCCCGTCGACGCAGAGCGCGCGCAGCCCGTCGTCGGTGAGGTCCGGGAAATAGGTCCCGCCGTCGCGCCAGGTGGCCGGGACGTTGTCCGGGAGGTTCTCCAGGCTGCTGGAGAACAGCGAGTTTCCGCCGTAGCGGGCCTCGAGATCGGCGTCGGCGCCGAAGGCGTCCTGCAAGGTCCAGAAGTGGTAGTTGACCAGCCCCTCGTAGCGGATGTTGTAGAGGAAGGCCCTGAACTCGTCGTAGAGGTCGAGCCCGGCGGTGGTCTGGAGCTCGGCGGCCAGGACCGCCCGGTAGAGCTCCAGGAAGCGCGTGTACTTGACGAAGGCGTTCACCCGCGCCCGTTCCTCGGCGGTCGGACCGGCGTCGATCGCGCTCAGCAGGTCGGCGTACATCCGGTGCAGCAGGTCCTCGGTCAGCAGCGGCGCGAAGCTGCCGCGCTCGATCCAGAGCACCCGCTCGGTGAAGGCGCGCATCGCCGTGCGAACCGCCTTGGTCGGGAAGCAGGTCTGCAGGAAGCTGCACACCATGCCGTCCGCGAGGCCGGCGAAGTCGTTGCTGCGCTCCCGCCAGGCGGCCTGCCAGATCAACGCGCCCAGGAAGGTCGGGCAAAGCCCCGAGCCCAGCTCGCCGCCCACGTAGAGCGGGTAGTTGTCCGTGACCCGCGGCGCGTTGTCGGCCCACCAGCCGGCGATCACCTCCTCGCGGGAGACCGCCGCGACGCCCGGCCGGTCCTTGCTGCCGGTCCAGACCTCCATGTACCAGTAGCCCGAGAACTGCTGGGCGGGGTTGTCCGAGATGGCGCGGTAGCTGTCGTGCACGCTGTTCCAGTCCTCGTTGCCCTGGAAGAAGCCCTTGGTGACGACGACGTGAAGCTCCGCCGGCAGGCGAATGGCGTCGCCCTCCGGGTCCGCCTTCCCGGGGTCCGCCGGGTAGCTCGTCGAGCCGTAGGCCAGCATGCTGATCTGCGCGTCCTGGACCTCGGGGTCCGGGTCGGCCGCGAAGCTCTCGGCCACCTTCTTCGCCAGGAAGACGTTGATCTCGGTCTCGTTGTAGGTGCTCGGGTCGCCGTCGTCGCGCCCGAAGCCGACCACGCTCTCCCAGCCCTTGGTCCCGTCCGTCGCGGACACCGAGACGCTGTCCCAGCCCAGGCGCGCCTTCTCCGCCTTCAGCCACGCGGCGAAGTCCTCGCAGACGCTGTAGGTGCCGGGCGGATCCTGCCGGTATACCTGCAGGCGCTTGCCGGTCTCCACGTAGTGGTCGCTGTCGTTCCAGTCTCCGCTGCCGTCGGGGCCGAGCGCGTGCACCGCCCGCTGCCATATGTGCCCCGAGTTCAGGCTCGCCACCGGGCCGACCATGTTGACGCGCTGCCACTCGGGAAGCTTGGTCTCCAGGGGCCCCCGGAGGAAGCGCCCGGTGGTCCCGAAGGCCCCGGTGTCCTGCACGTCGTGCGCCTTCGCGATGTCGATCTCGACCGAGAGCTTGGGATAGGTCGGCTGCACCAGGAAGGCGTCGTTGGGGAGCCACATCCTCTTGCCCAAGCTCCAGGACAGGCGCGCCACGGCACGCGCCAGCCAGGCCGCCGAGCGGGCCCGCAGGTAGAGGACGCCGTCCGCAGCGCTGAGGAGCTCCCAGTCGGCGTCGCCTGGCGCCCAGCCGCTCGCCAGCTCGACCCGGACGTGGTCGCCGAGGGTGGAATCCGAGGCGACCACGGTGAAAGGATCGGCGGCCGCGACGAAGGCGTTGAGGTCGTCGCGCAGTTGCTCGGCCTGGGCCCGGACGTCGTCGCCGGCCGTGGTCGCGATGCGGATCTCGACGGCCGTGGCGCCGTCGTAAAGGGTGAGTCGGGACACGCTGGCTCTCCTTCCGCCTCGCCCCGGCTCGCCGGGAGGATTGATGGAGACGCCCCAGGCACCCT
>JANQGU010000150.1 GCA_028282935.1 Kiloniellales bacterium
CGGGCAAAGGGCGCCGACGTTCGGGTACTTGACGAGCCCGTGCTCACCGACCGTGTAGTAATCGGCCTCGACGGCCGCGGCCGGATTCGAGGCGACGGCGGCGGCCAAGCCGGCCAACAAAAAAGCGACCGGAATTGACATGAACCTCTTCACACCATGATTCCTTTACATAACTGGGTGACTAGTTTCTGCCGCCATTCAGGTATTATTTTGCAATCACTCGAAAATCTCAAGACAAAACCACGAAAAATTGATCTAAAGCGGCCAGAAATCGGCCCGCTTGCTCAATCTGGCCAGTCGGCCTCGTCCTCGCCGATGACCTCGCCGCGCATCGAGGGCCCCTCGCTGTGGACCCGCTCCGGATCGCCGCAGACCAGGTGATGCCAGTCCGGCAGGTCCTGGCCGAAGGCGACCAGGCGGTAGGCGCAGCTCGACGGCAGCCAGTCGAGCCGGCGGACGTTCTCCGGCGTGATCTTCGCGCAGTCCGGGACGTTGCTCTGGCGATTCTCGTAGTCCGAGCAGCGGTGGCTGCAGAGGTCGAGGAAGCGGCAGGCGACGTTCGAGAGCGCGGTCTCGCCGCTGTCCTCGTCCTCGACCCGGATCTGGCAGCAGAGGCCGCAGCCGTCGCAGAGCGCCTCCCATTCCTCCGGGCTCATCTCCTCCAGTGTCTTTTCGCGCCAGAAGGCCATTAGGGAACGCGCCGTCAGTCGTCCCCAGGCGCCCCGGCCCGGCGGGGCTCCTCCCCGTTCTCGACCTGTGCCTCGACCGGCGTGGCCGCAGCCGCGGCCACGTCCTCGGGCGCCTCGGGGGTCACGAAACCGCCGGAGACCACCATCTTGATGCCGTCCTCGACGCTCATCTTGAGCATCCGGATCTGCTCGCGGGGCACGAAGATCAGGAAGCCCGAGGTCGGGTTCGGCGTGGTCGGCAGGAAGACGTTGACCCGGTCGCCCGGCGCGGCCTCGGTCACGGCCGCGGCGCTGTCCCCGGTCAGGAAGCCGATCGCCCAGGAGCCGGGCCGCGGGAACTCGACCAGGACGACCTTGCGGAAGGCGTCGGAGGACTGCGCCAGGACCGTCTCGAAGATCTGCTTGGTGGCGCCGTAGATCGAGCGGACCACCGGGACCTGGGCGAGCAGGCGCTCGCCGCTGCCCATCACCAGGCGCCCGACGAAGCCGGCGGTGATCATGCCGACCAGGGTCAGGCCGAGCAGGATCAGCACCAGCCCCAGCCCGGGAACGCTGAAGGGGAGATAGGTCGCGGGGTTCCAGGCCGCGGGGATCTGGGGGATGACCCGGGCGTCGACGTAGGTGATGAACTCCAGGGCCAGCCAGATGGTGATCGCCGCCGGCGCGGTCACCAGGATGCCGGCCAGCAGGTAGTTGCGCAGCCGCGCCATCAGGGAGAAGCGGCTGCGCCGCTTGGCCTCTCGCTCCTCGGCCGCGCGCGCCTCCTCGGCTGCCGCCTTGCCGTTGCCCTCGGCCGGCGGGATCAGGCCGCTGGAGATGACCAGCTTGATGCCGTCGTCGATCTTGATGTCCGGATAGCGGACGTCGGCCTCGGGGATGAAGAGCAGGAAGCCGGTGGTCGCATTCGGCGTCGCGGGCACGAAGATGTTGAGCACCGTCGACTGGGTCACCGCCTGGACCTCGCCGCCCGTGGTCCCGGTCAGGAAGCCGACCGCCCAGACGTCGCGCCGGGGGAACTCGACCAGGACCGTCTCCCGGAAGGCCTGCGCCCGCTCGGCGAAGACCGCCTCGAAGATCTGCTTGGTGGCGTTGTAGACCGAGCGGACGATGGGGACCTGATTCAGCATGCGGTCGCCCAGCCGGTGCAGAATGCGGCCGACATAGCCGGCCGCGAACATGCCGATCAGGATCAGCACGATGACCGCGACGATCAGGCCCAGGCCGGGGATGCCGATCGGGATCGCCGCCAGCCACTCCGGCGGAATCCAAGGCTTCACCAGGCCGTCGACGAAGGTCACGAAGCGCCAGGTGAGCCACAGGGTAATACTGATCGGCGCGGCGACCAGCACGCCGGCGAAGAAATAGGTCCGCAGGCGCGCAACCAGCCCCCGGCGCTGGCCGCCCTGGCCGAGCAGCTCGGCCTGTTCCTGGGCCTCCTCGGCCCCGTCGGTCGCTTGCTTCGGCTTCTTGATCACACCCTCCGCCCCGCCAGGGTTTTGAAACCCTTGCCTTTTTTACCCGGCCCCGGCCTCGGGACCCCTGTCCTCGAGACCCCTGTGCACCGTCAGCGTATAGCCACCATTTGATTAAAGGAAGGCAAGCAGCTCCTTCAAGGTCTCCTCGGGCTCTTCCTCGGGCAGGAAATGACCGCAATCCAGGGCCTTGCCGCGAACGTTCTCGGCCTTCTCCCGCCAGGTCGCGAGAACGTCGTAGGTCGCGGCCACCACGCCGCGGTCGCCCCAGAGAACCAGCAGCGGCGCCTTGATCTTGCGCCCGGCATCGGCGCGGTCGTGCTCCAGGTCGATGCTGGCGGCCGCCCGGTAGTCCTCGCAGGTCGCCTGGATGGTCGCCGGGTCTTCGAAGCAGCGCCGGTACTCGGCCACGGCCTCGGGCGTGAAGGCGCCCTCCCGGCGGCCCCAGGCGGCCAGCTTGCGCTCGAGATAGTAGCCGGGGTCCGCGCCGATCAGCCGCTCCGGCAGGTCGAAGGGCTGGATCAGGAAGAACCAGTGGTAATAGGCGCTGGCGAAGGCCATGTCGGTGCCTTCGTACATGGTCAGGGTCGGCGCGATGTCCAGAACCGCGGCCTTCTGGATGCTGTCCGGGTGGTCCAGGGCCATGCGGTGGGCGACTCGGGCGCCGCGGTCGTGGCCGACCACGGAAAAGTGATCGAAGCCCAGGCCCGCCATCAGCTCGACCTGGTCCCGGGCCATGGCCCGCTTTGAGTAATTCGTGTGACAAACGTCCCTGGGCGGTTTGCCGCTGTCGCCGTAGCCCCTAAGATCCGCCGCCACAACGGAAAAGCGTTCGGCGAGTGCCGGCGCGATCTTGTGCCACATGACGTGGGTCTGCGGATAACCGTGGAGGAGGAGGAGCGGAGGCCCCTCGCCGCCCTTGCGATAGGCGATCTCGGTGCCCATGGTCTGGTATTGACCGACTTCGAAGCCGGGAAACATCGGGACGAAACTCCCCCAGGTGGTGTTGATCGAGATGCAGACCCGCAACCGGATGGAACCAAGGACAAGCTAAACCAGTATGGCCGAAGCGTCCCCCCCGAAGCTTCTCGGCCTGGCCACGGCGGTGCCCCCCTACCGCCTGGGCCAGCCCGAGATCGCAACCGTCTCGCGCCAGCTGTTCAACGGCCAGCGCATGGAAATCGAACGCCTGATGCCGATCTACAGCAATGCCGGCATCGAAACCCGCTATTCCTGCGTACCGCTGGAGTGGTACCTGCAGCCCGCGGGCTGGAAGGAGAGCAACCGGCTCTACGTCGAGAACGCCGAGCGGCTGCTCGTCGCCACCGCGGACGGGGCTCTGGAGGAGGCCGGCTGCGAGGCGGGCGAGATCGACGCCATCGTCGCCGTGTCCAGCTCTGGCATCACCACGCCGTCGCTCGACGCCCGGCTGATGAACCTCCTGCCCTTTCGCCCGGACGTCCACCGCCTGCCGATCTTCGGCCTGGGCTGCGCCGGCGGCGTGCTCGGCCTGGCGCGGGCCGCGGCCATGGCGCAGAGCCGGCCCGGGTCCAAGGTGCTCTGCCTGGTGGTCGAGCTCTGCGGCCTGACCTTCCGCAACCAGGACCGCTCCAAGAGCAACATCATCGCCACCGCGCTCTTCGGCGACGGCGCGGCGGCCGCGGTGATCAGCTGCGACCCCGAGTCCGACGCCCCGTCCCTGGAGGCCTGGGGTGAGCATACCTGGCCGGACTCCTTGGACATCATGGGCTGGCACATCGAGGAGGACGGCCTCGGCGTGCTCTTCTCCCGCGACATTCCGGCCCTGGTCCGCAGCCGTTTCGGCGACGTGGCCGAGGAGTTCCTGGGCCGCCACGGCCGCCGCCTGAGCGATATGGGCGGCTTCGTCTGCCATCCGGGCGGTGCCAAGGTGATCGATGCCCTGGAGGAGGTCCTGGGCGCCGAGGCCGGCGGCATGAAGACCGCCCGCACGGTGCTCCGCGACTACGGCAACATGTCCGCCGCGACCGTGCTTTTCGTGCTGCATCGCAGCTTGGCCGAGGGCGCCAGGGGCGAGCAGCTCATGTCCGCCCTGGGGCCGGGCTTCACCGCCGCCTTCATGCTGGTGCGGCCATGAGCGCGCTGGGCAACGAGTTCGGCATGGCCTGGGGCTTGCCGCAGATCATCTTCCTCTTCGTCGCGGCGCAGCGGGTCATCGAGCTGGGAATCGCCAAGCACAATGCCGCCCAGCTCCTGATCGAGGGCGGCACCGAGCTGGGGGCCCGCCACTACCCGCTCTTCGTGCTGCTGCACGGCGGCTGGCTGCTGGCGCTCTTCGTGATGGTGCCGGCCTCGGCGCCGGTCTACCACTGGCTGCTCGGCGTCTTCTGCCTGCTCCAGATCGGCCGGATCTGGGTCATCGCCAGCCTCGGCCGCTACTGGACCACCCGGGTCATCACCCTCCCGGACGTGCCCCTGATCCGGCGCGGCCCCTACCGCTTCCTGCGGCATCCCAACTACCTGGTCGTGACCTTGGAGATCGCCGTGCTGCCCCTGGCCTTCGGGGCCTGGGAGCTGGCGCTGGTCTTCAGCGGCCTCAACGCGGCCTTGCTGTTCGTCCGCTTGAAGGTCGAGAACGCCGCCCTGGCGCCGAGGCAGGAGCTCGCGGGAACGGGAGACTGAGGACGGCCGCGCCCGGCCCCGGAGGCGCCCGGCGCCTCGGGCCGGACTCGGGAAAACCCTGAAGCAACAAGGGATTGGTGCGGCTGAGAGGACTTGAACCTCCACGGGGTTGCCCCCACAGCGCCCTCAACGCTGCGCGTCTACCAGTTCCGCCACAGCCGCAGACCCGGGCGGGCCCTTCGCCCGCGCGATCCTCTGGGCCTCTTGTTACGCATCTTTTCCCGCGGACTCAAGAGCGCGCTGCCCCTCCTGCCGCGCGCTCCTCCGTGACGACGCCGGAGTCCGGCCGACCGGACCCTGGACAAAGTCCAGGCTTGGCCAATCTTGACCAGTCTTGACCAGTCTTGGGACCCGTGCCGAGGCCTGGCGATGTACACGGCATAGGAGAAACCGTTCAAGAAAAGTTCCCCGACAAAAGTAATAGTAGGGGAAATCCCTCACATCCCAACAATAATAACCGTAAGATTCGGGTAAATTCTTTCGTTAACCTTCGAATTTAACGGTTTGTATCAATTCCCTGACGCAATCTAGGTAACAGGCTAGCTCAATGGGGCAGTCCGTTTGCACTAAGGGTATAGCACCGTCGGCCGGGTGGGCCGGCGGCTTCGGCTGGTCAGGAGGATCGGGATGGCTCGAGGGAAGAAGTCGGGGACCGAGACCGGGAACGCTTCCGGAACGGGTCCCAACCCTCAGGATCAACTGGACCTGGGTAGCGCGGCGTCGAAAGCCGACGGCCTGGGAGACGGTATCGAGACCCTGGAGCAGCAGCCTCAGGTCGAAGAGGACATCACCAATCCGAACATCCATTTCGGCAGCAACATCGAGCCGGAAACCCTGGCCGACGCGTCGGAGGAGCCGGAGGGGCTCCCCAAGGACCAAGACCAGGCGGACCCCCAGCAGGTCCCCGATTCCGCCCTCGACCCCCTGCCCCCGGGCCAGGACCCTGTCGAGCTCGGCCCCCGCGGCGAAGAGATCTTCTGGCAGGCCGGACCCGACACGCCCGGGCGGCCACCGGTGTTCTCCTCCGGTTCTCCCCGCCGGGCCGGCGAAGAGCCGGCGTCTTCGGCCCCCGCTAGCGAGCCGCCGCCGACCTCAGAGCTGCTGACCGGCGGAACCCCGGGTGCGCCTCAGCCCCAGGGCGGCGGCGAGGTCCCGGGCGAGGCTTCGGGCGCGGCCCCCGACGGCAGCGGCCCGGGCGGCGGTGGGAGCCCGGGTGGCGTCTCCGGACCGCTTTCGATGACCGGCTCCTCGGTGGACGAGAACGCCGCCAACGGCACGACGGTGGGCAGCATCGGGCCGAGCCTGCCCGCCGGATCCGTCAGCTACTCCTACAGCCTGGTGGACGACGCCGGCGGGCGCTTCGCCATCGACCCGACGACGGGCGTGGTCACGGTCGCCGACGGCTCCCTGCTCGACTACGAGTCGGCCGGCAGCCACAGCATCTCGGTTCATGCGGTCGGCTCGGATTCGACGACCACGATCGAGAGCTTCACGATTAGCCTCAACAACCTGAACGAGGCGCCCGAGGACCTGACCTTGAGCGGCAGCTCGGTGGCCGAGAACGCGGCCAACGGCACCGCGGTGGGCACCGTGGCGGCGAGCGACCCCGACGCCGGCGAGAGCTTCACCTACACGCTCACCGACGACGCTGGCGGGCGCTTCGCCGTCGACCCGGCGAGCGGCGAGATCACGGTCGCGGACGGCTCGCTGCTCGACTTCGAGAGCGACGCCAGCCACAGCATCACGGTCCAGGTCGCGGATGCCAGCGGTCTCACCTACGCCGAGACCTTCACCATCACCGTCACCGACCAGCCCGACAACCCGCCGAGCGACCTGACCCTGTCCGGCACCTCGGTGGCGGAGAACGCCACCAACGGCACGGCCGTCGGCACGGCCAGCGCCACCGACGCGGACGCCGGAGAAACCTTCGCCTACGCCCTGACCGACGACGCCGGCGGACGCTTCACAATCAACGCCTCCACCGGTGAGATCACCGTCGCCGACGGCAGCCTCCTGGACCACGAAGCCGCCGGCTCCCACGACGTCACGATCCAAGTCACCGACAGCACGGGCCTGACATACACGGAGACCTTCACCATCACCGTCGGTGACGTCAACGAGGCACCGACGGACCTCGACCTGGCCGGCAGCACGGTCGCCGAGAACAGCACCGACGGCACCAGCGTCGGCTCGGTCTCCGTCACGGACCCAGATGCCGCCGACAGCGCCAGCTACACCCTCACCGACGACGCAGGCGGACGCTTCACAATCAACGCCTCCACCGGTGAGATCACCGTCGCCGACGGTAGCCTCCTGGACCACGAGGCGGCCGGCTCCCACGACGTCACGGTCCAGGTCACGGATGGCGCCGGCAACACCTACGCCGAGACCTTCACCATCGCCGTCAGCGACGTCAACGAGGCGCCCACGGACCTCAACCTGGCCGGCAACTCGGTCGCCGAGAACAGCACCAACGGCAGCAGCGTCGGCTCGGTCTCCGTCACAGACCCGGATGCCAGCGACAGTGCCAGCTACACCCTCACCGACGACGCCGGCGGCAGGTTCGCCATCAACGCCTCCACAGGCGAGATCACCGTCGCCGATGGCTCGCTGCTCGACCATGAGGCCACCGGCTCCCACGACGTCACCGTCCAGGTCACAGATGG
>JANQGU010000250.1 GCA_028282935.1 Kiloniellales bacterium
GTGCCCTTGTGAATGAAGGTCTCGGCGCCGCCGTCCCAGAAGGCGCCGCCCAGGGGCACGCTCACCGCCGCGTTCGCCTTCATGTAGTCGAAGCCGCAATGCGCGACGATGACGTCCCACCTGGCCTCGTCGATGGGCAGCCCGAGGAAAGCCGCGATGCGTCGTATCTCGCCGGGCATATCCGCCTTCAGCTTTGCGAAGTGGACCAGCATCACGTTCGGCAGGTCGCGGATCTCCCACCAGGACCGGACGCTTTCCCAGAAGGACCAGAAGGGAAAGCCGTCCTTCTCGAACCAGTCCTGGAAGTACTGCCTAATGGAGTCGGGAGGCGGCTCGATCGGCGGTCCGACGCGCCCCGGGGTATCGTTCAGCGCTTGGTACCAGAGGTCGTTGGCATGGACGTGATGGTTGTAGAGGCTCCAGACCACGTCACGCCCATCCCTGCCAATGTAGATGTACTTGGCCTTGGGCGAGAAGACGAGCGCATCGACGGGCAGATGGGTCTTCACGAACCGCCTGTGCGTTTGTCGCTCCACCTCTGGCAACTTGACCTCCTTGGGCGGAACCCGCAGGTCGAGCCACGGGGACATCTCCGCCACCGGGAGTCCTTCCTCGCCGTTGAAGATGAGCTGACTGACGATCTGCTGCAGCCAGGTGGTGCCGGACTTCGCATAGCTTGCGATGACGATGTCGTCATCGCGAAAACGAAAATTGTTCCAGATCGTCGAGTCGAAATGGTGGTTGTGCAGTTCCCTGGTCTTCTTCGGCCACTTCGTGGTCTCCTGTTTCATTGCATCCCCCCATTGTCACGGTGCCGCCTTCAGTCCGCAGCCATTATGCGGCAAGCTGCGAGATTCTCCCAAAGGGAGAGGCTTCCGCCCATGGCGGCGCCGACTGATGGATCGACGGATCGAAAGGCAAGCGCGTGACAAGAGGCGGATCTCGACCGGAAAGAACGACCCTGCTCGGCAAATTGATGCTCGCGCTCCGGGGAGGATCTGCGAGGCGAGAGTCCCTCGAACTCGACTATGACGAACTGGTTCACCTGGACGCGGAAGATCTCGCCGAGACTGGGATCAAGAAGGCCTACGACGAGCTGCTGCCGCAGCTAGGAAAGTACGTCTCGCAGCCCGCGCGCGTCGTCGAGATCATCGACGAAGAGGCCCCGCGCCCTCCGCCCCGGTCCTGAGCGGCAACTGGACGATGAAGGTGGAGCCTTCGCCCTCGACGCTCTCGACGTCGATGCGCCCGCCGTGCAGCTCGACGATCTGGCTGACCAGGCTCAGGCCGATGCCGGTTCCCGCGATGCCGGTCGAGGTGCTGGCGCGGAAGAAGCGGTCGAAGAGCTTCGCAATGTCCTTGGCGGGTATGCCCACGCCCTGGTCCTCGATCGCCACGCGGACGCTGCCGGCCTCGACTCGCCCGACGACCGAGACGTCGGGCTTGTCCGGCGCATACTTGACGGCGTTGGACAAAAGGTTCGCGAAGACCTGCTCCAGGAGGTTCGGGTCGCCGATCATGCGCGTCGGAAGCGCGTCCAGGTCGGCGACGATGTTGTGGAGGGGCGAGATCTCCCGCTGCCGCGCGCAGGCCTGCGCGACGAGCGCGCGCAGGTCGTAGGGCTGAACCTCCACCTTGAACTTCCCGGCATCGAAGCTGGCGGAGCTGAGCACGCTCTCGATCAGCGTGACCATGCGCTTGACCGCGGTGCGGATCTTCTGTGTCCGCTGGACGACGTCGGCCGGCCGAAGCTTCTCCGCCCGGCGCTCGAGACGCTGGGCCGCGCTATCGATGATCGTCAGAGGCGTGCGGAACTCGTGCGAGGCCATGGCCACGAACTGCTGCTGAAGCGCGTTCAGCTCCCGTTCCTTCGCGAGGGCCAGCTCCAGCTTGTGGGTCTGCTGCTGCACCTGCGCCGTGCGCTTGTCGACCAGATCCTCCAGATGATCGCGATGCGCGACCAGCTCCGCCTCCGCGTTGGCGCGCTCCACGACCCGGCCCATCTGGGTCCCGACTTCGGTGAGGATATCGACCAGGGACGCGGTGGGGTCCATGCCCCGCGTGGCGTAGAACTCGAGGATCGCGACCACCACGTTGCGGATCTTGATCGGGAAGGCGACACCCGACCTCAGGCCGGACGCCCTGGCCGCCTCGACCCGCCAGGGTCCGATCCGCGACGCGACGTCGTCCGCCCAGCAGGCCTCGCCTCCTTCCAGGACGCCGCAGCACATTTCTTCGTCTTCGGGCCTGCAGGGGCGCTCTTCGGTCTTCTCCTTGAAGGCCCGGAACCTCTCCTCGTCCGAAAGAAACCAGCACTTGGCGGAGACCAAGCTGCCCGGCCGGTCCTTTGCCGGCATGTAGACATGACCGACGTCCCAGCCCGTGTAGTCGCAGATCTTCTCCAGGCAGAAGCTGAGCGCACCTTCCAGGTCGGTGGACTGATTCGCGGTGAAGGCGATCGACTTCATCAGGCTCATGGTCGATGCCTGGTGCGCCAGTAGCCGTTCCGACTTCTTTCGCTGGGTTATGTCGTCGAAGACGCTGAAGATCCTCGGCTCGCCATGGAACTCGACATGGACCGCCGAGATCAGGATATCGATCTTCTCGCCGTCCTTTCTGAAGACCTCCGTCTCGAAGGCCTCGACCGAGCCCTGGGTCTCGAGCAGCTCGACGAAGCGGGCCCGTTCCCTCGGATCGGCCCAGATCCCGAGGCTGACCGCCGAATTCGCCAGGGCCTCCTCGCGGCTGTGGCCCAGGATCTTCGTCCAGCCCTCGTTGACGTCGTAGTGACGGCCGTCCTCGGGCGCGGCGATGGCACAGGCGGTGGGGCTGGTGTGGAAGGCCTTCGAGAACAGCTCCTCGCTCTCGCGCAGCGCCGCTTCGGCCTGCTTGCGCTTGGTGATGTCGTCGTAGACGACGAAGAGCCTGGGCTCGCCGTGGAACTCGACGTAGACCCCGGAGACGAGGACATCGATCAGCTCGCCGTTCTTCCTGCGGAACTTGGCCTCGAAGGCCCTGAAGTTCCCGTGCGTCTCGAGCAGGCCGACGAAGCGGGCCCGTTCCTTCGGGTCGGCCCAGATCCCGAGCTTGAGCGCGGAACTCGCCAAGGCCTCTTCGCGGGTGTAGCCCAGGAGTTCCATCCATTTCTCGTTGACGTCGTAATGACGGCCGTCCTCCGGCGCGGCGATCGCGCAGGCGGCGGGACTGGTGTGGAAGGCCTTCGAGAACAGCTCCTCGCTCTCGCGCAGCGCCGCCTCGGCCTGCTTGCGCTTGGTGACGTCTTCGTAGACGACGAAGAGCCTGGGCTCGCCGAGGAAGTCGACGTAGACCCCCGAGACGAGGACGTCGATGATCTCGCCGTTCTTCCTGCGGAACTTGGTCTCGAAGGCCTTGAAGGAGCCGTGCTTCTCGAGCAGACCGACGAAGCGGGCCCGTTCCTTCGGATCGGCCCAGATCCCGAGGGTGAGCGCGGAGTTCGCCAGCGCCTCCTCGCGGGTGTAGCCCAGGAGATCCATCCAGCCTTCGTTGACGTCGTAGTGGTGGCCGTCCTCCGGCGCCGAGATGGCGCAGGCGGCAGGGCTCGCCTGAAAGGCCCTGGAGAACAGCTCTTCGCTCTCGCGCAGCGCCGCTTCGGCGGCCCTGAGCTCGGTGATGTCGTCGTGCGTCCCGAGCCAGCCGCCGCCGGGCATGGGGCGATGGGAGATGGAGATGATCCGGCCATCGGTGAGGCACTGGACTTTCGTCGAGGCCGCGCCCTCGGCGACGGCCGCGCAGCGCTCTTGAACGTAATCCTCAGGCGTGCCGCCCGCATAGATGCCCTCGGCGATGCGGTGCTCCAGGATCTGGCGGAAGCGCGTGCCGGGCACCAGAAGCTCGGCCGGCAGGTTATAGATCTCGGCATAGCGCGCGTTCCCAAACACGAGACGCTGCTCACCGTCGAACATGCAGACACCCTGCGACATCTTGTCGAGCGCGGTCCTGAGATGCGCGTTCTGCCAACGGAGCGCCATCTCCGACTTCTTCCGCTTGGTGATGTCGACGAGGGCGCTCAGCGTCGCCTCCGCGCCTTGCCAGACGACGCGGTCGACCCGGATCTCGACCCAGACGACCGAGCCGTCCTTCCTGAGGCAGCGGGCCTCGTGGCGGTCCCGCGTAGGGCCGCCATGCCAGCCTGCCGCCTGGCAGCCCCAGAGCCGGTCCCGCTCCTCGGGCACGAAGATCGTCCCCAGGCTCTTGAGCGCGAGGATCTCCTCGGCGCTCCCGTAGCCGAGGATCTCCGCCAGGGCCCGGTTGGCGTAAAGCAGCTTCCAGTCCTTGTGGACGCAGAGGCCCTGGCCGGAGCCCTCGACGAGGGCGCGGAACTGGGACTCGCTATCGCTTGCGGCGGCGGCCACTTCAGAGGCGAGGCCCGGCGAGGCGAAGCCGGCGCTCTCGCCCGCGGTTTCGCGCGACGCCCCATCCTCCGACGAACCGGGGGAGAAGGATCCCCCCGATCTCACTGGATCGCGCTTGCTCATGCGAGTGGTTCACCCAAGCACAGTCCGGAGGGGCGCGCGGCCGAAGAGAGCCGGACGGCAACTTCCTACGAAAGGGCTATATCTATAGGACTATGTTACTCGGAAGATGATTAATTTTGGATAAGCGGCCGACACCCGCGCCTTCCCTCAGCCGCGCAGATGGCGCTCTTCGCCGTCGGCGAGCAAGGCGAAGGCCTCGACCCCGGGAGCGGCGCGCAGGACGGTGGTGAGCCGGTCCCAGTCGAGATGGAAGAGACCGGTCGAGAGGGCATCGGCCTGGGTCGCCGTGGGCGCCCGGACCGAAAGGCCCAGGTAGCGGTTGGAGCTGCGCCCGAGCCGGGGATCGAAGAGATGGTGGAAGCGGCCTTCGCCGTCGAAGGGCGTTCCCGAGCCCGCCGAGCTGGCCAGGGCCGCGTCGTCGAGGGCGAGCCGGCGCAGGAGCCGTTGCCGTCGGCGCGGGTCGCTCAACCCGACCTCCCAGGGCCGGCCTTCCGGATGCCGGCCCAGGGCCCGCAGCTCGCCCAGGTCGATCAGGACGTCTTCGAGACCGGCGGCGCGGAGAAGCTCCGCGACCCGATCGGTGATGTAGCCCTGGGCGATGCCGTTGAGGGTGATGGCCATGCCCGGCTTCTCGAAGGCGATCAGCGCCGGGTCGATCGTCACGGCGCGATGGTCGACACGGTCGAGCGCGGCGGCGACCGCGGTCGGGTCGGGCCCTTCGGCCCGGCCCTTTGCCTGCCGGAAGTGCGCGGCATGGACCTGCCAGAGGGGCTGCACGGTGACGTCGAAGGCGCCCTGGGTCAGCTCGCTGTAGCGCCGCGCCTCGGACAGGATGCGCAGCAGGTCGAGCGGCGGTGCGGCGATGCGGCCCTCGCGGTTCAGGACGGAGACGGCCGAGTCCGCACGGTAGAGGCTGAAGACCTGCTCGAGCCGCTCGATCTCCGCCCGCGCCCTCTCGATCAGGTCCCGGGCCACCGCCGGCTCCGGATGGTGCAGGCGGATCGAGGCCTGTGCGCCCAGCGCCGTGCCCGTCCAGGTCTGGAACTCCAGACGCTTGGCCTGCGAGCTCCGGCCGAGCAACCCGAGCCCGGCGGCGGCGGCGGCCGCGATGCGCAGGAAGCGCCGGCGGCCGGTCGGTTTCTGCAGGCTCATGGTCGGATCTCCACGTCGCGGTGCTGTCCCTGGCCGGCCTCGGACCCGGTCTCTTCCATGTGATGCCGGTCCATGTGATGCCGGCCGGCGGCGGGCCTGCCCGGCATCGCCGCATCGGAATGATCCTGGCCCGCGCCGTGCCGGACCTCCGGCACCGGGCCCAGGATGGCGTCGCTCGGGATCTCCGAGAAGGCGACGACCCGGCCGTCGTAGGCGGCGGCGAAGCCCTCGGCATCGGCCCGCTGCGAGAAGGGCACGGCCTCGGGCGCGCCCATGCCGCCCTGCCGTGCGCTGCCGATCACGTACCAGGCATCCTTGGCCTCGACCCAGGTGCCGGGCTCGGGCTTGTCCCAGCTCGCCCGGCCCATGTCGTTGACGTAGATGGCCGCGATGTCCTTCGGCTCCTCCGGCAGCAGGGTGAAGGCGAGGGTGTCGCGGACCGAGCTGAACCAGATCGGCTCGGACTGGCCGGAGAGGAAGATCTGCCCCTTGGGGCCCTTGTGGTCCTGCACGATCATGTTGCAGTAGTGCCCGATGGCCGCCCGCGTCAGCTCGGCCGGCGGCGGCGCCTCGGCTGTCCGTTCCTCGCCGCAGGCCGTGGCGAGGAGGAGCGCAAGGAGGAGAAGTCCACCTGCTGCGCGCCACATGGCTAAATCTCCTTCCTGCGGAACACCAGGACCGTCGCGGTCAGGG
>JANQGU010000051.1 GCA_028282935.1 Kiloniellales bacterium
CCGTCTCCCGCCCCGGTTCGGCCAGCCAGACCACGCGGGTGCCGCCGTCGTCCCGCTGGTGCACGATCCGAAGGCCGCAGAAGTCCTGGTAGAAGCCGACGCAGGCCTCCAGGTCCCGGACGTGCAGCGCGATATGGGTGAGGTTAGGAGTCATGGGGAAAGACTAGAGCAGACCTGTGCCAAGGGAATCAAACCCCTCACCCTCCCAGCGCTTCGCGCCGGGCCCCTCCCTCTCCCCGAGGGAGAGGGAAAGCGGGGACGCACCAAGTCCCTCTCCTCGGGGAGAGGGAGGGGCCCGCGGCGCGTCAGCGACGTGGGAGGGTGAGGGGGTATCGGAGCCATGCTCAAGCGAACTCAGACTGTTCCCAAGGCCAGGGATCACTCCGCCGCCGCCGGCGCGTCCTCCGGCTTGCTCTCGGCGGCGGACTTCTGCTGGCGCTCCCACATGGCGGCATAGGCGCCGCGGGCGGCCAGCAGCGCGTCGTGGCGGCCGCGCTCGACGATGCGGCCGGCCTCCAGGACCAGGATCTGGTCGGCCTCCACCACGGTCGAGAGCCGGTGCGCGATGACCAGGGTCGAGCGGCCGCGGGAGACCGCGCGCAGGCTGTCCTGGATCTCGCGCTCGGTCTTGCTGTCCAGCGAGGAGGTCGCTTCGTCGAAGAGAAAGATGCAAGGGTTCTTCAGGAGGGTCCGGGCGATGGCGACGCGCTGCTTCTCGCCGCCCGAGAGCTTGAGGCCGCGCTCGCCGACCATGGCGTCGTAGCCGTCCGGCAGGCCCTGGACGAAGTCGTGGATCTGGGCCAGGCGCGCCGCCTCCTCGACCTCGGCCCGGCTCGCGCTCGGCCGGCCGTAGGCGATGTTGTAGTAGATCGTGTCGTTGAACAGCACGGTGTCCTGGGGAACGATGCCGATCGCGGCGCGCAGCGAGGCCTGGGTCACCTCGCGGATGTCCTGGTCGTCGATCGTCACCCGCCCCTCGACCACGTCGTAGAAGCGGAACAGGATCCGGCTGATGGTCGACTTGCCGGCGCCGCTGGGCCCGACGATGGCCACGGTCTGGCCGGCCGGGACCTCGAAGGAGACCTCCTGCAGGATCGGGCGCCGCGGATCGTAGCCGAAGGAGATGCCCTCGAAAGCGACCGCGCCGCCCCGAGCGGCCAGGGCCGCGGCGTCGGGCCGGTCCTCGACCTCCGGGTCCGAGCGCAGCAGGCCGAACATGACCTCCAGGTCGACCAGGGACTGCTTGATCTCGCGGTAGACCGTGCCCAGGAAGCCGAGCGGCATGGCGAGCTGCAGCAGGTAGGTGTTGACCATGACGAAGTCGCCGACGGTCATGGTCCCGGCCCGCACACCATAGGCGGCCATGACCATCATCAGGGTGATGCCCAGGGTGACGATGACCGTCTGGCCGCTGTTCAGCATCGACAGGCTGGTCCGGCTCTTGACCGCGGCGCCCTCGTAGAGGGCCAGGGCCCGGTCGAAGCGCCGCGCCTCGTGGCCCTCGTTGCCGAAGTACTTGACCGTCTCGTAGTTGAGCAGGCTGTCGATGGCCTTGGTGTTGGCGTCGTTGTCGGCCTCGTTCATCTCGCGGCGCAGCCGGATGCGCCATTCCGTCACCCGGAAGGTGAACCAGACGTAGCCGATCACGGTGAGGACGGTGACCGCCGAGAAGCGCCAGTCGAAGAGCACCCAGAGGATGCCGGCGACCAGGGCGATCTCGACCAGGGTCGGCAGGACGCTGAAGGAAATGAACTGCAGCAGGAACTCGATGCCCTTGGCGCCCCGGTCGATGGCCCGGTTCAGGCCGCCGGTCTGGCGGTCCAGGTGGAAGCGCAGGGCCAGGGCGTGGAGATGCCGGAAGGTCTTCAGCGCGAGCTGCCGGATCGCGCTCTGGGCGACCTTGGCGAAGACCGCGTCGCGGACCTCGGCGAAGGCCCGGGCCAGGACCCGGACCACGCCGTAGGCCAGCAGCAGCCCCAGCGGGATCGCCGCCAGCAGCGCGCCGGGTTCCACGGTCAAGGCATCGACGGTGCGGCCCAGCAGCAGCGGTACGTAGACGGTGGCGACCTTGGCCGCGATCAGGAAGGCGGCGGCCAGGAGCACCCGGCCCCTGAGGTCGCCCCGGCCCTTCGGCCAGAGGTAGGGCAGCAGGGCCAGAAGTGTCTTCATGTGTTCGCCGAAGCGAACCTCGCCGGTGTCGATGGTGGTCGGCCGCATCCCGGCAGTCTATCCGAGCAAACCGACAGGGCTACGCTTTTCTCGGCGCGGCCGGCCTCTTGGCCGTGGCCTGCATAGTGCCGAGTCGCGGACTTCGGTGTGCCACCCCCACCCCGACCCTCCCCCATCGAGGGGGAGGGGGTAAGATCGTGGCCGCCGCCCTCCTGCTCCCTCCCCCTCGATGGGGGAGGGTCGGGGTGGGGGTGAAGCCCCGATCCGTGCAAGCGTCCTATATAGCTCGCCGCCCTACTCCGCCGCCCGCCCCAGCGAGCGCGAGAGCAGCAGGTAGAGCTTGCCGACGTCGGCCGTCAGGAAGGTCGTGCTCAGCACGTTTTCCGGGTCGCAGTTGCTGGCCTGGTCGAGCAGGCTCTCGAAGTCGCGGATGTAGCGCTCGGCCTGGCGGCGGAAGCGCTCGTCGGTCTCGAACCGGCGCTCGATCATCGGCAGGGAGTTGTCGTCGCTGCGCCGCGCCAGGCGCCGGGCGAAGATCGAGCGGTCGCCCTTGTGGTAGCGCTCCCACAGGGTGTCGGGCGGCTCGTCCTCCAGGTAGCGGTGCAGGTCTGCGGCGACCGAGTTCAGGTCCTCGATCATCGAGGTCG
>JANQGU010000061.1 GCA_028282935.1 Kiloniellales bacterium
CGAGCGCGAAGACGAGTTGATCTGCCTCGTGAAGACGGGAGGGCCTCGCGCCGGCGCGGCGCGGGCGAAAAAACGGCCCCGCGCGAAGGGCATACGCGGGGCCGTGTTGGGCCGAGAGGCGGCCGCTCGTGCTATTGCCCCTGGCCGAGGGAGTAGCCGGGCTCGCCGTCGAAGGTGAAGAGATGCTCGGTCTTCACGAAGTCGACGCCGTCCTGGGCCAGCTTCTGGAGCAGTTCGACCACCATGGCCTTGTTGAGCTGCTTGCCCGGCTCGGCCAGGAAGCGGCAGCGCCAGTGGTCGGTGCAGAAGGTCTCGGGCAGGCCGTCGGGCCAGACCTTGACCCCCCGGTTGGTGAGCATGGCGAGCTTGTAGGCGCCGTTCGCCGAGGCCTTCATGGTCTCCGCCAGGACCGCCGGGTCGCGCCCGGGCCAGTGCACGAAGACGTCGATCCCGACCAGGATCTTCTCCGCCGGCGGCCGGCTGCTGGCCTGCGGCACCTCGAAGGCGCCGGTCGAGTCGCCATAGCGGACCGGGGCCAGGGTCGTCGGCTCCTCGCCGAGCCGGGCGATGACGGCGTCGGTGAAGGCCTCGGTGCCGAGCTTCATGCTGGAAACCTCCTTCTCGAAGATGTCGTAGGTGTGAAGGCCGTCCTCGATGGTCTTGAGCCAGGCGTTGTGGACCGTCTCGGCGACCTTCGGCTGGCCGATGTGATGCAGCATCATGACCCCGGCCAGCAGCAGGCCCGAGGGGTTGGCGACGTCCTGGCCGGCGCGGCGCGGCGCCGAGCCGTGGATCGCCTCGAACATCGCGCCCTGGGCGCCGATGTTGGCCGAGGGCGCCAGGCCGACCGAGCCGGCGATCTGGGCCGCGACGTCCGAGAGCACGTCGCCGTAGAGGTTGGGCAGCACGAGGACGTCGAAGGCCTCGGGCGTGTCGGCCAGCTTGGCGGCGCCGATGTCGACGATCCAGTGCTCGTTCTCGATCTGCGGGTACTCGGCGGCGACCTCGTCGAAGACCTTGTGGAACAGGCCGTCGCTCAGCTTCATGATGTTGTCCTTGGTGAAGCAGGTGACCTTCTTGCGGCCCTTGGCGACGGCGTACTCGAAGGCGTAGCGGACGATCTTCTCGCAGCCCGGGCGCGAGATCAGCTTCAGGCACTGCACGACCTGGTCGGTCTGGCGGTGCTCGATGCCGGCGTAGAGGTCCTCCTCGTTCTCGCGGATCACGACCACGTCCATGCCCGGGTGCTTGGTCGCCACGAAGGGCGCGTAGGCGGTGCAGGGCCGGACGTTGGCGAAGAGCCCCAGGGACTTGCGGACGGTCACGTTGAGGCTCTTGTAGCCGCCGCCCTGGGGCGTGGTGATCGGCGCCTTGTAGAAGACCTTGGTGCGCCGCAGGCTGTCCCAGGCCTGGGGATCGATCCCGGCGGAGTTGCCGTCCAGGTAGACCTGCTCGCCGATGTTGATCGGCTCGACCGCGATGTCGGCGCCGGCGGCCAGCAGCACCCTGAGGCTGGCGCGCATGATCTCCGGCCCGATGCCGTCGCCGAAAGCGACCGTGACCGGCACGGCGTTCTGGGAATGCTCGAGCTGAATGCGGTCATCCAGGGCGGTCGGCGCCGCGGCCTGCGGAGGCGTCACCTCGTTCATCGTCGCGCTCCTTTTTTGCGAACTGCCTTTGCGGCGGAAATCGGATGTGGGAAAGATCGGAACCCGGCGACGACTTTTAAAATCGATGATTGCAGGCCGATTGATCGGTGTTCTCGATCAAGGCCGCGTCATCAAAGCCCCGTCATCGAAGCCCCGTCATCTCTGGGCCGGCGGCGCCATCAGGGCTTCCAGCGCCTCGACCGCGGCGGCGGCGCCGGGCTCCGCGCGCAGGGCGGCGCCCAGGGACTCGGCGCGGGCCACGACCGCCGGTTGCCCGGCCGCGGCGAAGGCCTCGGCCAGGGCCGCCGCCGACAGGCGCTTCTGCGGCAGGGGCGCGGGGCCGGCGCCGAGCGCCCGGACCCGGCGGCCCCAGAAGGGCTGGTCGCCGAAGACCGGGCAGACGATCGTGGGCCGGCCCCAGCGCAGCGCCTCGTGGGTGGTGCCGGCGCCGCCGTGGTGGACCACCGCCGCGCAGCGCGGGAAGAGCCAGGAATGGGGCGCGGCCTCGATCACCAGGACCCGGTCGGAGGCCCCCGTGCTGTCGAGGCCGCCCCAGCCGGTCGCCAGGAGGCCGCGCCGGCCGCTGGCGGCCAGGGCGTCGCGGACCAGCCGCGTCATGCGCCCGGCATCCTCCGCCGGCATGCTGCCGAAGCCGAGGTAGACCGGCGGCGGCCCGGCGGCGAGGAAGCGGGACAGCGCCTCGGGCGGCCGCCAGTCCGCCTCGGCTTCGGTGAACCAGTAGCCCGTGACCCGCTCGCGCGCCGACCAGTCGTCGGGCCGCGGCACGAGATGGCGGCTGTGGGCGTGGAGCCGGAGCGGGCCGGGGCCGCGGGGGTCGTAGCCCTCGACCGGGTCCCAGGCCCCCGGCCCCGCGATCTCCGGCCGCTCCCGCGCCCAGTCGCGCAGGACCGCCGCGGTGCCCAGCCGCATGAGCAGGGAGACGAGGCCGTAGCTCGCGCGGTTGCCCAGGGGCCCGAGCCCGGCGAAGGGAAGGATGCAGTTCGGAAAGGCGCGGGTCGGGACGTAGGCCGGCTGCAGGAAGCTCGGCACCGCGACCCGCCCCAGGGCCCTGGCCAAGAGCGGCGCGACGTAGGCCTTGGGGTGGTAGACGACGAGGTCCGGGTCCCGGTCGCGGGCGACCTGCCACATCTCGTCGAAGAGCCGGCGCATCATGGCCTTGGAGGCGCGCCAGGCCCGGATCTTGCCGCCGAGGGAATGCAGGGCCTGCTTGATCTCCGGGCTTTCGAGCAGGTCGCGGATGTCGACCGAGAGCGGCGCGGCGGTCAGGCCCGCCGCCTCGATCATGGCCTCGAAGCCGCGCCCCGTGCCGAGGGTGACCTCGTGGCCCCGGGCCCGCAGCGCGGCGCCCAGCGCGACGTAGGGCTGCACGTCGCCGCGCGAGCCGAAGGTCAGGATCAGGATCCGCATGGCCCTGGCTTATACCAAGGAGCGTTGATCGTGGCTTGCGGACTTGCGGGCGGGCCTTCGGAGCCGCCGCGAAGGGGCCCCGACGCAGGACCCGGGATGGGCGCGGCCGGCGGCTGCCTCTCAGCCGGGAAGTCGTGGAACGACCCGCCCGATCAAGCTTGCAGGAGGCGCTCGATCGGCGCCTCGGCCGCTTCGTCGCTCGGGCGCGACAGATAGAACTCGGCCAGGAGATGGCCTTCGGTCTCCTTGCCCGTCGGATCGATACCGCGCTCCTGCAGTTGCTCCAGGACGCGCTCCTGCTCGTCGGCCGAAGCGAACTGACGCTGGACGAAGGTCCGGCCTTCGAGCTTCTCGGTCACATAGCCCCAGTCGTTCAGGGTCGCCTCGATCGGGTCGAAGGGGAACAGCCGCAGCACGAAGTTGCCCATCCACGGCGAGCGTCCCTGCGTGACCGCCGGCAGCAGACGATCGAAGCTCTTCTCCGTCACATAGCCGATGCATCCCGTCGAGGTCACCAGATCGACCGGCGCCAGGTCCTCCTTGACCGGTCCGGGCAGCGCTTCCGTCTCCAGATTGACGGCGAGTCCCTCGTCCAGCAGGCCGGCTTCCTCGGCGAAGGCGACGGCGGACTCGGCCTGGTCGAGGCCGATCACCTCGATGTCCTCGGGTTCGTCGAGATCGCCGAAAAAGCGCCGGTCCTGCGCGACGACCTCCTCCGGCGTGACGTCGGAGAGCTCCTTGTTGTCCCAATGGTCGTAGAGCTCGGGCATCGACAGATCGTGTTTCAGCAGCGCCGCGTTGACACCGTAGGAACAGCCCAGGTCGAGCAGGTGGACCGTGTCGTCGGGCCGGCGCCGCAGGTGGGAGATCAGCTTCTGGAAGATCGGCTTGGCAAGGCCGGGGATGGCGTAGCCGAGCTTTCGCAGCTCGCGGAAATAGGCCCGCGGGTCGGGCTGATTGTAGATGTGGTCCATGTTGGCTTTGGCCTCATTGATATCCTCGAAGGCGGCATCGTCCGACATGGATTTCCTTTCTCCGGTTTCTCTTCGGTTACGCTGCAACACAGCCCGCGAAGGCCAAGACCCGCTTCATCCGGGCGCGCGAAACGCAAGACGTCGAACCGACGGGGTCGCGACGCGACCGCGGTACGAGCCGTAAGATCTTGGCTGGGCTGGTTTGGCCGAGCCTAACACGGCTGCCCCGAAACCGAAACCGGCGTGCAGAAGCAGGGGCCGGACTCAACCGCGCGATGCTCCCTCGCGGCGCTGTCGCTCCGACAGCGCCGCCCGAAGGGTCGGCTCCCGGCGACCGCCCTTAGACCGTGGTCAGGGTGAGAAATGCGGCCTAGCCTAGCGCCGCGCCCCGGGCTCCCCGCCGATGGCCGCGGCCTTCGGCAGGCCCGCGCGGCGGAGGCCCTCGGCCATGCGGTCGAGGTAGGCCGGCTGGAAGTTCCAGAGGCGATGGAAGGCGAGGGCGTCGTCGATCGAGAACCCGGGCCTGAGCGCGCGGAGGCCGGACAGGGCCTCGGCGCCGCGCGCCCGGTCGCCCAGCATGCCGTAGCTGTAGGCGAGATGGAGCTGGCTGAGCCAGAGCCCGGGAATCACCGTCTCCTGGAAGACCTTCGCCGCCGCCTCGTAGTCGCCCTTGCGGTAGTGGTCCTTGGCGATCGCCCAGAGCCACCACTTGGCGTGCGACTTCGGCGCGAGGGCGACGGCCTTGCGGACCAGCGGCAGGCCTTCGTCCCACCAGCCGGCGAAGGCGAGGTCGTTGCCGAGGGGACCGAGGACGACCGGGTCGTTCGGGCCCAGGCCCAGGCTCTGCTTCGCTTCGACCCGGAACCGGTCCAGCTCGCCGGCGCACCAATAGGCCCGGGCCAGGCTGGCGTGGGCGATGGCGCTTTCGGGCGCGATCGCGACGGCCCGCTGGGCGACCTGCACGGCGCTCTGCGCCAGGTGCGCGCGCTTCGACAGCGCCGTCGCCTCGGCTTCGGGCAGGCCCCAACCGAACCAGCGCTGCTGGGCGTAGACCTGGGACAGCAGGGCCCAGGCGTCGGCGTAGTAGGGATCGCGCTCGACGGCGATCTCCAGGCAGTCGCGGCTGCGCCGGACCAGCGCGTCCGACAGCCGGCGCCAGATGCCGAAGGCCTCGAGCACGCATTCGTAGGAGGTCAGCTGCTCCGGCGGCTTCGCGGCCGAGGCGCGCAGCAGCGCGTTGGAGATCGCGCCGCCATGGGACGCGGCCACGCTGGCCGCGACCTTGGCCGCGATCTCGTCCTGGACCGCGAAGATGTTGGAGACCGTGACCTGGCGCTCGAAGGTCTCGGCCCAGAGGTGCATGCCGGTCCCGGCATCGATGAGCTGCGCCGTGACCCGGACCAGGTCGCCGGCCCGGCGGACGCTGCCTTCGACGACGTAGTGCAGCGCCAGGTCGCGGCCGAGCCGCGGGATGTCGACGGCCACCCCCTTGTGCTGGAAGATCGTGCTGCGGGCGAGGACGTGCAGGTCGCGGAAGCGGCTGAGGGCGGTGATGATCTCCTCGGTGATGCCGTCGGAGAAGGCCTCCTGCCGGGGGTCGTTGCTCATGTTGACGAAGGGCAGGACGGCGATCGACGGCCCCCGGACCACGGCGAGGCTCGGCGCGGCCCCGGCGGCGGCCCGCTCCGACGGCGGCCAGTGGTCGGCCAGAAACTCCCAGGCGGCGAGGCCGGCCAGCGCCAGGGCGAGGGTCGCGGCGGCCAGCGCGGCCGCGCGCCGGCGGCGGCGGCGCTCGGCCCGGCTCCGCCGCGGGGCGGCGCCGGGAAGGGCGTGGACGCGGTAGACCCGGACCGGCTCGGAGATGTTCTTGACCCGATGGTCGCCCAGGTCCTCGAAGGACAGGAACAGCTTGTTCTTCGCCTGGTTGAAGACGTTGCGGGAGACGCAGATGCCGCCGGGGTCGGCCAGGGCCTCGAGGCGCGCTGCGACGTTGACGCCGTCGCCATGGATCTCGCGGCCCTCGACGATGATGTCGCCGATGTTGATGCCGATGCGGTAGGCGATGCGGCGGTCCGCGGGCAGCAGGGCGTTGCGCTCGACCATGGCCCGCTGGATGGTGCTGGCGCACTTCAGGGCGTCCACCACGCTGGCGAACTCGACCAGCGCGCCGTCGCCGATCAGCCTGACGATCCGCCCGTGGTGCTCGGCGATGGTCGGCCCGATCAGCTCGTCCATGTGGGCGTTGAGCGCAGCCAGGGTGCCCGCCTCGTCCTGCTCCATGAGGCGGCTGTAGCCGACGACGTCGGCCGCGAGAATGGCTGCAAGCCTGCGCTCCATCGCCCTTTCCGTCCACGGCGAGAGCGGACCTCCGGACCCTATCTTAACGGCATAAGACCAAAGGCGATAGCGAGGTCTGGCGAAGCCGGCCCATCCGGGACAGGGACCCCGCCACCACCGGAGAGTGGCCACTCTCCGGTGGTGGCTCATCTTCGCTCGATGAGCCGGATCTGTCATAAGACAAGCAGGACGCGTTCAGGTGGACGCGGATAAGCTGCTCTATCTATATGAAATAGATCAAATTATCCCCGTTCAATCGATTCCGATTGAACGGGGTTTGATCTAGGGAGCGGAGTCAGCCGCGGGCTGCACAAGAATCTGCTCTATGCGGCGCCCGTCCATGTCAACGACCTCGAATTGTACATTCCGGTAGAGGAAACGCTCGCCGACGGTCGGCAAATGGCCGAGCTGCTGCAGGACGAAGCCCGCGACGGTGTGGAAGCCACTTTGCTCTTGAAGGCCTCGCAAGCCGACGTGGTCCTCGAACTCGTCTATCGGTAGCGTCCCATCGACGAGCCAGGATCCGTCATCGCGTTGAACGATGAGCGGTTTAGCAGCTTCTCCGCCCTCCGGCAGTTCACCTGCGATCGACTCCAGGAGATCGGTCAACGTTGCCACACCCTCGGTCACGCCGTATTCGTCGACGACGACGGCCATGTGTACGCCTTCGAGACGAAACCGTTCGATGAGCTTCAGGACGGAGATGCTATCGGGAACGAGGAGCGCCGGCACCATCAGGGACTGCAGGGCGATGGGCTCGTTCTTCAGAGCCAGCGGCAATAGATCCTTGGTGTGAGCCACGCCGACCGCGTGTTCGATCGAGCCATCGCAAACGAGCAGGCGAGAGAAACGAGACGTCTCGGCCACGCGCTTCAGTGTTTCATGGTCGGCTTGCGAATCGACCCAGACGACCTCGGAACGCGGTGTCATGATGACCCGGACCGGCCGATCGGCAAGGCGAAGCACGCCATCAATCATCTCGCGCTCCTGGGGCGCGAAGATTCCCGCGAGAGTACCTTCGGCGATCAGCGATTTCACCTCATCCTCGGTTACGCTCTCTTTACGCGTCGCGGAAAGCTTCATGAAGCGAAGGATCACGTCGGTCGAAACCTTGAGGAGCCAGACTGCGGGAGCGGCCAAGCGGGACAGCAGCTTCATCCGTTTAGCGACGAGCGAAGCGACACGTTCGGGATTTGCGAGCGCGATGCGCTTCGGCACCAACTCGCCAACGATGAGGGAAAGGTAGGTGATCACAACCACCGTCAGGCCGATCGCGATCGTGTCGCCGTGCGGTGCGACGGCAGGGAAGGTTTCAAGCCAGTCGCCGAACTGATCGGCGATCGTCGCTCCGCTGACCGCGCCGGCGAGGATGCCGACCAGCGTAATGCCGATCTGTACCGTAGACAGGAATCGGGTCGGGTCGTCGATTAGGAGGAGCGCAGTGCGTGCCCCGCTGTTGCCGAGGCCGGCCATGTGCTCAAGCCGGCTCTTCCGGGACGATACCAAGGCAAGTTCCGACATCGCCAGCAGGCCGTTCATGAGTATGAGCAGGAGCACGAAGAATATCTCAAGATACAGCATGGTCATCCAATCTGACGAAGTACGAGAGAGCCATTCCAAACTCCAACCACCTCGCCACGGTCCAACCACCTCGCCACGGCAGGCGTCCGACAACGTTCCACAACAGGCGCTTCATTTTGCTGCGGGAGCCACGACGAAGACACCGAACGCTAACCACCCGAGCATCAGGCTCCCGGTTACCGCGAGCATGGCTGGCGCCCCAAACTGAGCGATGAGGGGCAGGGCGCTTGCCGTGAATAGGCCTCCGCCAACTATTGGTTCGAACAACAACTGCTTGTAACCGAAATTCTCGAGCCCCCCGGAACGATTACCCGGATCAGTCATCCGAAAGAGCAACATACCCGTCACAGTCATTCCCATGGATTGGCCAAAGTTGGGGATGCCGTTCTCGAACCAGTCGTTGGGAATGAGGCGGGGTGCGAGGAACAAGAAGCCGAGGACATTCCATGCGATGCCAGCAACAGCAAGGATCATGAAGGGCAGGAAATTGTCGCCGATCACTGTGAGGGACAAGGTCGCAAGCGCGGCCACGATGATGACATCAAGCGCCGTGCCGGCGATCCGGTTTACGAGATGACGGTCGACAACATGGCGACCCCACCGCCGGGATACGACGATTTGCACGAGTACTCCACCAAGCATGGCGAAGGGGAATACTGGTACATGTGCCATCAACTCCACACCCCAGAGGCGCCCCCACATGACGCTTTCCGCGGCGATCAGCACCTGCAGAATAGACCAGCCAACAAAGATGGCGATCCCAATCAGGCCGAGGTGGAATGAAAGAGGATCGATTGGGTGGTCTTCCTCTGAGCGATGGCCGTCCGCAGAACGGTTTTCCATCAGCGCCGCCATGGCCTCCGGAACCGCTCCGGCATCGAGCGGTGTTGCCCGGGCGTGGAGCCGTTTGGTCCGGGCCGCCCAATTGATGAGAATGGTACCGGTGATGATAGCGGAAACGAGGCCGACAGTTGCGAGTCCCAGGGCCAGATCGGCGCCTTCCCTAAAGCCCATTTCCTCAAAGACCGGGATCAGCCCTGCTGCCGTGCCATGACCACCTTCGAACCCAATTTCGATAAGCGCGGCAGCCATGGGGTCCATGCCGAAGACCGGACCTAGGATGAAGATCGCGAGTAGGAAGCCGATCACATACTGGCCCCAAGCGATGGTCTGACCATAGGTGACGACAGGAGCCGCGCGCCGCCAGATGGCGCGAATACCAGGTATGATCTTTCCAAGAAACAGCGAGGCGAAGACGACGTTGATGAGAATCCCGGGCAAAGCGTGCCAGGTAGCCTTAATTTGTTCGGGAATTATTCCTTGAGAGAAGGGAGCATCGGGACCGAACACCAAGCTTGTCATCGCGCCAAGCGCGTCGGGACCGGCGAAAAGAGCTGCAAGGCCGGCTATGATGGAGCCGGGGAGAAACAGATAAGACAGGAGGGTCGAGGTCCGCCGTATATAGTGGGCAGCAACCAGTAACACCCATATTAGGACCAATCCGAGAAAGAACCACTCTATGTCAGTCATCTATTCTCGGCCTGGTAAGGCGCGGCTCGACCCCTCGATTGTGCGTCAGGGCTTACGGCGAATTCTAGCTGCTTCATCAGAGCCACTCTGATCTCCTTGCTCTCCAATACCCAAGTCGATTCGCGAATTCGCGTAGGAGGCGGCGTCGAGGAACTCGGCCGCGTCGTAGAGCGCGTTGCGCACCAGACCGCCGTACCAGGGCCAGATCGCGATGTCGGCGATGGAGTAGGCCTCGCCGGCCATGTAGGGATGCGCGGCCAGATGGCGGTCGAGCACGTCGAGCTGGCGCTATATACCAAGGGAAGGAAGTATTGACCTGTTGCACGGCGCTGTCCGTCATTCCGGGTCTCCTCTTTCCTGCCGGCTCAGCGCGCAGCTGCTTTCGGCCTTGCCCGGTCGAGTGAGCCGGGAGCCCTCCAAATTCAGCGCGCCGGCGAGAGCCTTGCAAGGCGATCCTCGATACGACCAACTTAGGAACCGCCGCACTGGATTGCTGCAGGTTGCCGGCGAGGTCAGGGAAGTCTGCGACCGTGCCTCTGTCGGGCAGCCGCCAGCCAGGATCATGGAACCATGAGCCGAGCCTGTAGCCACCCCGCGCATAGAGTCCTGACACGGGGCGAATGGGCCGCCTTGCGGGCCAACACGCCGCTGACGCTCTCGGAAGACGACCTGGCCGGCCTGAGAGGCCTGAACGAGCCGATCGGGCTCGAGGACGTCGAGGAGATCCTCCTGCCGCTCTCTCGCCTCCTGAACCTCCACATTGCCGCCGCGCAGAACCTGGGCCGCGTGAAGGACGCCTTCCTGGGCCGGCCCACGGGCAGGCCGCCCTACATCGTCGCGCTGGCGGGCAGCGTCGCCGTCGGCAAGAGCACGCTCGCGCGGGTGCTACGCGCGCTCCTCGCCCGCTGGCCGGATCACCCCCGCGTCGAGCTGGTGACGACGGACGGCTTCCTGCACCCCAACCGCGTCCTCGAGGAGCGCGGGATCATGCACCGCAAGGGCTTTCCCGAGAGCTACGACCTGCGCCGCATGATCGGGTTCCTGAGCGGCGTCAAGGCCGGCGAGCCGGAGGTCCGGGCGCCGGTGTACTCTCACCTGCAGTACGACATCGTGAGCGACGAGCGGCAGGTCGTCAGGCAGCCGGACGTGCTGATCTTCGAGGGGCTCAACGTCCTGCAGCCGGCGAAGGCGAGCCCGGTGGTCGCATCGGACTTCTTCGACTTCTCGATCTACCTCGACGCCGAGGAGGCGGATCTGGAGGAGTGGTTCATAGAGCGCCGCCTGATCCTGCAACGCACGGCGTTCCAGCAGCCCTCGTCCTATTTCCACCATCACAAGGACCTGCCGCCGCAGGAGGCCCGCAGCGTCGCGCGGGACATCTGGCGCCGGATCAACCTGGTCAACCTGCGGGAGAACGTCCTGCCGACGCGGCAGCGCGCCGACCTCGTGCTTCGCAAGCGGGCGGATCACGCCGTCGACGAGGTCTGGCTGCGGCGGACGTGAGCCGCGCTCCGGTCTCGGGGTTCTCGCCGTCCCGGGGCGGCAACGCGCGAGGAGCGTTTGACTCCGGCGCCGCGCGATCCATAATGCGGCCCTGGCCGAGCAGGTGGCCAACGGTCCGCGTGAAGGGTTGAACCCACCTCCCATAGCGATCCGATCCGCATCTTCTTTCTGCCCGTGAGCCGCGGACGCCGGGCGTTCAGAGAGAAGGTGTCCCATGACCGAAACGCTTCCACCCCGCCCCGACATCGCCTGGCTGAAGAAGGCCGCCAAGCAACGGCTGGCGGCGCTGCGCGCCGACGACCCCGCGGCCAAGCTGCACCAGGCCCAGCACGACATCGCCAGGCGCTACGGCTTCAAGAGCTGGCGCGCGCTCAAGGCCGAGGTCGACGCCCTGAGCCTGGACGGCCAGATCGTCGCCGCCACCTGCGAGGGGCGGGCCGAGGACCTGGCGGCCCTGCTGCGCGCGCATCCGGCCAAGATCGGCATCATCGGCGGTCACTGGGGCCGGCCGCTGCTGCACCTCGCGGCGGAGCACGGGCGGCTGGCCTGCGTCGACCTGCTGCTCGGGCTCGGCTTCGACGTGACGCTGCGCGACCCCTCCGATCGCGCCTCGGCGCTGCACTGGGCCGCCCAGGAGGGCCAGCTCGAGGTGGTCAAGCGGCTCGTCGCCGCCGGGGCCGAGGTCGGCGACCGGGGCGACGCCCACGGGATGGGCGTGATCGGCTGGGCCACCAACTTCCAGCAGGTCCGCCACGAGGTCGCGGCCTTCCTGATGGCCCAGGGGGCCGAGCCCGACATCTTCTCGGCCGTCGCGCTCGGCCGCGCCGACCTGGTCCGCGGCCTGGTCGCGGCGGACCCGGGGCTGGTCTCGCGCCAGATGAGCCGCTTCGAGCACCACCGCACGCCGCTGCACTTCGCGGTGCTGAAGAACCGCGCCGAGATGGTCGCGCTTCTGCTGGAGCTGGACGCCGATCCGATCGCCAAGGACGGCCGCGGCTACACGCCGCTCAACTACGCCTCGCCCAAGACCGACGCGGCCATCGTCGAGCTGCTGATCGCCGCCGGCGCCGACCCGGGGGAGCAGAGTCCCAACCGCTTCGAATCCGCGGTGCCGATCCTCAACGTCAAGAGCGTGCCCGCCTCCCTCGACTACTACGTCGAGACGCTGGGCTTCCGGAAGGCCTGGGACTGGGGCAGGCCGCCGACCTTCGCCTGCGTCCATCGCGACGAGGTCAGCATCTTCCTCTGCCAGGACGGACAGGGCGGGCCGGGCACCTGGATCTCGGTCTTCCTGCACGACGTCGACGCGCTGCACGAGGAGTACAAGCGCCGGGGCGCCGTGATCCGCCAGGCCCCGACGAACTTTCCCTGGGGGCTGCGCGAGATGAACGTCGAGGACCCGGACGGCCATCGCCTGCGCCTGGGCAGCGACGCGACCGGCCCGGCCGAGAACGCGCCCTTGAACGAGGAGCCTTGAGGCCGCTGCTGCGATCGCTTCGAGGCGAGACTTCGGCCGTGCTCGGCTCCGTCGGGTTCTGAGCGTTGGCCGGCTAATCGCGCTCGCGATGCCGTACACTTGGCCGGATGTAACGCCCCTCCACTACGGAGGCGGCACACGTCCCCGCCATCGATAACAGCGGTTTTCCATCGAAATGAAGGCACTTAAGATAATCAGGTTTGGAGTCCACCTAGTGCCGGAACGGCTGAACAGGAAAGGCACGATGGGTTGAAGGCAGATGCGCTCCGGTGAGGTTGCGTCGATGGGCATTTGCTCGTTACGGTAGACGATTGCGTGAATTTAACTGAGTTCACTACTGCCAAGAAAAGGAAGGCAGGAGACATGTCTACGGTTAGGATTGCCACATTTAACTGTGAGAACCTCTTTGCTCGGTACAAGTTCCGCAGCAACATCGACCCTCGAACAGCCGTCGCCGACGGCTGGCTGCCGGACGAAACGCGCTTCGACCTGAATGATGACGACGCAAAACGCATCACCGGCAACGCGATCGAAGAGACGAATGCCGACGTTGTCGCCCTGCAAGAGGTTGAAAGCCTGGACACGCTCAAACGGTTTCGAAGCAAGCATATCGATAAAGGGAGCCGCAGCTATCCCTATGTCGCCTTGATCGACGGCAACGACCCGCGCCTTATCGATGTCGCCGTCTTGAGTAGGCTGCCGATCACACGAATTCGGACCCATCAGCACCTCAGGCGGACGCCAAGGAGCCGGTCATATATATTTTCCCGGGACTGCCTCGAGGTGGATGTTGCCGACGGAAGCAAAACCTTGACACTGTTCGTGCAGCACTACAAGTCGATGATCGGAGGCCGAGCACGGACACGACAGCGCCGGATGAACCAAGTGGCAGCCACCCGCTCGATCATCGAGAGCCGATTTGGCGGGCGTAATACGGGCGCCCACCCCTGGGTCGTTCTTGGCGACTTCAACGACTACATGGAGCCGGGGACCTCTTTGTCGAGACTCGTCAACTGGAGCCAAACCGAAGACGTGATCTCACGATTGCCTGAGAGCGAGCGCTGGACGCACTACTGGGCCCGGGAGGACGAGTACCGGCAGCTGGATTACATTCTTCTTTCTCGATCGCTTGCCGAAGCAAGCCGCGGAGACCCCCAAATCGTGCGTCAGGGTCTGCCGAGACGGGCCAGACGATACACCGGCAGACGCTTTCGAGGTGTCGGACCAAACACGCCGAAAGCGTCCGATCATTGCCCAGTCGCTATGGACGTCAGGCTCTAGGCCCGACATGGCTTGAAGGAGAGCTCGGTGCCTAACCGTCACCGAGATCACGCTCAACCCACGGTGTTGACCGACCCTGCAGCTTGAGAAGCTCAAGGTCCGCGAGTGGACTGGATAGTCGCCATCAGCCGCGTGGTGCGAGAAGAGTCGTCATTCCCGGAAATCCCATCTCGGTACGACGAACAGCCGATTTGAAACCAGTGGCGGACACTGCAATAGGCTGCCCGGGACGGCACTTCCGGCCAGGTGCACGGCGGGACCCAAGGCAAGGCTTCCCCCGAGTCCGAATCCGTGGAGTCTAGGCTGCCGGAGCCCCGAAAGCGTCTTTCCCAGGAGATCGAACATGCCCAAGCCCGTGATCAACCTCGCCGAGGCCGAGACCCACAGCGGGGAAAGCGGTGCCCACTTCGCCTACAGCATGACCGAGCTGTAGCTGCCGCTGGGCGCGCGGCAGATCGGCGCGAACGTGACGCGCATACCGCCGGGCAAGGCCGCCTTCCCCTTTCACCACCATCACGGCAACGAGGAGCACTTCTTCATCCTCAGCGGCTCGGGCGTGCTGCGGCTCGCGGAGGGACTCCAGGAGGTCAAGCCGCAGGACTACATCGTGAACCTGCCGGGCGGGCCCGAGAGCGCGCACCAGCTGATCAACACCGGCGAGGAGGACCTGATCTTCCTGGCGATCTCGACCAGCCGCGTGCCGGAGATCGTCGGCTATCCCGATTCCGGCAAGACCGGGGCCCGGCCCTCCTCGCTGGACCAGGACGATCACCGCTTCATCATCGCCGACTCGGCCAAGAACACGCTCGCCTACTGGGACGGCGAGGAGGGCGAGGAGGTGGCCGCGATCGTGGCGGCGCGGCGGCGCTGAGGCTTCACGACTCCTCCCTGACGGCTTCCGCTTCGATCTCGACCAGGGTTTCGGGCGCGGTCAGGCCGGCGACCTCGATGTAGGTGCAGGCGCAGAGGTGCCCTTCCAGCAGCCGGTCGCGGATCCTGCGGTAGACCCCGACGCTGCCCGGGACCGTGCAGTAGATCGTCGCCCGGATCAGGTGCCGGGTCTGGAAGCCGCCCGCCGCCAGGACGCCGAGCACGTTCTTCCAGGCCCGTGCCATCTGGGCTTCGAGGCCGTCCTCCGGGCTGCCGTCCGGGCGCAGGCCGAGCTGGCCGGCGACCAGGATGCGCTCGGCGCCCAGGGCATGGACGACGCCCTGGGCGTAGTTGGAGGGCGGCTGGTAGGTGTCTTCCGGCCTGACGATCCTCATGTCCTGTTCCTCCCTTTCACGGCTCACGGCCGCGGCGCGCCGGGCACCACGGCGAGGCCCTTGACCTCGCAGATCAGGCCCGGCTGGGCCAGCTCGGCGACGCCGACCATGGTCATCGCCGGGTAGGGTTCCCCGATGTAGCGGTTGCGCAGCGCCATGAACAAATCGAAGTCGCGCCGCAGGTGGGTGAAGTAGGCGGTCAGTTCGGCGACGTCGGACCAGCCGCAGCCGGCCTCCGCGAGCACCAGCCCCAGGTTCTCGAAGAGCCGCGTCAACTGCGCCTCGGGCTCGGCGACCACGGCCAGGTTCGCGTCCCGCCCCAGCATCCCCGAGATCAGCAGCAGCGAGCCCAGCCGCACCCCCGGCGAATGGCCGCGCTGGCTGTGCAGCAGGGCGAGCTCGGCGGGGACGATCGACTCGAAGGCAGACATGCGATTCCTCCTTTGGCGTTGCCGGCGCGGCGCGCCGCGGCGGATCAGCTTTCCTGGTCCAGCGGGGCGGTCCGGACCTCGCGCCGGTCGATCCAGAGCACGAAGAGCGCGGCGGCCAGGCCCAGGAGCGACGACAGCAGCATCATGCCCAGGAGCCCCTGGGCCGCGGTCTCCGCGCTCAGGACCGCCCCGGTGATCGCGGACATCACCGCGCCGCCCGCAACCGTCAGCGCCCCGGAGAGGCCCGCGGCGCTGCCCGCCAGCGCCGGCCGGACCGACATCGCGCCGGCGTTGCCGCTCGGCAGGGACAGGCCGTTTCCGATGCCGACGAAGACGCAGGCGCCGAACAGCGTCACCGGATGCAGGAGTCCGGCCCAGAGGATCCCCAGGCCCAGGATCAGCCCCGCGCAGGCGACGAGGCGTCCGGCCATCAGCATGGTGGTCAGCGCGTAGCGCGCGGCGAAGCGCCCCGACAGGAAGCTGCCCAGGATGAAGCCCGCGGTGGTGCTGCCCATGCAGATGCCGAGCGTCCCCGGTGACATCCCGAAGACCGCCGCCGCGACCAGGGGCGCGCCCCCGAGGAAAGCGTAGAAGGCCCCGATCGAGAAGGCCATGCAGAGCGCGTAGCCCCAGAAGCGGCGCGAGCGGAGCAACTCGGGATAGCTGCGAAGCTGCGCCACGAAGGTCTCGGAGGGCGTCCTGTTGGTCTCGCCCAGGTCGATCCAGCAGAGGCCGAGCGCGATCAGGCCGAAGCCGGTGAAGGCCCAGAAGCTCGCCCGCCAGCCGAAGAGCTCGTCCAGCGCGCCGCCGAGCGCCGGCCCCAGCAACGGCGCCACCGCCCAGGCCATCGCGAGGTAGCCCATCACGCTCGCCGCCTTCTGCGCCGGCGCCGTGTCCCGGACGACCGCGAGCGACACCGTGTAGCCGGCGACGATCGCGCCCTGCAGCATCCGGAAGGCCAGGAAGGTCCAGATGTCGCGGGCCAGCAGGCAGCCTAGCGACGCGAGCGCGAAGATCGCCAGCCCGGCCAGCATGACCGGGCGGCGGCCGAAGCGGTCCGACAGGGGGCCCATGACGAGCTGCAGCACGGCGGTCATGCCCGCGTAGCCGGCGATCGAGAGGTTGACCAGCGCGTAGTCGGCCTGAAACTCCGCCGCGATGTTCGACAGCGAGGGCAGGAAGAGGTTCAGCGACACCACGGAAAGGCCGCAGAGCAGGACCAGGGTGAAGAGCTTCGGCGGCCTGCGCGCGGAAACCTGCATGGGACTCCTTCCCCCTCGGGCGCGTCCGGTGGTGTTCCGGAAAAACGCGCAAAAAAAAGCCCCCGATCTCGTCGGAGGCGCAGGCGGTCGCGGTTCGCTGCCCGCTACCGTTCCAAGCGCCTTTCCCCGACGACGACGACGGCCGTGTTCATGTCGAACTGCTCCTGAAGTCTCGAGGAGAACGCTAGGTGCGATCGCCGTGCCCGTCAACGGCGAGGTCTCTACTTGGCTGATGCCGGAGTTTCACCCCCACCCCGGCCCTCCCCCATCAAGGGGGAGGGAGGCATCAGCGGCCGTCGACTCATCAAGGGGGGAGGGAGGCGTCGGCGGCTGCCGACTCACAAAGCCCTCCCCCTTGATGGGGCGCGTATGCGCGGCGCTGCGCGCGGTTGGGTGGGGGTGAAACTCCGATCTGCGAAAATCCGTACTCGGTCCTTTACCCACAAGACGCTGGGGCAGGTTTTCGGCCCTGCCGCCCTTTCGAGAATCATCGCGCCTTCCCGAATCCTCGCCGCTAGACTGCCGCCATGCGCCGGACCCTGAAGCTGCACCCGGACTCCCGCTGCGACGCCGTGACCGCGATCGAGGTGGAGGCCGCGCGGCCGGCCGCCGGGCGCCTGCGCCTGCGCTATCGCGTGACCGGCGATCCCGGGGGCCTGGTCCTGCCGGCCGCGGCGGCGCCCGGGCGTGCCGAGGGGCTCTGGAAGCAGACCTGCTTCGAGGCCTTCCTGCGCGCGGCGCCGGGCGGTGCCTATGCGGAGATCAACCTGGCGCCTTCGCAGCTCTGGGCGGCCTATGGCTTCGAGGGCTACCGCGCCGGGATGCGCCCCGCCGAGATCGCCGCGCCCCAAGTCGAGACGGGGATCGATACCGAAAGCTACGAATTGCAGGCCGATCTCACCCTCGACGGCCTGGCGGAGCTGCCGGCCGCGGGGCCCTGGCAGCTCGGCCTCTCGGCGGTGATCGAGGAGGCGGGCGGGCGTGTCTCCTACTGGGCCCTGGCGCATCCGCCGGGCAAGCCGGACTTCCATCATTCCGATTGCTTTGCCCTGGAACTTGCAGCAGCGTGGCGGCCATGATCTTCGGTATCGACCGGCTCCTCGCCGAGCCCAGCCTGCGCGCGCCGCTGACGGGCCGCCGCGTCGCCCTGCTCGCCCATCCCGCCTCGGTCACCCACGACCTGACCCACGCGCTGGACGCCCTGGCCGCCTGCGAGGAGATCGCGCTCTTCGCCGCCTTCGGCCCGCAGCACGGCCTGCGCGGCGACAAGCAGGACAACATGATCGAGTCGCCCGACTTCCAGGACCCGGTGCACGGCATCCCGGTCTTCAGCCTCTACGGCGAGGTGCGCCGGCCGACGGACGCCATGATGGAGAGCTTCGACATCCTGCTGGTCGACCTGCAGGACCTGGGCTGCCGGATCTACACCTTCGTCACCACCCTGCGCTACGTCCTGGAGGCGGCGGCGCGGCACGGCAAGGCGGTCTGGGTGCTGGACCGGCCCAACCCCGCCGGCCGCCCGGTCGAGGGCCTGCGCCTGCGCGCGGGCTGGGAGAGCTTCGTCGGCGCCGGGCCCCTGCCGATGCGCCACGGCTTGACCCTGGGCGAGCTGGGCAAGTGGTTCATCGCCACCCTCGGCCTGGACGTCGAATACCGGGTGATCGAGATGCAGGGCTGGCAGCCGGAGGCGGCGCCGGGCTTCGGCTGGCCCCTGGGCGAGCGGGTCTGGGTCAACCCCAGCCCCAACGCGCCCAACCCCTTCATGGCCCGGGCCTATGCCGGCACGGTGCTGCTGGAGGGCGCGACCCTGTCGGAGGGGCGCGGCACCACCCGGCCGCTGGAGCTCTTCGGCGCGCCGGACATCGACGCGCGCCGGGTCCTGGCCGAGATGCAGGCCCTGGCGCCGGACTGGCTGGCCGGCTGCCGCCTGCGCGACTGCTGGTTCGAGCCGACCTTCCACAAGCACCAGGGCCAGCTCTGCCACGGCCTGCAGATCCACGCTGAGGACCCGGTCTACGACCACCAGGCCTTCCGGCCCTGGCGCCTGCAGGCCCTGGCCTTCAAGGCGGTCCGCCGGCTCTATCCGGACTACGGGATCTGGCGCGACTTCCCCTACGAGTACGAGCTCGGCAAGCTGCCGATCGACGTCATCAACGGCAGCCCCCTGCTGCGCGAGTGGGTCGACGACCCGGCCGCCGCGCCGCAGGACCTGGACGCCCTGACCGGCCCGGACGAGCAGGCCTGGCTGAGCGAGCGCCGGGCCCACCTGCTGTACTGACGGAGGACGGCGACCGGCGGAGTCCCGCCTGGGCGGCCGGCCGGCTGCCGTGACCGGGCCGGCCCAGAATCACATCTTATAGCATAGTCAAAATATACCAATGGTGGTATAGTCACCCGTTGTCTCGACTTGACCCGATGGAGAGGCGGTCATGTCAGTAGACGCTCTAGCTCGCATTTCTCACCTTGGTCACGGTCTGCGTCGCTTCCCGGCGATCCGGCCTTCGACGCCCAAACCTTCGACGCCCAGGCCTTCGGCGCCCGAGACGTCGCCGGGGGCGGTCGCCGGGGGCCGAGCCTTCGGGCGGCGCCGTCGCGCAGACCCCGACCGCGGCGAGAGTTGCGGGCGATCTCCATAGTCCCGCATTGCCGCAACGTCATTGCCCGTTTCCTTTGCGGGCGGGGTCTTGGCCGACGACGACAATCACATTGACGTTCGGAGGCCTGGAAAATGCTGTTCAAGAAACGCGCGACCACCAAGAAGACGATCGCCGGCGGCGTGCTGATCGCCGCCGCCTGCCTGCTTCACAACGGAGGCGCTGCGGCCGAGCCGCTCCTGCCCTGCTCCGCCCCGGGCGCCACGGAGATCATGGTGCCGGAGGGCTTCGACTGCGAGGTCTTCGCCAGCGGCCTCGTCCAGCCGACGGCGCTTGCCGTGGAATCGGATGGCAACGTGCTGATCACCGAATTCGGCGGCAACACGGACCCGAACCCGGTCAAAAGGTTCTCAGCCGACGGCGGCCTGCTCGCAACCAGCAACCTCTTCGTCGACCCGGATGGTGTCGCCGTCGACACGACGGGGCGGATCCTGGTCACGGACAGCCCGCAGATCTCCATCGTGAACTCTCTCGACGGCGGAGCGGACGAGGTGTGCCAGCCCGTGCCTGGCAATCTGCAGGATGTCGCCGTGGACAGCCAGGGCAGGATCGTCGTCATGGATTTTGACGGCAACATCTCCGACGTCGTGTGCGATACGAGCACGACGCCCTGCGTTTCCCTGGGCTCGATAGGCTTGGGCGTTGCTTTCGATGCGGACGATCGGCTCTTTGCCACGCGGCTCGCCGCGGACGGCGGGCTTTTCCGGATCGATCAGTGCCAATCGGCCAGCACCGTCAAGATCGCAGATTTGCCGGGAGCAAGACGCATCGCCTTCGGTCCCGGCGGGCGCTTCGGGGAAGAGATCTACGTCTCGGACGCGGCTGCGGCTGACGCGGGCCGCATCGTAACCGTCGACGAGACCAGCGGCGCCGTGACCGAATTCGCCACCGGCCTCACGATAGCCAACGGACTCGGGTTCAGCGGGCAGGACACCTTGTACGTCACAGACTTTTCGCGCGGGCGCGTGATCAAGATCTTCGCGGACAGGGTCCGGGTCGCGGACTTCCGCTGCAACGAGGCGGAGGGCGAGGAGATCGACCTGGTCGTCTCGCTCGAGGATCAGTTCGAGGCCGCGGAGGCCCGGGTCGACGAGCCGACGCGCTTCTGCAGCCCGGTCGACAAGGACGGCGGGGGGATTCCGGACCCCGGCGCGCACATGGCCTGCTACGAGATCGAGGGCGGCGGCGGCGATGACGACGACGATGACGACCGCGCCGCCCTGCGGCGCGAGGTCGTCGTCGAGAACCAGTTTGGCGAGCAGGTCCTGACCACGGCCGGGCCGAGGTCGCTCTGCGTCCCCTCCAGGAAGAACGAGGCGCCTTCGGACCTGGTTCTCGACCACTTTAAGTGCTACCAGGCCAGGGGCGCCGCCTTGAACGTGAGGGTCGACCTCGCGGACGAGGCGTCGGAGGCGCGAGGGGTGATCGTGAAACGGCCGAAGCGCTTCTGCAATCCGGTCGACAAGAACGGCGAAGGGATCCTGGACCCCTCGTCGCACCTGACCTGCTACAGGATCCGCGTCCCCGGGCCGAGCTACGACGACGAGCTGGACCTGCTCGTCTCCAACCAGTTCGGCGAGCAGGTCCTGGAGGTCGGCGATCCCGAGCTGCTCTGCGTCCCCTCCGACAAGCTGGGCTTCGAGGTGGTCGTCGGCCCGGACGACGATGACGACGACGACGATTGACGCCGCGGCGTCGAAACCGGAACCGGAGGACCCTCGGCGACATCGAGGCTCCCCTCGGTTCCGGCTAGGCGGGTTGGGGCTGTCGGCGAGACACCCGATCCGGCGACCGTAGCGACCGCTCCCGTAGCCGCCCGGCGCTCGGACCTCACCGCTATTCTACTGTCATGCCCGGACTTGATCCGGGCATCCATGGCGCCGCCTGGCGCCTGTCATCGGCCATGGATCACCGGGTCGAGCCCGGTGATGACAGCGAGGTTGGGGCTGTCGGCGCGACACCCGATCCGGCGACCGTAGCGGCCGCTCCCGTCGCCGACCTGCGCTTCGACCTCGCAGCTACTCCACTGTCATGCCCGGAGCGCATACGCGCGGCGCTTCGCGCGATCCGGGCATCCATGGCGCCGCCTGGCACTCGCCATCCGCCATGGATCACCGGGTCGAGCCCGGTGATGACAGCGAGGTGGGGGCAGCCGGCGGGGCACTCGATCTGGCGACCGTAGCGACCGCTCCCGTCGCCGCCCGGCGCTTCGACCTCGCCGCTATTCTACTGTCATGCCCGGAGCGCATACGCGCGGCGCTTCGCGCGATCCGGGCATCCATGGCGCCGCCTGGCACTCGTCATCGGCCATGGATCACCGGATCGAGCCCGGTGATGACAGCGAGGTGGGGGCTGCCGGTGCGACACCCGATCCGGCGACCCTAGCGGCCGCACCTTGCCGCCCGGAAGCTACGCGGAAGCATCGCATCAGGGCCCCGCCCAGACGGCCATGGCGTCGTACTTCAGCTGGCGGCGCTGTTCGCTCGGCAGCTTCCAGTCGTGGTCGAAGGGCGCGGACTCCCAGGAGCCGTACATGGGGTTGGCGATCACGATCCAGCGGCTGCCCCACATGTCGAGGTGCTTGGTCATCAGCGCCTGGCGCTCGGCCAGGGAGCCCTTGTAGCCGTCGACGAAGTCGCCGAAGTTGTCGCCGACGATCATGGCGATGCGGTAGGTCTCGGCGATGTGGGCGCGCCGCGTGCCCTTCTTCGACGACGCCCAGGCCTCACTTTCGCCGCGCATCAGCACGGTGTCCTCGGACTCGTCGATGGGGTAGCCCAAGGCCTTGAGGTTGTTGCGGGTCGCCTGCTCCTGGGGCGCCTTCCGGTTGGTGACGTAGAAGACCTTCACGCCCTTGTCGACGGCAAGCTTGATGAACTCCAGCGAGCCCGGGACCGGAAGCGAGGTCTCGGAGCGCACGAAGGGGACCCAGGTCTTCGAGCTGTAGCTCTCGCCCGCCCGCACCAGCCAGGCCTCGTAGGCCGAGTTGTCGAGCACGGTCTCGTCGACGTCCAGGATGATCGCCGGCGGCTTGCCCTCGAAGCCGCTGGCCTGCTCGGCGGGGGCCGCCGTCCAGGAGGTGTCGGCCACGGCCTCGTCCAGCATGATCCCGGCGAGCTTGTACATCGCCAGGCTGTTGGCCTTGAACTCGACCGAGGACTGCGTCCAGAGCGTCGGGTTCAGGAGATCGCTCTCCATCTTCGGCTCGAAGGCGGCCGCACCCTGTGGCGTGGCGGCCTGGATCGCGGCCGCCACGAGGATCGTGAGGCCGCCGGTTCTGATGGCGTGTCGCATGGACCTTCCCTCCCTGTCTGCGCGTCGGATTGTCGTTCAGCGCTGGTTCCGACTGTCCAGGCGAAAAGCATAGTTCGCGCGGACCGCGGGCAACAAGCCTTTGAGTTGCGCGCGCGGCGCCCTCCTCAACCGGCCGCCGGCCGACGCGACCGCAACCACAGCTAGCATTCCAAATAGGACTATGCTACCTTGCGTTCGAAGTTGTAAGCGGCATCCAGGACGTCTCGGTCAAGACCGCCCCTCGGATCCTGCGCCTTGTACGCAACGCCAGATTTGAGACGGCCGCGGTGCCGAGGGTACCGTTCGGGCGGGTCTTGAGCCGCAAGTCCTGACGCGCGCCGCTTCGCGCCGGGGGACAGCGATGACCTTGGACTCGACTCTCATCCTTCATCCGAAAGGACCGGGACGCTTGCGTCCTGTCGTCGCTGACGCCTACAGGGAACGCCAAAGCCCCGAGGGGCCAGGACAGCGCCGTCGCCGCGACCGCCGCGGCGCGCGATGACCTGAAAACAGAGGAGCCGAAGACGCTTGAACGGCTCTCGACAAGACATCTGGCAGAAGGGAAAGGCCGCTTGCCGGCGCGCGCCCGCGCGCGGGGCGCGAGAGCTTCGGCGCAAAGCCGGAGGAGAGATCACCCGGATCCACAACCACCAGAAGGGAGGAAAGCGACATCGGCTTGACGGTTTTGCCATGCGCCGGCTGACGACGGCGCGACTGCCGGCCGGACCCTTGTCGTCCGGTCGGTCTTGCCAAAGGGAGGATTAGGAGAATGCAAGCTTTTGAATCGGAACCGCGGAAGCTCGGCAGAGGGTCTCTGACGGGCTTTATCTTTCCCGTCATCTTTTTGGGCGCCTTGGGCGCGGGGCCGGGCGCCGTTGCCGCCGACGAGATCGTCCCGATCTCCGGCCTCAGCCCCTATCCACCGGGCGTGGCCTGCAACCTGACGCCGCAGACCGGCACGGTCTGGCGCAACAGCGAGACCGAGCCCTACATGGACGTCGACTTCGACCGGCCCAACGAGATGGCGGCCATCGTCCACCAGGACCGCTGGAGCAACGGCTCGGCGCAGAGCACCGCGACCTTCTATTCGGACGACGGCGGCGAGACCTGGAACCTGGCCGACACGCCGATCACCCGCTGTTCGGGCGGGCTGCAGGCCGGACCGGAATCCTTCGACCGCGCGTCTGACCCCTGGCTGACCGTGACTCCGGCGGAGGCCAGCCTGTTCCACCACCATGGCGGAAAGAAACGCGGGGCGGTCTTCCACCAGATGAGCCTGATGACGGACCGGCTGCCGCCCTTCACCGGCGAGTTGCGCAGCGCCTACTCCATGCTGCGCTCGACCGACGGCGGCAAGACCTGGTCCGACCCCATCGTCGTGAGCAACCTGACGGAGTTCGACAAGGGCGCGCCCTTCAACGACAAGAACAGCATGACGGCGGACCCCTACAAGAGACGCTTCGTCTATGGGACCTGGCAGCTCCTGAAGGACGTCCTGCCCGACGATGACAGCGCCATTCCGCTGCAGGCCTTCTACAGCGACACCTTCTTCATCCGCTCGAACGACAAGGGGAAGAGCTGGGAGACGGCGCGCGCCATCTACAAGATCCGCAACGACACGACCCTTCTGGCCCAGGCCGGCATCGATCCCAACGTGACGACGATCTTCGGTGCCCAGAACATCGGGCACCAGATCGCGGTTCTGCCCGACGGCCGCCTGGTCAACGTGTCGCAAGGCGTCTTCGCCACCGGCAGCGTCGCCACCGACTTCCGGGAGCGCGTGATCATCCGCTCCTTCGACAACGGCAGCACCTGGGAGCAGACGGCTACGGTGATTCCCTCGAACACCCTCGGCGGCTTCGTCCAGGTCGACGCCGAGCTGGCCAACGTGCCCGGCAGCACGGTCGTCAACCAGACCCGCTCGGCCGGCAGCATTCCCGACATCGCGGTCAACCGGACCAACGGCCATATCTACGTGGCCTTCCAGAACGTCGACCCCGGCCTGACCTTCATCGGCGTCTTCATGACGATGTCCAAGGACGGCGGCGACACCTGGTCGCCGGAGATCCTGGTCGGCGGCGGCGACGCGAAGGCCAACGGGAACCCGAGCTTCGCCCAGCTTCCGGCGGTCCACGTCGCGGACGACGGCACGGTCGGCGTGCTCTTCTTCGACGACCGCAACGACATCGCCTGCCCGGACCTGACCATCCCCAACGAGGACAATCCGGAGTGCTTCACGGTCCTGCCGGACAACAGCGTCAAGGCCGGCCCGCTGAGCAACGACTGGTTCTTCAAGACCTACGACAAGGACCTCAACTTCCTCGAGGAGCGGCGCGTCACCGAGGAGTCCTTCGACCTGCGCCAGGCGCCGGTCGCCCGCGGCTACTTCCCCGGCGACTACGTCAACTGCACCTCGACGGACAACGACTTCGTCTGCGCCTTCAGCCGGCCCAACAACCTCGGCTCGCCGGTCAAGTCCAACCCGCCGGGCGACGTCCTGGGCTTCGAGGACGAGAACCGGCAGGACATGGTCTTCACGCGCATTCCCGGGGTATCGGTCTGCAACTTCGCCCACACGCTGAACCGCTTCACCAGTCAGCTCGACTCGGCGGAGATCCAGATCCCGGGACGGGCCAAGTTCGAGCGCCTGCTCTTCCTCAAGAAGCGGTTCCAGAAGGGCTGCCTCTACAGCCATCTGGGTGAGAGCGACTGAGACCGTGACGCGTGAATCCGCCGAGGCGGCGGCGCCCCGAGCCCCCGCGGGCTCCCGCACCGCCTCGGAAAAGGAAGGAGAAACAGAATGTCGATCAAAGCTATCGTTCCGGCCCTGCTCGTCCCGGGCGCGCTCGTCGCGATCGGGCTGCTGTTCGGGGCCCTTCCGGCCGGCGCCCAGGCCAAGGATCCGGTGGTGATCCTGAAGCCGATGGACAACAGCGAGCTGCCCGCCGGCTCCCAGATCTCCGAGGAGCGGCTCCAGGAGACCAAGACCAAGATCCAGGAGCTCAAGGCGCAGCGGGCCCGGCAGCTGCAATCGCAGGAGCAGGAAGCGTCGCCGCAGGAAGCCCTGCCCAAGCCTGAAGGCGAACAGCAATAGCGCTTGGGTTACTTCTCCGGCCCTGGGGAGGGACAGCGAGGCCGTTCCGCACGGCGACCAAAAGAAACAGGCTCGTCATAGATGTGCGTGCCGTTCGTCGCCGGTTGGAATTCGTCTCGCTTCCCTCCCCAAGGGCAAATGGATCGGCCGAGGGGCGAAATCTTGGCGCGCTGTTCATGGCGCATCACTTTTTGCACCGAGTGCACAGCCCTCCCGGATGACAGCGGTGTCGACGTCACTTTCCTCGCAACCGAGGAACAGGGAGCAGGAAGAGAGAAGCTTCCGGCCCTCTTGATCGGGCAAGGGGTTCTGCCACCGATCGCACTCCTGATAGGCGTATTCGCTCCAAGGTCTGATCGCGACCCCGGCAATCGATCTCTCATAGGTCTGCAGACCGGTATCGAGATCGACGCTCCATTCCATGCGAAAGGTTGCAAATAGCAGCAGTACAAGAGCAGCCACCCCGATCGCCGCGATCCCTGCCTTCTTGAACCCCATGCTCATCGCCTTCAAGGCTGCTTGTGAGAGTCTGCCGATTCTAGAGCGGCCTTTGTTCGGTTGAACGCAGGCGGCGCCAGCTTCAGAGAGCGGCGCGCTCGACGATGGCGTCGCTGTGCAGCCCGGCGCAGTCGACGACCTCGAAGCCGACCTCCCGGCCGTCGAAAGCGAGGACGAGGTCGGTGCCGCCGAGCAGGATGGCCTCGGCGCCGGCCTCGGCGATCAGCCGCCGGCTCACCGAGAGGAAGACCTCGCGCTGGTCCTCGGTCACCGCGCCGGCGGCCGCCATCTCGACGTAGGCGCGGTGAACGGCATCGAGATCGGACCCGCCGGGCGGGATCACCTCGGCCGAGGCGATGCCGCCGTAGAAGCGGGTCTCCATCACCCTCCGGGTCCCGAGCACGCCGACCCTGCCGAGACCGAGGCCCCGGAAGGCCCGGTCGACCTCCTCGATCAGGTCGATCACCGGGAGCGGCGAGACCGCCTTGAAGTCCTCGATGCAGAAATGCCCGGCGGTCGCGGTGATCGCGACCGTCTCGGCCCCCGCGGCCGCGAGGCGCCCGGCCAGGCGCGAGAAGATCGCGACCTGCGCCGCCCGGTCGTCGCGCGCCAGGTTGTCGAGCAGGATCGGCGAGTCGGCGTGGACCATGGTGAGGTCGAGCGCAAAGCCGCGCCGGGCCGCCGCCGCGATGATCCGGCGGTAGTAGTAGTCCGTCGCCGCCGGGCCGATTCCCCCGACCAATCCGATGTGCATCGCCTGGATCCTCCGCGCGCTTGAGCTGATGACCTAGTTAGCGCGAGTGTCGCGGCGACGCAAAGCGTCCCAGCGTCCGGCCCCCGCGTCCGGCCGGCCGCAGGGCGGATCAGAGGAGGGCGCCGGGGCGAAGGGCAGGTCGGCCAGCTCCTGCAGCGACATCGCCCGCAGCTCGGGATGCGACAGGGGATCGCGGCCCCAGTCCGGGCCGCGCCCCGCCGCGGGGCGTCGTTGCCCGGAGAGCGCCCGGCGCAGCCGGCCCAGGGCCGCTCGAACACGATTCAGCATGACTAAAGCATATGCGCGCCGTCAGGCCATTATCTATCGATTGAATCTGTCCGGTGCTTTAGCCTGGCTATATGCGGAACCTGAACC
>JANQGU010000117.1 GCA_028282935.1 Kiloniellales bacterium
CACCGGCGTGCCGCGCTGGTTCGTCAAGCAGGGCAACGAGGCGCGGCTGGAGGGCGGCCCGGTCGGCGTCGAGACCGCGCTGCGCCGGGCCACGGCCACGGCGACCCGCGCGGTGCCGCTGCGGCCGAACCGGGTGCACCCGCTGTGGCGCACCGACCACGACAACAACGTCGGCATCAACGCGCCGGAGATCGAGTGGAGCCACGAGCCGGCCGCCGACTGGATCGAGCTCACGACCGTGCACAAGGGCGGGCTCTTCGGCACCGACTACCGCATGCTCTTCCCGGGCGACGGCATCGAGGGCATCAAGCGCTTCTACCTCGACACCCTGATCGCCTTCGGCAAGCGCGGCCTGGCCTGCCAGCCGGCCATCGTCGGGATCGGCCTCGGCGGCTCCAAGGACACTTGCATGGTGCTCGGCAAGCAGGCGGCCTGCCTGCGCGTCGTCGGCGACCGCAACCCGGATCCCAAGATCGCCGAGCTGGAAGACGAGCTGAAGGCGCTGGGCAACGGCATCGGGATGGGCGCCATGGGCTTCGTCGGCAGCAACATGGTCGTCGACTGCCACGTCGAGGTCGGCTATTGCCACACCGGCGGCCTGCCGATGTCGGTGCACATGTTCTGTCTGTCCTCGCGCCGGGCGACGGCGCGGGTGCAGGCGGACGGCCGGGCCGAGGGCCGCACGGACCCGGAATGGTTCACCCCTTACATGCGGCGGGAGACGGTGGAATGGGCAGCGCCGGCGGAAGCCTTAAGACGGTCCGGCTGAAGACGCCGGTGACGGCGGCCGACCTCGAGCCTCTCGAGATCGGCACCGTGGTCTACCTCGACGGCCGGGTCTTCACCGGCCGCGAGGGCGTCTACAAGAAGGCCATCGCCGAGGGCGCGGGCCTGCCCGCCGACCCGGCCGAACTCGGCAACGTCAACTTCCACTGCTCGCCGGCCGCGACGGTGCATCCGGACGGCAGCTTCGTGATGGGCGCGGTGACGGCCACGGCCTCCTTCCGCTTCACCCAGTGGCTCGACCGCTGGTTCGAGATCTCCGGCTGCAAGGTCATCATCGGCAAGGGCGGCATGTCGCCCCAGGACTACCGGGACAAGTTCGTGCCCAACGGCGCCGTCTACCTGACCACGGTCGGCTACGGCACCGGCGCCCTTCTCGGCCGTGGCATCAGGAAGATCGTCGCAGCCCACTGGCTGGAGGAGCTCGGCATCGCCCAGGCGATGTGGGTGCTCGACGTCGAGAACTTCGGCCCCTTCCTGGTCGAGAGCGACCTCCAGGGCAACAGCCTCTTCGAACGCGAGAACGCCAAGGTCGCCCAAGGCCTCGGCAAGCTCTACGAAGGCACCCGCCCGGCCATCATGAAGCGCTACGGCGAGACCGACCGCCGCGAGGACGAGGTGATCTGAAGGCCGGCGGCCGAGCGGATCTCTGCGCCTGCTGCCCCTTCGTCTGGCCTGCCCGGGCGTGACCCCAGGGTTTTTGCCGAAGGCAAAGCCCGCGGCATCCGTCGAGCCGCCTGCACCATGGATCACCGGGTCAAGCCCGGTGATGACAGCGGGGAGTGAGGTCCAGGCGGGGAAGGACCGCCCGGCATGAGAACCCTCTCGGCGTGCCGCCTAGCCCCATGAGCCCGGTCCTCGCCACCCTCTCGCCTGTCATGCCCGGACTTGATCCGGGCATCCATCGAGCAGCTTGCACAAAGGATTGCTGGGTCTCGCGGAGCGCTGGGCGAGGCCCCCTAGGCGCCCCGGCAAGCCGTCAGTCGCCCAGGTGAATCTTCACGTCGTTCGGATAGGGACGGCCGGTTCCGGTTTCGATGAGGTCGCGCAGGCTCAAGAGGTAGCAGGTCCACTTGGTGCTGAAGTAAAGGAAGTCGTCCTCGCTCGCGGCCGGGTTTTCGTGTTCGAGGCCGAGCCATACCTGGTCTTCCCCCTGCCGCAAGCAGAACCTCAAGGTAGACTCCTGCCACGGGCCGGGGCCGGAGACGCAGCGCAGGGCGACCAGTTCGTCGTCCTTCAGCGCCTCGATCCGGAACGACAGCGTGACCAGCTCCGTAAAGTGAAGGTCCAGCACGTTTCCGACGCCCGGAGTCCCCTCCGTCGCCGTTGCCCACCAGCCGTTCAGACCTTCCGGTTCATGCAGGGCCCGGTAGACCGCTGTGATGTCGCCAGCAATGCCGACCTGATGACGGACCTTTGCCATGGCTATTTCTTAAAATGGTGGAAGTTGCAAAGGCAAGCCTTTGGGCGCTCACGACGCCCGCGGCCAGCGCCAGTGGTGGTCGTCGATGACGAAGTCGTGGGCGTGCTCGACCTCGTCGTGGTGGTGCGGATGGCTGTGGGGCTCCGGGCCTTCCCAGCCTTCGTGGGCGTGCCGGTGGTGCGCGTCGTGGACGTGGAGGTGCGCGTGGTCCTGGGCGGCGTGGCGGTGGCGCAACTGGACGGGGTCGCGCCCGGGCCAGAGCCGCCAGGCGAGCGCGGTCGTCGCGGCGGCCAGGGCGCCGAGGACGAGAAAGGCCGTGGTCAGGCCCGCAGGGCCGCCGAGCCAGCCGGCCAGTGGATAGGCGATCAGCCAGCAGGCGTGCGACAGCGCGAACTGGGCCGAGAAGAGGGCGGGGCGGTCGGCCTCGTGGCAGGAGCGGCGGATCAGGCGGCCGGCCGGCGTCTGCACCAGGGAGGCGCCGGCGCCGAGCAGGAACCACAGCGGCAGCAGCAGGAGGTAGCCCGGGCCGAGCGCGCCCAGCAGCAGGCCGGCGGCCAGCAGCGCGCCGCCGACCAGCAGGGCCGGGCGGTCGGGATGGCGGTCGAGCCAGCGCGGCAGCAGGAGGGCCGCGAGCATGGAGCCGGCGCCGGCGCCGGCGAGGGCGAGGGCGGTCTCGGTCTCGCCGCCGCCCAGGACCTCGCGCACGTAGACGACCGTGTTGACGATCACCATCGCGCCGGCCAGGGCGACCGCGAGGTAGAGCGCCAGCAGGGCGCGCAGGCGCGGTGTCGCCAGGAAGGCGCGGCTGCCGAAGCCGACGCTGGCGAGGAAGCCCCCGGCGGCGGCGCGCGGCCTCGGGGCCGGCAGGCGGGCCGAGAGGATCAGGCCGGCGGAGGCCAGGAAGGCCAGCGCGTTGAACCCGAAGAGGGCGTCGTAGCTGAGGACCAGGAGCGCGGCCGCGGCGAGGCCCGGGCTGAGCAGGGCCTCCAGGTCGTAGGCCAGGCGCGACAGCGAGAGGGCGCGGGTGTAGCGCGCCTCCTCGGGCAGCAGGTCCGGGATCGTCGCCTGGAAGCTGGGCGTGAAGCCGGCCGAGCAGGCGTTGAGCAGGAAGATCAGGGCGAAGACCTGCCAGACCTCGGTGACGAAGGGCAGGCAGGCGATCAGGCCGGCCCGGGCCAGGTCGAGCGTGACCAGCAGCGCCCGGCGCGGCAGGCGGTAGGCGAGGCCGCCGACGACCGGCGCGACCAGGACGTAGGCCACCATCTTGAGGGCCAGGGCGGTGCCCAGCACCCGGCCGGCCTGGCCGCCGGCGAGGTCGTAGGCGAGCAGCGCCAGGGCGACGGTAGAGAGCCCGGTGCCGATCAGGGCGGTGACCTGGGCCGCGAAAAGCCGCCGGAAGCCCGGCTCCGCCAGGGGCGAGAGCACCGGCTTGCCGCCCGCCATGTCAGGCCAGCTCCCCGGCCAGCAGCAGCAGGCCGAGCGCGGTGACCGCCAGGGCGCCGAAGACCTCGAAGCCGCGGCCGACGCGCAGGACCCGCGCCTGGTGGCGCTTGAAGACCGCGAAGAGCCAGCGCCGCGCCAGGATCGCCAGCAGCGCGAAGGCGCCGACCGTGACCACCATGCCCAGCGCCATCGCGACCGAGACGATCAGGCCCAGCGCGATGGCCCCGGTGCCGACCGCCGCCAGCATCATGATCGTGGTCAGCGGACAGGGCGACAGGCCCACGACGTAGGGCAGCAGGCCGCCGCCCCTGAGGCCGCCGCCCTGGGCGTGGCGCTCGCCGGGCGCGCCGCGCAGCGCCTGGATCAGCAGGAAGAGCCCCAGGGCGGCGATCCCGGCGTAGCTGACCTGCCGGACCAGCGGGAAGTCCGCGGGGCGCAGGCCGAAGGAGATCTCGAAGAGGGCGACCGCCGTCAGCACCAGCAGGATCGCGCTGCCGACATGGACGGCGATCAGCTTGACGCTCGCCATCAGCCCCTGGCGCAGCGGCGCCTCCTGCCCCACGAAGTAGGCCATCAGGACCGACTTGCCGTGGCCCGGCCCGATCGCGTGCAGCATGCCGAAGACCAGGGCGAGCAGCACCAGGACCGCAGCCTGAAGGCCGTCGCCCTCGGCGGTCGCCTCCCTGAAGGCGCCGCTCAGCGCCTGCTGCAGGTGCTTCTGCAGCAGCAGGAGGCTCCGCACCGCGTCTTGCAGCCAGTCGAAGTCCATGCCGGCTCCGGATATCCACGCGCCCTGCGGATGACCGGGCCAGCACTACAGGCCCCCGCGCGACCTGGCAACGGGCTGTCGCTGCGGACGGCCTTTTCCGAGACGGCCCGGCCGGGGTATGAGAGGGGCGCTCCAGGGG
>JANQGU010000120.1 GCA_028282935.1 Kiloniellales bacterium
CGGCGAAGGCCGACTTGCTCTTGGCGCACCAGATCCCGATCGGGATGCCGATGGCGATGCAGATGAAGGCCGCCGCGCCCAGCAGCGCGACCGTCGCCATGGACTTTTCCCAGAACCCGAGGAAGGCGAGGTAGGCCAGGGCCGCCACGGTGAAGATCGCGACCCGGGGGCCGGCCAGACGCCAGGCCAGGACGACGATCACCGCCATGACCACCGGCCAGGGCGTCGAGACCAGCATGACCTCGAGCCCGTCGAGGAGCACCCGGATGGCGAAGACGATGGAATCGAAGAGCGCCTCGCCGTTGATGGTCACGAAGTCGAAGCCCTTGTCCAGCTCGGTCGCGATGGTGACCCGGAAGTCCCGGTCGGCCGGAAAGGAGGCAAAGAAGTTCGTGAAGAACTCGGCCGGCTTGGCGACCGTGAAGCGGTAGATGGTCATCGGGTAGATGGCCACAAAGGCGAGCAGGGCGGCGCCGACGAAGCCGCCCTGGCTGATGCCGGCCTTGAGCGAGCGGTCGGCCCGCCAGTGGACGAAGCGGCGCTCCAGCGCCCAGTCGGCGGTCATGCCCTGGATCGCCTTGACCAGGACCAGGAGTACGATGCCGATCAAGGCGAGCTTCGGTCCCTCGGCCACGGCCGCATCCGCAGCCAGCTGCGCGTTCTCCGCGGCGCGGGCCAGGGTCTCGGCGCTTTTCTGCAGGGCCTCGGCGTTGGTCGCGGCGTTCTTGATCGCCTCCACCGCCGCCTCCTGCCGCTCCAGGGCCCGGGTCATGAGCTTTTCGGCCTGCGCGACCTTGTCGGCGCCGAGGTCGCCCCAGACGCCGCGGCCGAGCTGCACGATGGCGAAGAGCTCGGCCAGGGCGAAGAGCCAGAACAGGCCCCAGAGGCTGCGCGCCCCGGCCCAGAGCGGGCCGAGGATCGCCGCCCAGAGATTGAAGGTGAAGACGTAGCCCTGGGTCGCGCCGATCTTGTTGAAGGCCTTGATGTAGTGATCGGCGTTCTGGACCGCGAACTCGGTGATCAGGGCGTCGCCCTTGGTCGCCGCCGATTGGGCGGTCTCGCTGTCCGGGGTGCCGACGCCCGAAAGACTGACTTCCGTTGCCATCCCGCTTACCCCTTTCCGCCTTGAATGCCGTGCAGAAGATCGGCCTTGGTGATGACCCCGATCTCCTTCTTGTCGCCGTCGATCACCACCATCGGCCCCTCGGTCTCGACCGCGACGTCGATGAGGTGGTCGAGGTCAGTGTCCTCGGTGACCCGCGGCGCGGCGTCGAGGCTGTTGTGGCCGTTGGCCTTGTAGGCCTCGATCGGCGCCATGATCGAATGCGCGAAGACCAGCTTGAGCCGTGAGATGCCGGCCACGAAGTCGGCGACGTAGTCGTCCGCCGGTTCGGTGACGATCTTCTCCGGCGTGCCGATCTGGACGATCACCCCGTCCTTCATGATGGCGATGCGGTCGCCGATGCGGATCGCCTCGTCCAGGTCGTGGGTGATGAAGACCGTGGTCTTCTTCAGGCGCTGGGACAGGTCCATGAACTGGTCCTGCAGCTGGCGCCGGATCAGGGGATCCAGGGCGCTGAAGGGCTCGTCCATCAGCAGGATGTCGGGGTCCGCGGCGATCGCGCGGGCCAGGCCGACCCGCTGCTGCATGCCGCCGGAAAGCTCGTGGGCGAACTTGTCCTCCCAGCCGTTGAGCTCGACGATCTCGAGGCACTTCTCGGCGACGTCCCAGCGCTCCATCTTGCTCATGCCCTGGACCTCCAGGGGCAGGGCCACGTTGTCGCGGACCGTGCGGTGTGGCAGCAGGGCGATGTTCTGGAACACCATGCCGATCTTCTCGGCCCGCAGGAGGCGCAGATCCTCCTCGTTCTTGGCCATGACATCCTCGCCGTTGATGAGGATCTCGCCGGCCGTCGGCTCGAGCAGGCGGTTGATGTGGCGGACCAGGGTCGACTTGCCGCTGCCGGACAGACCCATGACGCAGAAGATCTCGCCGCGCTTGACGTTGAAGCTGGCGTCCACGACGCCGACCACGCAGTCGAAGCGCTCCAGGATCTCTGCCTTGCTCAGGTTCTCGCTCCGGACCGCGGCGAGCGCCTCCTGGGCGCGGTCTCCGAAGATCTTCCAGACCCCGCGGAGCTCAATGACGTCGGTTTCCATTCTTCTAGACGCCTCCCTTCGGCTTTACGCCTTATTTCTCCCACCCTAGCCTAGCACGAAGCCGGACTGGTGGTAGGACCAGTGAAACGGTGAAGCCCGTACCAGCACCACCTGCCCCGGCACGCCGTCTCATGACATCCGGGGCTCCGCGGCCAGCTGCGCCATGGATTCCCGCAGCACCGCGGCCAGGGTCTCGCAATCCTCCCCGCTCAGGTTGGAGGGCAGGCGCAGGTCGCAGAGCCCGAGCAGCACGGCCTCGGAGCGGGGCAGGTCCTGCCGCGCATCGAGGTAGCGCCAGTGGTGATGCGAGGAGGTGAAGCCGACCGGCTCGGCCCGCCCGAACCACTTGATGTGCACGCCGTGGCGGTCGCAGTCCTCGAGGAAGGCCTGGATCTGCTCCGAGGTCAGGCCGCTCAGCGTGAACTGCAGGGAGCTCGGCACGAAGCCTTCCTTGGGCGAGCGCCCGGGGACGGTGATGTGGTCGATCCGGTTCAGCGCGCCGGCCAGGTGGTCGTAGATCCGCCGCCAGGCCGCGATGCGGGTCTCCAGCTCGGCCAGCTGCGGCCGCAGGAGCGCCGCCGAAAGGCTGGACATCCGCATCGAGAAGTTCGGCGTGTCGTACCTGTGGCGCTCGAAGACCTCGAGCGGCGGACGCGCGCGGTGCTGGGCGTAGAGCATGTAGCTGCCGGAGTGCAGGATCGCCTTGGCCGCCAGGTCCGGATCGTCGGTCGCCAGGATCCCGCCTTCGCCCGAGTTGATGTGCTTGAAGGTCTGGCTGCTGAAGCAGGCGGCCTTGCCGAAGGTGCCGCTGAGGCGGCCGTCCCACTTGGCGCCCAGGGTATGGGCACAGTCCTCGATCAGGACCAGGTCGTGGCGGCGGCAGACCTCCAGCAGGCGGTCCATGTCCGGGACATGCCCGCGCATGTAGGACAGCAGAAGGTAGCGCGCGCCGGAGCGCGCCGCCTTGCGGTCCAGGTCCTCCAGGTCGATGTGGTAGTTGCCGTCGACCTCGACCAGCACCGGCCGGGCGCCGGCGTGGGCGATGGCGCCGGGCACCGGCGCCAGGGTGAAGGCGTTGACCAGGACCTCGTCGCCCGACGCGACGCCGGCCGCCTTGAGCGCCAGGAACAGCGCCCCGCCGCCGGAGTTCACGGCGACCGCGTAGCGGCGCCCGAGGTAGGCGGCGAACTCCTCCTCGTAGAGCGCCGCCTCGGGCAGGCTGTCGCGGTCCTCGCCGTAGCGGAACAGCCGGCCGTCGCGCATCAGCCTGGTGGCCGCCTCGATCCCCGCGTCCGGCACCGGGTCCGGCGCGCTGAGGTCCTTGGTGAAGACCGTGCGGTTGGAGGGCGGCCTGGCGGAGGCGGCTTCGGCCATCACTCCCTCTCCTCGGCTTGGGCCCCCTCGACCTGGAGCTCGAAGTCCTCGCCCGGGAAGTACTTCGCCAGCCGGACGTCGCCGGTCATGGCGTGGCCCTCCATGCCCTCCAGGCGCGAGATCCGCGCCGCCACCGGCGCCACGGCCCGGGTCGCGTCGCGGGTCATGCGCTGATAGGTCAGGGACTTGATGAACTTGCCGGCGTTGAGCCCGCCGGAGTAACGGCCGGCGCCGCGGGTCGGCAGGATGTGGTTGGGGCCCGAGCACTTGTCACCGAAGGCCACCGTGGTCTCCTCGCCCAGGAACAGGGAGCCGTAGTTGCGCAGCCGGCCCAGCCACCAGTCCAGGTCGCGGGCCTGCACCTGGAGATGCTCCGGCGCGTAGCGGTCGCAGACCTGGGCGACCTCCTCCCGGGTCTCGGCGAGGATCACCTCGCCGAAGTCGCGCCAGGCCGCCTCGGCGGCGTTGCGCGCCACCTCGGGCAGGGCGGCGATCACGCCGGGTATGATCTCGAGCACCGCTTCCGCGAGTTCGCGGCTGGTGGTGACCAGCCAGACCGGCGAATCCGGCCCGTGCTCGGCCTGGCCGGCGAGGTCGGCGGCGACGATCCCGGCATCGGCGGTGTCGTCGGCGGCGACCATGGATTCGGTCGGGCCGGCGATGACGTCGATGCCGATGCGCCCGAAGAGCAGCCGCTTGGCTTCGGCGACGAAGCGGTTGCCGGGGCCGACGATGATGTCCGCCGGGTGGCCGGTGAAGTGTCCGTAGGCCAGGGCCGCGACTCCCTGGACCCCGCCCAGGGCCAGGATGTGGTCGGCGCCCGAGGCCTTCATGGCATAGAGGATCGCCGGATGGATGCCCCGGCCCTTCTGCGCCGGCGAGGTCGCGATCACGTTCTCGACCCCGGCGACCTTTGCGGTGCAGACGCTCATGATCGCCGAGGCCGCGTGGGCGTAGCGGCCGCCGGGCACGTAGCAGCCCGCCGTGGTCACGGGGATCAGGCGCTGTCCGGCGACCAGGCCGTCGACCAGCGCGACCTCGAACTCCTGCATCGAATCGCGCTGGCGCCGGGCGAAGTCCCCGACCCGCTGACGGGCGAAGCGGATGTCCTCCTTCACCGTCTCCGGCAGGCCGGCTTCGGCTCGGCGCAGCGCGTCCTCGCCGACGACAATGTCGTCGGTCCAGCCGTCCAGGCGCTCGGCGACGGCGCGGGTCGCGTCCTCGCCGCCGGACTCGATCTCCTCGAGCAGCGACGAGACGATCTTGGTCGTCTCCGCGTCGCCGGAGGCCGGGGTCTTCAGGGCGGATTTCAGGTGGATGACGGCCATGGTCCCTTGGTCACTCCCCTTTCGGCCGGAGGTTCGCACCGCTTCAGGGAATCCGGCGCGCCGCGGCTCTGGCTTTCCTTGGCTGGGAAAGTCGCTGCTTATTGAAAGCGCTTTCATATGAACATGGTAAAGATGCCAAGTCAAGTCGGCCCTCAACACCCGCACCCAAGGGCCGCGTCGGCTGTCTTGCCGGAAACACGCTTCGGGCCTATGATCTGGCCGGAGGCAACTTTGGAAGCCAGGAAAAGAACAGCGCGCAAGAGCGATGAAAGCGCAATCGTAGCCGCCGACTTCAAGGCGCCGACGATGGAGGACGTGGCGCGGGCCGCGGGGGTTTCTCCGGCCACGGTGTCGCGCTGCATCAACCGGCCGGAGATGGTCCGCGAGGACCGGCGCCTCAGGATCCGGGCCGCGATCGCCGAGCTGGGCTACGTGCCCCACGGCGCCGCCCGAGCCCTGGCGTCGAAACGCTCGATGACCGTCGGCGCCCTGTTCCCACGGCTCAACAGCCTGCTCTTCGGCAGCTTCATCGCGCCGCTGCAGCGCCGCCTCCACGCCGAGGGCTATACCCTGGTCGTCTCCTCCTCGGACTACGACCCGGCGACCGAGCAGCAGCAGATTTCCAGCCTGGTCTCCAACGGCATCGACGGTCTGGTCCTGATCGGCACCAACCACGACCCGGAGGTCTTCAAGCTCCTGGAAAGGAAGGCCATTCCCTTCGTCCTGACCTGGTCCTGGGACCGGAACCTTCCCCAGCCCCAGATCGGTTTCGACAACGCCTCGGCCGCAGCCGCGGTCGCCAACTACCTGCTGGATGTCGGCCATCGGCGGATCGGCATGATCTCCGGGCCGGCGGCCGGCAACGACCGGGCCGGCGCGCGGATCCGCGGCGTGCGCGAGGCCCTGGCGGCGCGCGGCTGCGAGCTGCCGGCCCGGAACCTGGTCGAGAGCCCCTTCGACATCAAGGCGGGCGGCAAGGCCTTCGCCCGGCTGATGGGCCAGCCGGACCCGCCGACCGCGGTGCTCTGCGGCTCCGACATCTTCGCCATCGGCGCCCTCTTCGAGGCCCGGCGCCTGGGCCTCTCGGTGCCGGAGGACGTCTCGGTCACCGGCTTCGACGACACCGACCTGGCGTCCTGCGTCGTGCCGGCCCTGACCAGCCTGCGCACGCCGCGGGCCGAGATGGCCGAGCTGGCGGCGCGCTACCTGCTCGGCCGCCTGGCCGGCCGCGCGACCGGCTCGCAGCAGCTCGAGACCGAGCTGATCGTCCGGGAAAGCTCGGCACCGCCGGCAGCCTGACCCATCGAAACCCCAAGCGAGAAGGAAGACCCCGATGCGCGACCCCGCCCTGACCCAGGAGCTGCCCAGCTTCGTCACCCACCTGGAGTGCTCGATGACCGGGCAGCGCTACGAGGCCGATACCGTCCAGGGCCTCTCCGAGGTGGGCCGGCCGCTGCTGGTGCGCTACGACCTCGAGGCCCTGGGCAAGGCGGTCTCAAAGGAGGCGCTGGCCAGGCGCAGCACCGGCTTCTGGCGCTACCGCGAGTTCCTGCCGGTCCGCAAGGCCGCCAACGTGGTCAGCCTGGGCGAGGTGGTGACGCCGATGATCCCCCTGGCGCGGCTCAGCGACGGCGAGGTGATCGTCAAGGACGAGGGACGCCTGCCGACCGGCTCCTTCAAGGCCCGCGGCCTGGCCCTGGCCGTGTCCATGGCCAAGGAGCTGGGCCTGGAGCACCTGGCCATGCCGACCAACGGCAACGCCGGCGCGGCCATGGCCGCCTACGCCAGCCAGGCCGGCCTCAGGACCACGATCTTCTGCCCCGACGACACGCCGGAGATCAACGTCTCCGAGATCAAGCTGCAGGGCGCCCAGGTCTACAAGGTCAACGGCCTGATCAACGACTGCGGCAAGATCGTCGGCGGCGGCAAGGAGACGGTCGGCTGGTTCGACGTCTCGACCCTGAAGGAGCCCTACCGGATCGAGGGCAAGAAGACCATGGGCCTGGAACTGGCCGAGCAGTTCGGCTGGGAGCTGCCCGACGTGATCTTCTATCCGACCGGCGGCGGCACCGGCCTGATCGGCATGTGGAAGGCCTTCGCCGAGCTGGAGGCCATCGGCTGGATCGGCAGCAAGCGGCCGCGCATGGTGGCGGTCCAGGCCACCGGCTGCGCGCCCATCGTCAAGGCCTACGAGGCCGGCGAGGAGCACGCACCGCTGTGGGAGGACGCCCACACCTACGCCGCCGGCATCCGGGTGCCCATCGCGGTCGGCGACTTCCTGATCCTGCGTGCCGTGCGCGAGAGCGGCGGCTTCGCCATCGCCGTGACCGACGAGGCCATCCGCGCCGCGCTGGAAGAGGTCGCCTCGGTCGAAGGCCTGCTGCTCTGCCCCGAGGGCGCCGCGACCTACGCCGCCTACAAGACGGCCCTGGCCGACGGCCGGGTCAAGCCGGGCGAGACGGCCCTGCTGTTCAACTGCGCCACCGGCCTGAAGTACCCCATGCCCGAGGTCGAGGCCTGGCTCGACAAGGACAACCTGCCGGACCTGACGACTCTTTAGGCCTCGGCCACCAGGGCGGCGGCCTGCGCGAAGGGCTCCCGGGAGCGCTGGACGCGCGCCACGATCCAGGCGCCTTCCAGCGCGACCAGGAGCCGGGTCGCCGTCGTCCTCGGGTCCCCCTCGGCGCCGAGGCGCTCGGCATGGCCGGCGGCGCGGACGAGCCAGCCCTCGAAGACCTCCTGCGTCGCCTGCAGGATGCGCTCGGAGGTGGGCGTGGTGTCCAGGACGATGCTGGTGATGGGGCAGCCGTCGCTCCACTCCGAGGCCTCGAACCAGTCCGCGATCCTGTCGGCCAGCGCCCGCGCGCCCTCGGCGAAGCTCGCGGCCTCCAGGAAGGCCTCGTCGATCGCCTTGGCGATCACGGCCCCGGCGTGGCGCACGGTATGCTCGGCCAGCTCCTCCTTGCCGCCCGGGAAGTGGTGGTAGAAGGAGCCCTTCGGCGCGCCCGATACCGAGATGATCTGCGACAGGCCGACGCCGTGGTAGCCGTGCCGCCGGAAGAGGCCGGCCGCGGTGTCGACGAAGCGGGTTCTGGCATCCGAACTGCGCGGCATGGGGCCGAGTCTGCCCATTGTATGGCGATCGGTCTAGTGCTAGCTTCTATGGCGATCACCATAAAACAGGGCGCTGCGGAATGCTTGATACGCGGGCGGCGACGGGCGAGCCGGTGTCGATCCAGGGCTCGGGCGCGGTCCTGGAGGGGCGGCTGTTCAACCCGCCGGACGCGGCGCCGCGCCTCGCCGTGGTGGTCCATGCGGCGACCGGCGTGACCCAGGCCTACTACGCCAGGTTCGCCGCCTGGCTGGCGGCCAGCCGGCAGGCAGCGGTCCTGACCTACGACTACCGGGACTTCGGCGCCTCGGCGCGCGGGCCGGTGAAGGACTCCCGCGCCAGCATGTCGGACTGGGGCGTGCACGATCAGTCCGCGGCGCTGGACGTCCTCTGCGCGCGCTACCCCGATCTGCCGGTCTGGGTCGTCGGACATTCCCTCGGCGGCCTCTGCGTGCCCTGGCATGCCCAGGCGAGACGGGTCGAGCGGGTGATCGCCGTGGCCGCCGGCCCGGCCTACGTCACCCGCCATCCGCCGAGCTTCCTGCCGATGGTGCTCTGGTTCTGGTTCCTCGGCGGACCGCTGCTCACGAAGCTCTGCGGCTATCTGCCCGGCCGGGTCGCCGGGGTCGGCACCGACCTGCCGGCCGGCGTCTACTGGCAATGGCGCCGCTGGTGCACCTCGCGCCGCTTCAGCCGGCCGGACTGGGGCGTGGCCATGCCCGAGCCCGACCTCACCTCGGTCACGGCGGAGCTTTCCCTGGTCGCGATCACCGACGACGTGATGATCACGCCGGCCACGGTCGCGCGGCTCGCCGACTTCTACCCCTCGGCGCGGACCCGCTTCCGCGAGATCTCGCCGCAGAGCATCGGGGTCCGCGAGATCGGCCACCTCCGGGTCTTCAGCGAGGCCTGCCGGGCCGCCTGGCCGCTCCTGATCGGTGCCGAGGACCCGGAGGCCGTCTCCGTCGAGCCCTGAAAAGAGGGCGCCTCGCTTGACAGCCGGCGCGAAGCCGCGCCGACTTGAGGCGGAGCGAATCGGCCTGGGAGGACGCCGGTGCCAAGCAGGGCGCTCACGGACGCCATCGTCGCGGAGGCGGCGCCGCCGGCCAGCGGCCGGCTGGAGCTCTGGGACGCCGAGCTGCCGGGCTTCGGCCTGCGCATCACGCCGGCGGGGCAGCGCTCCTGGCAGGTCATGTACCGCATCGAGGGCCGCAAGCGGCGCCTGACCCTGGGCAGCTTTCCCGCCCTGCCGCTGAAGCTGGCCCGCGACGCGGCGCGGGCGACCCTGAAGGAGGTCGCCAAGGGGAACGACCCGGCGGCGCAGCGCGCGACCCTGCGCAGCGGCGCGCTGACCTTCGCGCGCTTCGCCGAGGCCTACGTCGAACGCTACGCCAAGCGCGAGAAGCGGACCTGGCGGGCCGACGCTCGCATGATCGAGGCCGACCTGCTGCCCGCCTGGGGACCCCGCGCGCTGGACGACATCCGCCGCCGGGACGTGATCGAGATGGTCGAGCGGGTCTGCGCCCGGGGCCATCCCTACGCCGCCAACCGGCGCCTCGCGCTGCTGCGCAAGATGTTCGCTTGGGGGGTCGAGGTCGACATGGTGCCGGCGACGCCGGTGGTCGGCGTGCCCCCGCCCGGGCGCGAGGCGCGGCGCCAGCGGGTCCTGGACGAGGCCGAGATCGCCGCCCTCTGGCGCGCCTGGGACAACATGGCCTGGCCCTTCGGGCCGCTGTTCAAGCTGCTGCTGCTGACCGGACAGCGCCGCAACCAGGTGGCGAGTCTGCGCCTGGCCGACATCGGCTTCGCGCGGCAGATCTGGACCGTGCCCGCGGAGTCCGGGCGACCGGGCGGGGGCCATGAGATCCCGCTCTCGACCTACGCCCTGGAGATCGCCACCTCGGTGCCGCGCAGCGGCAGCGCCTACGTCTTCCCGGCCCGCGGCCGGCCCGACCGCCACGCCTCGGGCTTCTCCAAGGCGGCCCGGCGGGCGAGCCGTCTCTCCGGCGTCGACGACTGGCGGACCGAGGACCTGCGGCGCAGCACGGCGGCCGGCATGGTGCGGCTCGGCACGCCGGCGCCGGTGGTCCGCAACATCCTCGACCGGGCCGCCCGCTCGACCGTCGGCGGGGTCGAGGTCGGGGACGACCGCAGCGCCTTCGAGGACATGCGCGCCGCCCTCGAAGCCTGGGGCGAGCGGGTCCGCAGCCTCGCCGAAGCGGCCGCCCCGGACGGGCCTTCGCAGCAGCCCTGAGGCGCCCGCCAAAGGCCCTCTGGTCATCGGAACAGGGCCGAATCGGCTGGTACATCGATTGGTACCCGGATAATCTTCGCCAATCCTAGAGACACTTAAATAATTCTAATTAATCTATATTCTACCCAAAGCGAGCTATGAGATACGAGGATGAATAATCACGTGCTCTCCCAAGGGCGAGGAATTCGGCGGAGCTGAGACGTCACTTGAACTCGGCGGCTTGCCGGCGCCTCCGGCGCACCCCTTCGCGGCAGCCGCGCGGCGGCGTGGGGCGCCCGGACAGAGGCCTGCCGGACGGCTTCCGCCCTGCCCGCTGGACCCCGGACCGACCGGTCCGGCCGAGCGGCCGTCGACGGCAAAGGGGGGCGACGCCCAGGCCGTCGGTCGCGGCTCCGGCAGCCGGGCGAAGGTTGCCGCGCCGGGACCGGCCGGCCCCGGCATCGCCGCCCGGACCGACGCCGGGGTGACGGCCTTCGAGGCCTCGCAGGGCGTCGGCTCCGAGTGCCGCGGCGCCGCTCGCAGGAGCGGAGTCCGACCTCGGGACCGGATCGAACTCGCCTTGGGGCGCCCGCGGGAAAGCCGCTCGGCAGACAGCGAAGGGCGGCTTCCCGAGCCCGCGCGGGGCCGGGAAACCGAAGCCCCGAAGATACCCGCTTAGGTTGTATAAAATCTGCGCACCGGGCGAGAAGCGAGAAGCGCCGGACGACCGAAGCCTCGGCCACGAAGAACGCTGAAAGGACCGAGGTCCTAGGCCTGCTGCGCCTTGCTCCTCGCCGCCAGGGCCTGCTCCGGGCCGGGACGGCGCCGCTCGTAGGGCGCCAGCATGCTCAGCAGCAGCCAGTCCGGAAAGGCCCGGACCTTGTCCGAGGGGCCTTCGATCCGGATGCGGCCGGCGGCGATTTCCCGGCGCAGGGATCGCAGTCCGCGCCAGGCCTCGATGAAGCGGCGCAGGTCGGACATGACCTTGAGGTCGACCTCGTAGCCCGGGTGCTTGAGGCACATTTCGACCCGGCCGTCCTCGTTGACCAGCCAGAAGCGCCGGCAGTCCGGCGGCGCGCCAGTGAACTCGAACTCCATCACCGTCCGGCCCGGCGGCATGGCCTCGGTGTCGAGGCGGGTGTGCATGGACCAGACCAGGAAGCCCGGATCGAGGTCCTCGGTCGTCATGTCCCGCGCCCAGTGCTGGCCCCAGACGGCGAGGTCCATGACGATCGGCTCCAGGGCGCGGCCGGCCTCGGTCAGCAGGTATGCCTTGCCTTGCCGCTCGAGCAGCCCGGCGTGCTCCAGCTGGGCCAAGCGCTGGGACAGCAGCGAGGCCGACATCCGCGGCACGCCACGATGGATCTCGTTGAAGCGCCGGCAGCCGTCGATCAGCCGGCTGACGACCAGCAGGGTCCAGCGCTCGCCGAGCACCTCCAGGGCGAGGGACAAGGGACAGTACTGGCCGTAACCGCGCGGCATGCCATCAGGCTCCCAGATCGCGCGCAAGCCATCAACTACAGAATCTGGAGCTGCCTGACGACGCCTTCTCTCCTGGTGCCAGGTCTCGTCACCACGCCGTCTTCGGCGGTCTTTGCGCGGTCACCGGGAGTGCGAATTACCACGCACGCCCGGCGCGTCCGGGCTTAGCTTGGGTCGTGGTAACCCTTACTCGTTGCCTCCCTGCCAACTTGCCGCCCGGAGCCTCGGCTCCAGGCGGCTTCTTCGTCGAACCGCAGCCCGTCCTCAAGAAGCCCTGCGCCGGTCTCCCAAGGCCGTTGCCTCACCGTCTCCGGCTGAACTCCGTGATTCGCGAGCGGCGGCCAGACCAGGGCAGATCCCCGACGCCCAAGCGTGCAGCTTTGCGTTGAACGGGCGCGTCCGCGATCCAAATCTAGGTAGAGCCCAGGACTTCCTGGCGACGATCGTGGGGACGAAGGTCGGGCGTACCCCGAAGCCAAAGACGACGGTGGAGGAAGCCATGACCCAGATTCTCCGAGACGTGCTGGACGCCAATCAGCGCTACGCCGCCAGCTTCGACAAGGGCGACCTGCCGCTGCCGCCGGCACGCGGCTTCGCGATCCTGACCTGCATGGACGCACGCCTCGATCCGGCCAAGTACGCAGGTCTCTCCGAGGGCGACGCCCATGTGATCCGCAACGCCGGGGGCCGCGCCAGCGACGACGCCATCCGCTCGCTCGTGATCTCCTACAAGCTTCTGGGCACCCGTGAATGGTTCGTCATCCACCACACCGACTGCGGCATGGAGACCTTCACCGACGATGTCATGCGCGGACTTCTCGGCAGCAGCCTGGAGACCTCGACCCTGGACGAGGGCGGCTGGCGTGACCACGGCGAAGGTCTCGGCTCGGCCGAGGGCGACTACGTCGACTGGCTGACCATCTCCGACAACGCCCGAAGCGTGGTCGCCGACGTCACCCGGATCCGCAGGCATCCTCTGGTGCCGGCCCGCATACCGATCTACGGCCACATCTACGACTGCGGCACCGGCCGCCTGGTGGAGGTGCCCGAGGCCATGGCAGCGGGCCAGGCCGCCTGACCGGGCGTCGCCGCAGGGCCTGGAGGGCCGCCACCCCGGCGCCGATAAGGGACGGCCGCCAGCGTGGAAGGCACTCCAGATTTTAGAGTAGTTCGAGCGCGCCGCCGGCGCCAAGCTCGCCTCCTTCGCCGAGTTTCACGCCCAAGGAGGCAGGCATGCTGGACCTGGCAGTGACCGAAGACCTGGGCACGCGCCTGCGCGGGACCCTGCTCGCGCCGGACGACCCGGCCTACGACGAGGCGCGCGCCGTCTGGAACGCCATGATCGACAGGAGGCCGGCCCTGATCGCGCGCTGCGCCGAGGTGGCCGACGTCGTCGCCGCGGTCGACTTCGCGCGCGACCAGGGCCTGACACTGGCGGTGCGCGGCGGCGGCCACAACATCGCCGGGACCTCGGTCTGCGACGGCGGCCTGGTGATCGACCTCTCGGCGATGAACGCGGTGGAAGTGGACCCGCGGGCCCGGGTCGCCCGGGTCGGCGGCGGCGCGCTGCTCGGCGACCTGGACCGCGCGACCCAAGCCCAGGGGCTCGCGGTGCCGGCCGGCGTCGTCTCGACCACCGGGGTCGCCGGCCTGACCCTGGGCGGCGGCTTCGGCTGGCTGTCGCGCAAGCACGGCCTGGCCGCCGACAACCTGCTGTCCGTCGAGCTGGTCACGGCGGCCGGCGAGCGGCTGCGCGCCAGCGCGAAGGAGAACCCGGAGCTGTTCTGGGGCCTGCGCGGCGGCGGCGGCAACTTCGGCGTGGCCACCGCCTTCGAGTTCCGCCTGCATCCGCTCGGCCCCGAGGTCTTCTTCGGCCCGACCTTCTACCGCCTGGAGGATGCCGCCGAGGTGCTGGCGCACTACCGGGACTTCGCGCACAGCGCCCCCCACGACTGCTGCGTCTGGGCCGACCTCATGACGGCGCCGCCGCTGCCCATCATTCCGGAGGCCCACCACGGGACCAAGGTTCTCTCGCTGATGCAGTTCCACGCCGGCGATCCGCGACAGGGCGAAGAGGTCCTGGCACCGCTGCGCCGCTTCGGCCGGCCCATCGCCGATGCCGCCGGACCTTTGCCCTACACCAGTGCCCAGGGCCTGCTCGACGAGACCTATGCCAAGGGCCTGCGGAACTACTGGACCCCGCAGAACTTCAAGGCCCTCTCCGATGCCGCCATCGACGCGCTGGTGACCCTGGCGGCGCGGCTGCCGACGCCGCAGTCCGACATCCTGGTTTCCCAGGTCGGCGGCGCCATAAACGAGGTGGCATCGGAGGCGAGCGCCTACCCGCACCGCGACACCGGCTTCGTCGTCACCCCCGGCGCCCGCTGGGCCGAGCCCGCCGGCGACGATGCGGCCCTGGCTTGGGTGCAGGCCTGCCGGGATGCCCTCGCGCCCCTGGCCGACGGCGGTGCCTACGTCAACTTCATCGCCGAGCGCGAGGGCCGCGAGCATGAGGCTTACGGCGGCAACTACGAGCGCCTGGCGGCCCTGAAGGCCCGCTACGACCCGGACAACCTGTTCCGGCTGAACCAGAACGTGAGGCCGCGAGCCTGAGATCGCGCGACGGACGCTGCCCGGCCGTAGGACCTGCTCGCTATGTCAGGGCGTCTTGACGCAGGAGCTGAAACCGCTGGTGCTCGATTCAAGGGCGCCTTCCTTGACCTCGAGCGTGTGACGCTGGGCGCCATCGAAATAGGACAGGACGACCGAACCATCCTTCATTTCATATTTGCCGGGAACGTTCATCTTGCTGCCCAGGTCGGGACTCCGGCTGACCTGTTCCTCGGTCACGAAATCCAGAAGAACGGATCCCTTGCCGTCGAACGTGAGCTTTGCGCCGAAGGCCCCGTCCGGCTCGGAGCAAAGGTATTCTCCTTCCAGAGTCTCGCCCCCGTCGCAGGCGGATAACATGAGAAGAGCGAGGCAAACAGCGGCGTAGTTTTTCATTCCTACCTTCCTGCAAGAGTCTTGCCCGCAAGGATCTGGGCGGGCGCCAAGAGGATCTGGACCGTGACCGCAAGGACACGTCGAGGCCGGACGGCCGGGCGCCCCGGCTACTCCCTTCGAAGCTCTTCGGCGCGCAGAATAGCTTCCGTCTGGCGTTGGATGTCTTCCTCACGCTCCAAGGCGGCCTGGGCTCTCATCTCCTCTTCGACCGCGGAGTTGAACGCGGCAAGCGTCCGTCGCGACCACCAGATCATGCCGGCACCGATCACGGTCATGACGACGCCGAAGAGAAAACCGTCAAGGTTGAAGCCGCCCTCGGCGAAGTAGGAGCCAGCCATCGCGACCAGGCCGACCAGAAGATAGAACCAAGTGTAGACGAAGAAGAAGGCCGATCCGATTCCCCTGCCAAACACCTTTCTGGAGTGGAGGTAGCAAAGGAGCAGAGGCAGCCCGACATAGCCCAGGGCCATCTCGGTGACGGTTCTAAAGGGTTCCGGTAGCGGAGAGACAATGGAGCCGATCACGGCAAAGGGTATCGCCAGAGCAAAGACGGCGGCCACGATGACCATCAGCCAGCCCATGGGCGATAGGCTCACACCAACGAAGAACACGATCTCCACCTCTCAACATTATTGACCAGAGCTTGTCGTGTCGGGGGGGCTTCGGGCGGCCAGGCCTTCGCGTCGAATTGGCCGGACGGCAATCATGGTGGGGTTTGGCAGGCAGCGTCAAATCCTTGCTACGACAGGGAGCGTCCCGACCTCAGACGGTCGGCGGCGGGCCGAAGGGCACGACCTTGTTGTCGGCGTCGTGGCCGATATCGGCGCGGCCGAGGTAGGGGATCCCGGAGACCCCGCACCAGTGGCGGACCACCTCCTCCTCGGTCAGGACGAAGTCCGGATCGTTCGCCGGGATGTCGCTGCAGCGGCCGAGCCGGATGCCGGCGGCCCGCCGGATCTCGGGATTTCCGGTGATCTGGCAGAGGTCGCGGTCGATCCGATACATGTACTCGGAGACCTCCTCCAGCATCAGGACGTGCCCGGCGAGGTCGGGCTGCAGGGCCGTGCCGATCACGTGGCCCAGGATGATGATGTTGAAGGCGACGGCCGGCCCTTCGCTCCCGACGCTGGGCTCCAGGGCCTCGGCGGCGCCGTCGATCAGGTAGGCCAGCGCCCGCTCCACCGCCGCCGCCCCGCCGCTGCGCTGGATGTCGATGGGCATGGGGCCGTGCGCCAGGCGGGGCAAGCCCGCCTTGTAGAGCCCGGCGAGCAGGGTGCCGGCGTCGCTGTAGCCGAGGTAGGCCTTGTCGCGCGCCGCCGGGGTCAGCCGCGGCAGGACGTCCTCGGCGAAACGGCAGGAGCCGTAGCCGCCGCGTGCGAACCAAAGGGCGTCGAAGCCCGGGTCGTTGGCGATGTCGAGAAAGGCCGCGGCGCGGGCCGCGTCATCGCCGGCAAAATGCCCGGAGGTGAGGAAGCACTGGGGGTGGAACGCGATCTCCGGAGGCGCCTCGGGATAGAGCCGGGACGCAAGGTGCTTGACCTCGTCGGCAATGCCCGCGTCAATGCGCGTCCCGGGCGCCATGACTCCGATCCTGAAGGTGTTTCGACCCACTCGATGCGTCCTCGCCTTTGGGCTTTCCCGTCAGGCCCGTTTTATCGCCAAGAGCCTTATCGCTAGAATCGGTAGCGGATGAACCAGAACAAGCACTACTTCTTCTGTGGAATCGGCGGCAGCGGGATGCTGCCCCTGGCCCTGATCCTGCAAGGCCAAGGCCATGCGGTGGAAGGTTCCGACCGCATGCTAGACCAAGGGCGGACCGCGCAGAAGTTCGATTTTCTGCGCTCCCGCGGCATCCCGCTCCACGCCCAGGACGGCAGCGGGATCACCGGACCGGAGCAGATCCTGGTCACCTCGGCGGCGGTCGAGGACAGCGTGCCCGACGTCCGCGAGGCCAAGAGGCTCGGCGCGCCCATGATGCGGCGCGCGGAGCTGCTGGCCGAGATTTTCAACGCCGCGCCGCGCAGCCTGGCGATCGGCGGCACCAGCGGCAAGTCGACCACGACCGGCATGATCGGCTGGATCCTCCATCAGGCCGGGCTGGAGCCGACGATCATGAACGGCGCGGTGATGAAGAACTTCATCACCCCCGACACGCCCTTCGCCAGCGCCGTGGTCGGCAAGGGCGAGCTCTTCGTCAGCGAGGTCGACGAGAGCGACGGCTCCATCGCGCTCTACACCCCGCGGATCGCGGTCCTGAACAACGTCTCCCTCGACCACAAGTCGCTGGAGGAGCTGCGCGTCCTGTTCCGCGACTTCCTCGCCAAGGCCGAGACCGTGGTCCTGAACCTGGACGACGCCGAGACCACGGCGCTCGCGATCGGGGTCCCCGGGGACAAGGCGATCACCTTCAGCCTGAGCGATCCCGCGGCGGACCTGCTCGCCGGCGAGCTGGTCCCGGCCGTCGAAGGCATCAGCTTCACGGTGACCGAAGCCAAGACCGGAAGCTCGGCCGAGGTCCGGCTGCAGGTCCCGGGACGGCACAACGTCGCCAACGCCCTGGCCGCCCTGGCCGCGGCGCGCGCCTGCGGCCTGTCCCTGGAGGCGGCGGCGGCGGCCCTCGGCAGCTTCGCGGGCCTGCGGCGTCGCCTGGAGACGGTCGGCACGGCGGGCGGGGTGACGGTCATCGACGACTTCGCCCACAACCCGGACAAGATCGAGGCGACCCTGGCGACCCTGCACGCCTTCCCCGGGCGGTTGCTGGCGCTGTTCCAGCCCCACGGCTTCGGCCCGCTGCGCAAGATGAAGGCGGGCTTCATCGCCTGCTTCGCCACGCAGCTGCGCGACGACGACGTGCTGGTCATGCCCGACCCGGTCTACTACGGCGGCACGGTCACCGACCGCAGCGTGACCAGCAAGGACATCGCGGCGGGCGTCCTGGCCGGCGGCCGGCAGGCCGAGGCCTTCGAGGCGCGCGAGGCCTGCGGCGACCGGCTGCTCGAGCTGGCCCGGCCCGGCGACCGCATCGTCATCATGGGCGCCCGCGACGACACCCTGGCGCTCTTCGCCGCGGAGCTGGTCGAGCGGCTCGGGAAGCGGGCGGAGGAGAGTTAGAGTCCAGCCGGTCGGTGCGGGCCGCCCCTCACCCTCCCACCGCTCCGCGGCGGGCCCCTCCCTCTCCCCCGGGGAGAGGGATGTGGAGGCTTGGCGAGGCGATAAGCCGAGCCTTAGCCGGAGCTGGGTGAGGGGATGAGGAGACCACGTCAGAACCCGACCGCGACCCGGTAGAGACCGTCGACAGTAAGGGCCATGCGGCGGTAGTCCAGGGTCTCCGGCCGGTCGCTCGGCCGATGGTAGTTCGGGTTCCGGAAGAAGGCGGTGTCCGTCACCATGACCGCCGGATAGCCGTGCTGCCAGAAGCTCCAGTGGTCGGAAAGGTCGATGCCGGGCAGGAAGCCGGGGGCGTTGATCGAATAGACCGGCAGCTCCGGCGTGACGGTCATCAGGGCCTTGCTGCGGGACACGAGGGCGCGGTCCAGGGCCTTGCCCACGACCGCGATGAAGTTCCCGGTCTCGGGATAGAACCAGGAGAGAAAGCCGAAGGGGAAGCTCTGGGAGCCGGGTTCGTCGGAGAAGTAGCCGATCATCTCGACGCTGACCATGAGCTTCAGCGGCACCCGGGCGTCCCAGAGGCCCTTGGCATAGGCGTAGCTGCCCATGCCCTCGCTGCGGAAGTAGGGCGGCTCCTCCAGGGTGAAGGCGACGAGGTCCAGGCGGTGGGGCAGTTGCGGCCGGCGTGCGCCGATCAGGCGCGCCAGCTCCAGGATCCCGGCGACCCCGCTGGCGTTGTCGTCGGCGCCCGGGTTGGAATCACCGGCGACATCGTAGTGCGCGCCGATCACCACTCGTGGCCCGCCGTCCGGCCCGAAGGAGCAGACGACGTTCCTGTAGTCGACGAAGTCGAGGGTGAAGACCTGCTCGCCGACCGCGCAGCCGGCCGCGGCAAAGGCCCCGGCGATATAGGCCGCGGCCTTGTTCAGTCCCTCGACGTTCTGGGCGTTCCGCGGCGGGTTCAACCCGGCGAGATAGCGCACGTCCGCCTCCAGCCTGGCGGCCTCCGCCTGCTCCGCCATGGAGGGTGCGGCGGAGAAAAGGGCGGGATTGCGCAGAAACCAGAAGAGGCCGCCATAGAGGCCCAGCCCCAGAAGGCCGACGACGAGCAGGAGACGAATGGCCCAGTGCTTCACGGCTAAGGCTCCCTACAGACGGCAAGCCGAAGAGATAGGAGTCAATAACGTCGGCAATATGGTCCAGCCACAATTGATGGCCTTAAGGAACAGGCGGTCCAGCACAGCTTGGTGCAAATGCCTTGTATCCTTCTTGAACTAGCCGGGCGCCGAATCCGGAGATGGCCGCGGTATCGGAAAATGAGTATAAGAAGGAGAACTTTTTAGCGTAGCCCACGAGTTCCGTGGCTTTGTTGCAATCGACCTTCTGCGGGCCTCTGGACGGAGGGCCCTAGAGGACAAGATGGCGAACCGAACTTTCATCTGCTTGACCTGCGGAGATCTGCGACGAGCCGAGGCACCTGATTTCGAGATCGGCACCGCTTCCCTCAAATGGCCCCGACATTGCGGCAAAGCGATGGCTTTGCTGGGCTACCGAGCGTCTCAGGCGGCAACGCAGATTGCAGCGAGTGATCGGGTCAAATGGATGAAGCTTGGCGGAAGAGTTGTCGAGCACAAGGGGCGCAAGAGATGGCGCCCAGCCCTATCCAAGACCCAAATCCAGAACGCTTATCCATTGCTTTGATCCGAAGCCTGTCACGGAAGCCAGAGACCTTGCGGGCATTGGATCCGGCGCAGGACGAGTTCCGGCATCGGGATCACATCGGCGATCACCTGCGTTAAGCCTTCAGCCTTTCGTTGCCGGGATCGTAGAGCGGCTCTTCGACGACCACGGCGGGACGGGCTTCGCCGAGGACGGTGACGGCGAGCGCGGTCCCGGGGCTGGCCAGGTCGGCGCGCAGGAAGCCGAGGGCGATGTTCTTGCCGATCCTGTGGCCGTAGCCGCCCGAGGAGACGCTGCCGACGATCTCGCCCTCGAACCAGATCGGCGCGCCCATCTGGGCGCTGGCGGCCTCGCAGTCGACGATCAGGGGTGCGAAGCGGATGCCGCTGCCCCTCCGCTTCTCTTCGAGCAGGGCGTCGCGGCCCAGGAAGTCGCCCTTGTCGAGCTTCACGAAGCGCTCGAGTTTGGTCTCGAAGGGCGAGAACTCCGTGGTCAGGTCGGCCTTCCAGTGGCGGTAGCCCTTCTCCAGGCGCAGGGACTCCATGGCGTAAGCGCCGAAGTGGGCCAGGCCCAGGCCCTCGCCGGCCGCGACGAGGCGGTCGTAGCAGGCCTCGAGGTCGTCCATCGCGACATGGAGCTCCCAGCCCAGCTCGCCGACGAAGCTGACCCGCAGGGCCTGGACCTCGGCGCCGGCGATCTCGATCCGCCGGGCGCTGAGCCAGGGGAAGGCCGCGTTGTCCAGCGGCGCCTCGGTCGCCTTCGCGAGCAGGTCGCGGGCGCGCGGGCCGGCGACCACCAGGGCCGAATAGCCGCCGGTCAGGTTCTCGATCGCGACCTCGGCGTCCTCCAGGTGCTCGCTCAGCCACTGCAGGTCGTGGTGCTCGGCGGCCGCGGCGGAGACCAGCCAGAAGGAGTCCTCTGCCAGGCGGACGACCGTCGCCTCGCCGACCAGCTTGCCTCGTTCCGAGCAGAAGTAGCCGAGGCCGATCCGGCCGACCGCGGGCAGGCGGCCGGCGATCATCCGGTCGAGGAAGGCGGCGGCCTGCGGCCCGGAGACGGCGAGCCGGGTGAAGCCGGTGGTCTCGGTGATCCCGACCCGCTCGGCGACCGCCCGGCACTCTTCGCCCACCACGTCGAACCAGGTGGTGTGGCGGAAGCTCGGGACATCCTCGAATCCCGGGTCCTCGGGCTTGAAGTAGAGCGCCCGCTCCCAGCCGCCGCGCAGGCCGAAGTGGGCGCCCCTCGCCGCGAAGGTCTCGTAGAGCGGCGTGGTCTTGAGCGGCCGGCCGGCGGGGCGCTCCTCGTGGGGCAGATGGAAGACGAACTCGTGCCGGTACTCCTCGATCGCCTTGGCCGCGGTGTAGGCCTGGTCGGCGAAGTCGGTGAAGCGCCGGGGATCGAGGTCCCACATCTCCCACTCGCTCTCGCCGTGGACGATGATCTCGGCCAGGCACTTGCCGTGGCCGCCGCCCTCGCCGATGCCGGCGCGCAGGCCGAGGCAGGCGTAGGCGTTGCGCAGGCCGGGGATCTTGCCGATCAGTGGCAAGCCGTCGGGCGAATAGGTGATGGGCCCGTTGACGATGCGGGTGATGCCGGTCTCGGCCAGCACCGGCAGGCGGGCGAAGACGCCTTCCAGGTTGTCGGCCAGGCGGTCCAGGTCGTTGGGCAGCAGGTCCATGGTGAAGGTGGCGGGGATGCCCTTGGTCCCCCAGGTCCGGCAGGCCTGCTCGTAGATCCCGACCAGCAGACCCTGGCGTTCCTGGCGCGAATAGAAGTCGTCGCCCGGGTCGCGGATGATCGGAACGCGATGCTCCAGCGCCTCGATCTCGGGAATCGAGTCCGTCAAGAAATACTGGTGCTCCATCGAGACCACGGGGTGCTCGACGCCCAGCATGGCGCCGACCTCGTTGACCCGGTAGCCGCTGGCGTTGACCACGACCTCGCAGTCGATGTCGCCGTTCCGGGTCCGCACCCGCCAGTCGCCCGAGGGCTTGCGCTCGATCCCGACGACGGGATTGAAGCGATAGATCTCGGCCCCGCCCTGGCGCGCCCGGCGGGCCAGGGCCTGGGTGAGCTGACTCGGGTCGATGTCGCCGTCGACCGGGTCCCAGAGCGAGCCGGCCAGGCCCTCGGTGCTGATCAGGGGATGGCGCCGGCCGGTCTCCTCGGCAGAGAGCAGCTCGAGCTCGACCCCGACGCCCTTGGCCAGGGCGACGAAGTGCTGGTAGCCGTCGATGTCGTCGCGGGTATGGGCCAGGCGGACGCCGCCGGTGACGTGGTAGTTGATCGGATGCTCCGGATCGGCGGCCAGCTCGGCGTAGAGCCTGGTGCTGTAGCGCTTCAGCCGGAGCATGGTCTGCACGGTGCCGAACTGGGTCACCTGCCCGGCGGCGTGCCAGGTCGAACCGGAGGTCAGCTCGTCGCGCTCGACCAGGACCACGTCGGACCAGCCGAGCCTGGTCAGGTGGTAGAGCGTCGAGCAGCCGCCGACGCCGCCGCCGATCACGACCGCCCGGGCCTGGGTCTTCATCGAGAACTCTCCTTCGCCTTGGGCGCCGCCGTGCTGCCGCGCAGCAGCAGCTCGACCTCGAGCAGGGTGCTGGCCGGCACCGCCTCGCCGCGCAGCCGCTTCAGCAGGTAGTCGGCGCTGCGCGCGCCGATCTCGTGGACCGGCACGCGGAGCGTGGTCAGCGGCGGATCGGTCAGGGAGGCGAGGTCGATGTCGTCGAAGCCGGTGAGGGAGACCTCCTCGGGGATCCGCAGCCCCAGCTTGCGGCTCTCGAAGACCGCGCCGACGGCGAAGAGGTCGGCACCGCAGATCACCGCGCTGGGCGCCGGCGAGAGGCCCATGAGGTGGCGGAAGGCATAGCCGCCCTCCAGCAGGTCCAGCGGCCGCTCGATCACCCGCTCCGGCGCCAGCGCGACGCCGCGCGCCTCGAGCGCCTCGCGGACCCCGGCCAGGCGCAGGCGCGCCCGGTCGTTCCGCGCGGTCTCGGCCGAGATCACCCCGAAGTCGCGGTGGCCGAGATCCAGGAGGTGGGACGCGATGCGCCGGCCCGCGGCGCGGTTGTCGATGCCGACGCCGGGATGCCGCCCGTCCTCGTCCACCACCCAGGTCGTGACGTAGGGCAGGCCCTGGCCTTCGAGCAGGGCGTAGCTCGCCGGATCGCGCGCGGCGCCGACCAGGACCAGGGCATCGATGCGGTGCGACAGCAGGCTCTCGATCTGCCGGCGTTCCCGCGCCGGGTCGAAGCCGCTCGCGGCCACGACCAGGGTGTAGCCCGCCTCGGCCAGCCGGCCTTCGAGGCTGTTCAGGGCCTTGGCGAAGAGCGCGTGGTCGAGGGTCGGCACGACCACGCCGACCATGCGCGAGCGCTTGGAGGCCAGGGCACGGGCCGCGGCGTTCGGCAGGTAGCCGAGCTCGGCGACCGCCCGTTCGATGCGCTGCCGGGTGCCGGGGCGGACCAGGCCGGGCTGGTTGAAGAAGCGGGACACCGTGGTCGGCGAGACCCCGGCGTGGCGGGCGACATCCACCAGGCTCGCCGTGACGCCCTCTGCAGGACTATGGGAGCGCTTCCATACTCCGCTGCCGTCAAGCACCGCCATAGCTCTACTGAATTC